>JACMPK010000213.1 GCA_014377535.1 Gemmatimonadaceae bacterium
CTTGCAGACCCAGCCCTTGTTCGAAAGCTTCTGCACGAAGCCCGCCCGCTCACCGCTGGCATACGCCCAGTTCAGCGCAACCGTGACCCAGAGGGCGAATGCAGCGATCGGCAGCACGAGCAGAAACAGGACGGCCGTGATCTTCCACTTGCCCTTGCCCTTCGGTCGTGGCGCCGTGGTCAACGGTGCGCTGGTATCGAGCGGCGTGGTGCTGTATGTACGGCTCGGCTCTTTGGCCATCGTATCGTCCCGGTCGAAGTGAATCGTACTGTGACGCCGTAAATGTCAGTCACGCCGGTGTGCCGCCACAACCCCGGCGACGGTACTCCTCCTGATACGGTCTCGGGCCTTCGCTAGATTCTGTCTGTCGCACCGCGCCATCCTGCTCCCCGAATCAACCTGCTGTGAGCATTCCCTCCGTCTTCCGCCCCCGCCGCCAGACCGTGACGGCCATGATCGGCACCGTGCCGGTTGGCAGCAGCCATCCGATCGTGGTGCAGTCCATGACCAACACCGACACGGCCGACGTGCATGGCACGGTGGCCCAGGTCGCTTCGCTGTCGCGGGCGGGCTCACAGATCGTGCGCATCACGGTGAACAACGAGGAGTCCGCGGCAGCGGTGCCGGAGATCGTCACGACGCTGCAGGACATCGGCATCACGACGCCGATCGTGGGCGACTTTCATTACAACGGTCACCTGCTGCTGGCAAAATATCCGGACTGTGCGCGCGCGCTGGCCAAGTACCGGATCAATCCGGGTAACGTCGGCGGCAAGCGTCGCGACGAGAACTTCCGCTCCATCGTGCAGATCGCGGTCGACAATGACAAGCCGGTGCGCATCGGCGTGAACTGGGGCTCGCTGGATCAGGACCTGCTCACGCAGATGATGGATGCAAACGCCGCCTCGTCCACGCCGTCCACCGCACATGACGTCTACGTCGAGGCCATGCTGGCCAGTGCGCTGCGCTCGGCCGAGGCCGCGGAGGACGTAGGACTGTCACATGACAAGATCGTGATCTCGGCCAAGGTGTCGCTGGTGCCTGACCTGGTGGATGTCTATCGCCGGCTCGCGTCGCGCTGCGATTACCCGATGCATGTGGGGCTCACGGAAGCCGGACTTGGCATGAAGGGCATGGTGGCCAGCGCCGCCGGCCTGTCGCTGCTGCTGGCCGATGGCATCGGCGACACGATCCGTGTGTCGCTGACGCCGAAGCCGGGCGGTGATCGTGCGGAGGAGGTGCAGGTCGCCCAGCAGATCCTGCAGTCGCTGGGCCTGCGCAGCTTCACGCCGCAGGTCACGGCGTGTCCAGGGTGCGGCCGCACGACGTCCACGTTCTTCCAGAGCATGGCGGAGGACATCCAGGGCTACCTGCGCGACCAGATGCCGGTCTGGCGCGGCAGGCATCCGGGCGTGGAGGAGATGCGCGTCGCGGTCATGGGCTGCGTGGTGAACGGGCCCGGCGAGTCGAAGCATGCGAACATCGGCATCTCGCTGCCCGGCACCGCCGAGGAGCCGCGCGCTCCTGTCTATGTGGACGGTGCGCTGCGCGTGACGCTCAAGGGCGACCGTATCGTGCCCGAATTTCTCGCGCTGCTCGAGGACTATGTGGTGCGCACGTATCCAACGCCGATCGCCGTGATTGCCGAAGTGTGAGACTACAGCACGGCTTCGGCGTCGCCCGTCGGCGCGGACTCGAGCTGCACGACCATCTCGCCCAGTTCGTGCATGATTGGCGCCTGAAATCCGACGGCTCGCAGCCGCTCGTGCACGGCGCGATACCAATGCAGCGTGCTGTCGCGAGCCAGGCCGCCGCGCAACCAGACCGTCGCCGGTTCGATGGTGCGCAGCAGGTCGGCGAGGATCGTGCCCACGTTGTGCATGTTGTGCGCGGCGCAAACCCAGCGGGCGCCATCGCTTGCCGTGGCAAGGCGCGCAAGGTAGTCGTCCTTCATGTCGTCCTTGCTCATCTCGACACCGTCATCGTCGGTGCGTCGACGCGTCACGGCCAGCACCGTCTGCAGCATGTCCTCGCCGAACTTGGCACCGATGCGATCGAACAAGTCGTCGCGCGTGTAGCCGTCGCGTACCGAGTCCTCGATCGCGTCATGCAGGATGCCTGACACCACGACCATCTCCGCGCAGCCGTAATGCGCGAGGATGACGGCCACGTTCGCCGCGTGGGTGACGTACGGCATGCGAAGTCCTTTGCGCACCTGTGTGTCGTGGTGCTTTGCTGCAAAGGCGAGTGCGTGATTGATGCGGTCGGAGTATCCGCGCATGAAAGGCCTGAGGCCGGAAACTGGGATCGACAGTCGCGACCCGCGGAAGCTAGCAAGCAATGCACAGCGCCGCACCGAGCAGAACCGTTCGGTGCGATCAGCGCGCCTGCGTGAGCAACGCGGCAAAGCGCAGGTCCAGGAGCAGCAGCGCCGCGCCCTGAATGCCGATGGCCACGCCGGCACCGACCAGCGCGCGCGACCTCCCGAGCTTCCAGCCGCAGAGCGCGAGCGTGACGCCCACGGCGATGTAGCCGGCATCGAGCCCGCAGTTGAACCAGAGAAACCGGTCGAGGTTCGTGAGTCCGTCGTAATCACGGAGCGCGAGGCCCGGCCGCGCGCCCAAGGCCAGCAGTGCATCGATCGCGCCCCAGGCACCGGTCTGGATCGCGAAGTGGCGGAGAAATGGCTGGTTCTGCTGCTGTGCGCGTGCGAACACCCAGCAGCCCAGGCCTGTGATCACGCTTGCAGCGCCCCAGAGGAGCAGTCGGCCGAGATGCGCCTTCTCGAATGCAAGTACCTGGTCTGCCCACATGATCAGCGCCCCGGTGATGGTGCCATTTCCAGTGCGCGCTGCAGTGCGGAATCGAGCGCGTATTGAATGGGATCCTCGTCGTCAGTGTCCGCAGCCCAGATCACGACACCGACAGCGGAAGTACCGCGGACCTTGTGAATCTCCGCACAAGCACGAACAAGCCAGGCAGCCGGTGTGCTCCCGATGCGCACCACGAGCAGGACCTGTGATGCGGCATCCATGGTGCCGAGGGACGCGCGCACGTCGGTGATGACGCCGGCGCGAATCGTGATGGTGTCGTCGTGCAGCGCGTCCAGATGAAATTCGCCGGTCCACGCAACGCCTTGGTTGCGCTCCGGCTGCACGAGCACTGACTGGATGGACGTAGGTGTGGCGCGACCGCGCCGGCGCGTGGTGAGGCGCGCGGTACCCTGCTGCGGTAACACCACCCGGACGCTACGCCCGTCGTACCCCAGTCGCTCGGCGATGTGTGACGCGGTGCGTGCGGCGAGGCGCGCCTCGTCGCTCACCACGATCAGCGTGCGGGTCGCGGCCAGCGCCTCCTCGAGATCGAAGATGAGCTGGCTGAACGCGCTGGTCAGCGCACCCGGGGTGGCCGCATCCGTGGTACGGATGCTCAGCAGCACGGGCACACGCGCCTGCGTCACGACTTCGGGCTCGTCGGCAAGCCGCGGTGCACGAACTTCCAGCAGGATCGTCACCAGCAGCGCCAATCCTATTGCTGCGGCGGCACTCGCCCCCAGCATTGCGGGCGGTGGCGCCAGTGCTTCCACGCGTCGCTGTGCCCGTGCACGCGCAGAGTCTCGCTGCACCGCTTCGGTGCGCCGCATCGAAAGCAAGCGTGCCACCGAATCGGCGACACGCGAGGCATCGTCGCGCCGCGACCTTGCGATCACGTATCGTGCCGACTCCGCCACGAAACGTCGAGCCAATTCGTCGGCGCTGACACCGACCGGCAGCACGACGGTGGGCGC
>JACMPK010000214.1 GCA_014377535.1 Gemmatimonadaceae bacterium
CCCGGGCCGGCGGGCGACGAGCCGTATGTCGTTGCAGGCGACACACTGCCGAACGCGAGGGCGGTCGCGAGCGAAGCGCCGCTGCGCGTGACGGTGAGCGCGCTGGCCGTCGGCGCGACGTGCACGACGCGGACGCGGGCCGTGCCAGTCGAGGGCGCGGTGACGTCGTTGCGTTCATCGCAGCCGATGAGCATCGCCGACGCGGCGGCAAGCAGCAGCAGGGACAAGCTTCGCATGATGGGGATGGTGGCGGGGCATGAGGCGGCAGATCGTCTGCTGCGTGGTTCCGGCGACGCGAACAGTGCGCAGACGGTGCGCGCAGAAACGGATGTGCCGAAGCACGGGTGCAGAACGACTCTTTTCCCGTGACGCATCGTCGGTCGCGGGAGAGAACGACAGCGATCAAACAGTGTGAAAAGCCTATCAAGGCTCGCGCGTGCGTGCAAGCTGCGCGCATCGCGAGCACGCATGCCGCACCATCGATGCGGACGCGGATGCTGCTCGGGACGCGAATGGCCGTGCAGCGTACCGGGCACCGCTAGCTTGACTCATGGAGAAGAGTGCACGCCCCGACGGCAGCCGTGTCGCCGATTATGTGTTTGAACTGCCCGAATCGCTCATCGCGCAGACCCCTGCGACCAGCCGCGACGAGAGCCGGCTGCTGCTGGTGGATCGTAGCCGCGGCACCACAGCACATCATCGTTTTCGTGACATCGTGGACATCATTCCCGGGGGCGACGCCCTCGTCGTGAACACGACAAAAGTGATGCGCGCTCGGTTGCTGGGGCAGCGGCCGTCAGGCGCACCAGCCGAAGTGCTGCTGCTCAAGGACCGTGGCGGCGACGTGTGGGAGGCAATGGTGCAACCCGGCGCGAAACTGCAGGCTGGCAAGATGGTCACGATTGCGCCCGGCTTCGGTATCGAGATGCTGGAGCCCACCACGCAGGGCACGAGGCTCGTACGGCTGCATGCCGACATGCCGGCGGCCGAGGCGATCGAGCGACACGGCCACGTACCGCTGCCACCGTACATGACACGTCCCGATACGCCTGCAGACCTGGACCGGTACCAGACCGTGTACGCGCGTGAGGCGGGATCGGCCGCTGCGCCGACCGCTGGGCTGCATTTCACCACCGACGTGCTGGAGGCACTCGCACGGAAGGGCGTGGAACGGGCGGATGTCCTGCTGCATGTCGGCGCCGGCACATTCAGGTCTGTCTCGGTAGACGACCCTCGCGAGCACGACATGCACAGCGAGTGGTATCAGGTGCCGGGGCACACGGCGGCGAAGGTGAACAGCGTGCGGGCCGCCGGAGGACATGTCTGGGCCGTCGGCACGACCAGCCTCCGTACGCTGGAAAGCGCAGCGACCGCCGACGGCATGCTGCACGAGGGCCAGGGTGACACAAACATCTTCATCTACCCGCCGTACCGCTTCAAGGCGGTGGATCGGCTGCTCACGAACTTTCACCTGCCCAGATCCACGCTGATCATGCTGGTGGCGGCATTCGCGGGCTACGAGCTCACGATGCGCGCCTACGAGGAGGCAATCCGCGAGCGCTATCGCTTCTTCTCGTATGGCGACGCGATGCTGATCATCTGAACTACCGCGTGGTGCGCTGGAGGCGCCGCACGTGGCCTGTAATCGAAGTTCGGAGAGCATGAAGCCGGATGAGGCGCCCGGATGGCAAGGCGAAAACCACAGCAATACCAGCGGTATTGTGAGGATTTTTAACGCCGCCAGCTGCGATGCCCCGACCGGCGACTGCTGCCGGAACTTCGTTTACGGGCCACTAGATTCGCAGACCGTGCCGTCGGCGGCATTGCCTCGCCTTTCTCATCGCACCACGATGTCCGATTTCTCGTTCCGCACCTCGCACGATTCCGGCTCCGCGCGCCTTGGCCGGTTCACCACGCCGCATGGCGTGGTGGAGACGCCCGCGTTCATGCCCGTGGGCACGCATGGCACGATCAAGGGGCTGAGCGTGGAGGAGGTCGCGGCAGCTGGCGGGCAGATGATCCTCTCGAACGCCTACCACCTGTACCTGCGACCGGGTGACATGATGGTGCGCGCACTCGGCGGCCTGCATGCCTTCACGCGCTGGGATGGCCCGATGCTCACCGATTCAGGGGGCTTTCAGGTCTTCTCGCTGTCCAGCCTGCGCACGGTCAGCGAGGAGGGTGTGGTGTTCCAGAGCCACATCGATGGCTCGAAGCACCAGTACACGCCGGAAAGCGTGATGCGCATTGAACGAAACATCGGTGCGGACGTCATCATGCAACTCGACGAGCTGATTGCCGGTCAGGCGGAGTTCGCGGCGAGTCGTGCCGCCATGGACCGCAGCCTCCGCTGGCTGGATCAGTGCCGGGTGGAGTTTGATCGCATCACGCGCGACGGGCGTGGCGAGGCGCCGCTGTACGAGGTGCCGGCCGGCGCTCCGCCGATGGCGACGGTCGACATCGCGACCGATCTCGTGCCGCCACGCCAGTCGCTGTTCCCCATCATCCAGGGCGGCGTGCATCCGGAGCTGCGCGTCGCCTCGGCACGCGGAATTCTGGAGCGCGGTGATTGGGATGGCATCGCGATCGGTGGGCTCTCGGTGGGCGAGTCGAAGCCGGACATGTATGCGACGCTCGAGGTGGTGGACCCCGTCATTCCCCGCCGCGTCCCGCGTTACATGATGGGCGTCGGATTTCCCGATGACCTGGTGGAGGCGGTGCGCCGCGGCGTGGACCTGTTCGACTGCGTCGCCCCCACGCGCATGGGACGCAATGGCACGGCGTTCACACACGACGGCAAGGTGCAGATCCGCAAGAGCACCTTCCGGCTCGATCGTCGTCCGCTGGTTGATGACTGTCCATGCCCCTGCTGCACGAAGTACGACCGCGCTTACCTGCGACACCTGTTCGTCAGCGAGGAAATGCTGGGGCTGCGACTGCTGTCGCTGCACAACGTGACCTTCCTGATTCACCTGATGAACACCGCGCGCGCCGCACTCCACGACGGTTCGTTCGACACATGGAGCTCGAACTGGCTGGCACGGTACCACGCCCGGCCGTAGCACCCAGCGTCGGCAACCACCACGCCAGAGTGTGCACCGCGCCGCCGCCCGTGCCGCGCCAGCACACGAACGGTCGACTGCAGCAACTCGACCATCACATCGGTCGCTCACGTGCCACGCACGCGCCGCGCACGACCCGATCGCGTATCTTGCACCCTTCCCCGATCCGTGACGCGCCGCTGCGCTCCCGATCGGCCTACCCGAATGCCCCAGGCGTCCGCGCCTTGCGCTTCACTCACGTCCGCTGCCCCCCGCTCACATGACCTCCCTGCCCCTCGCCTCGCTCGCCATCCTGCAGTTTCCCGGCGGTCAGGCCATGGTCGCCCCGCTGCTCATGTACGGCGGCATCTTCGCGATCTTCTACTTCCTGCTCATCCGCCCGCAACAGCAGCAGCGCAAGAAGCACGAGCTGGCGATTCTCGAGCTCAAGAAGGGTGACCGCATCGTCACCGCCGGCGGCCTCATTGGGGAAGTGCAGAACATCAAGTCGGCCGGCGCCGCCTCGAGCCCCGACGACGAGATCACCGTCAAGAGCGGCGAGTCGCGCCTGATCGTGGAGCGTGGTCGCATTGCCAAGATCTTCTCCAGCACCGGCACTTCCACCGCCGACAAGGTGGCCTGATGTCGTTGCTCGACATCCATGTCCTCGGCAGCCCCATCCTGCGTCGCGACACGCTGCCGGTGCAGCAGATGACGACCGAGCTGCGCGAGCTCGTGACCGACATGTTCGACACCATGTACGCCGCCAAGGGCATCGGCCTCGCGGCGCCGCAGGTGGGACGCAGCGAGCGCATCGCCGTGCTGGATCTGGACAAGCAGCCGCTGGTGCTCGTCAATCCCGTCATCACGCTGCGACAGGGCAGGAGCCGGCGCGAGGAAGGCTGCCTGTCCATTCCCGACATCCATTACGAAGTGGAGCGCGCGGGGAAGGTGGTGGTGCAGGCGCTGGACGTGGACATGCAGCCGATCACGCTGGAAGGCACTGACCTGTTCGGCACCTGCCTGCAGCACGAGATCGACCACCTGCACGGCAAGCTGTTCCTGGATCACCTGTCGATCCTCAAGCGCCGGCAGGCCATGCGTGACTGGGACGAGGAGAAGGACCAGTACCCCGACCTGCTGCGCCGCCTGACGCCCGAGGAGATCGCGCGACTGGCCGCCGAGGACGAGGAGCTGGACAGCGAAGCCGACGAGCATCAACGGACCGACGTCCGCTGACGGAGAACCATTCTCGTGCGCATCCTGTTCTGGGGCACCCCTGACTTTGCCGTGCCTCCACTGGAGGCGCTGCTCGGCGAGGGATTCGACGTGGTCGGCGTGGTCACCCAACCCGATCGCCCGGTGGGACGCACACGCACGCTGACACCGCCGCCGGTGAAGGAGATCGCACTGCGCGAGGGACTGCCGGTGCTGCAACCCGATCGGCCGCGCGGTGAGGCGTTCCTGGCCGAGCTCACCGCACTGGGCGCGGAGCTGAACGTGGTGGTGGCGTACGGACATATCCTGCCCGCTGCCGTGATCGAGCATCCAGCGCGCGGCACCATCAACATCCACGCTTCGCTGCTGCCCGAACTGCGCGGCGCGGCACCGATCGAGACGGCGGTGCGGCGCGGCTTCACCGAGACCGGCATCACCGTCATGCGCATGGTGCTGGCCATGGATGCCGGCCCCATTCTGCACCAGTCGCGCGTGTCGATCCTGCCCGATGAAACCGGTGGCGAGCTGCGGAACCGGCTCTCGGAACTGGGCGCGCAGTCGCTGATCGAGGCGCTCGCGCTGCTGGAGATGAACCTGCTGCCCGCGATCGAGCAGAACGCGCACCTGGCCACGTACGCACCCAAGATCGAGCGTGAGGATGCGCGCATCGACTGGCGCCTGACCGCCCCCGATGTCGCAAACCTGATTCGCGCCTATGACCCGCGTCCGGGCGCGTTCACCACGCTGCACGGCGCGGATGTGAAGTGCTTCGGCGCACGCGCCTCGCACATGCACACGCATGTGGATGATCCGGGCACCGTGCTGTCGGTGGGCAACGAGGGCATGATGGTGGCATGCGGCGAGGGCACGGTACGCATCACTGACGTGCATCCCTCGGGCAAACGTCGCCAGTCGGTGCGCGAATGGGCCGCCGGTCGCGGCATCGCGATCAACGACGTTCTGGGCACCGCCACGTTGCCCGCGACCTGATGCACGGCTCGGTCCCCGCACTGCACATCCTCACCAACGACGTGGTACTCGCCGACCCGGGCTTCGTGCAGCTGGCGACGGCGGTGATGGAAGCCTGGGGCCCGCGCATCGCGATTCACCTGCGCGCCACCGAGATCACCGCGCGCCGCCTGGTCGAACTCTCGCTGCAGCTGCGTGTCGTGAGCGAGATGACGCGCAGCTGGGTGCTGGTGCATGATCGCGTGGACATCGCGATGGTTGCGGGTGTCACCGGTGCACAGCTCACCTCACGGTCGCTGACGGTGGCCGATGCGCGGCGCATTGCCCCGACGATCGTGCTCGGTGCCAGCGTGCATGCCACCGCCGACGCATGGATCACGGCGCAGAGCGGCGCAACGTTCCTCGTTGCGGGTCCACCGGGCGATGTGAAGAGCGAGCAGGCGGAGCTGTCTCAGTTCGTGCGCGATGTGGTCGATGCGGCTGAAGGCTGCCCCGTGATTGCGATTGGCGGCATGACGCCCGAGCGGGCATACGAGATGTCGAGGTCCGGTGCATCGGGCATCGTGGCGATGCGTGGCATCTGGCTCGACGACGCCGTGAGCGCCACGCATCGCTATCTTGCGTCCTATGACGAAGGACTCCGCCGCTGAGGCTCCTGTGACGCTCGCTGCGGCGAGTCCCGCTCGTGGTGCACTCATCACCGAGTCGCGCATCGCAGCCGCGGAAATTCTCACGTCGCTCCGTGGCGGCACACTGCTGGACGCGGCGTTCGAGCGCGTCACCACGGCCCTCGACCCGCGCGACCGGCGCTGGGTGCAGGAGCTGGTCTACGGGCTGCTGCGCTCGCGTGGCTGGATCGACGCGATCCTCGCTCCGCGCATCACCGGCGGCCACGCGCGCCTGGACGCGGACCTCGGCGACCTGCTGCGGCTCGGCGCCTACCAACTGCTCAGCATGGGCAGCGTGCCGGCCTACGCGGCCATCGCGCAGACGGTGGAACTGGCCAAGCGTCGGCATGGCATCGGCGCGAGCAAGCTGGTGAACGCGGTGCTCCGCCGCATCGACCGCGAGCGCGACCTGCCGTCGGGCGCGTCACCGGCGGGCACGGCCGACGCGCTGGATCGCGCGCACGACGCGGTCGAGCGGCTGGCCGTGCGCACGAGCCAACCGGGCTGGCTGCTGGAACGGTGGATTGCCGCCTGGGGCCGCGAGGCCACCGAGCGGCTGACGGCACACAACAACGGCGAGGCGCCGATCATCGTGCGGCCATTCGGCATCACCACCGCCGAGCTGCGCGAGATGCTGGCCGAGCGCGACGTGCTGACCGTGCCCGCGCCGCTGTTCGACGAGGGGCTGCAGCTGCCGCCCGGTGTCGCGCTCACGCAGCTCGGTGCATTCCAGCGCGGGCAGCTTTTCGTGCAGGACTCTGGCAGCGGTCTGGTGGTGCAGTATGCCAGCATCACGCCCGGCAGCGTGGCGGCCGACCTCTGTGCGGCTCCCGGCGGCAAGACGCTGGCGCTGCTGCAGGCCGGTGCGCGTGTCATCGCCAGCGACCGGTCGGCCAACCGTCTGCAGCGGCTGAACGCGAACCTGGAGCGCATGCATGCAACCCACGTGGACGTACGCGAGATGGATGCGACCGCGCCGACGCTGGAACCGGTGGATGCCGTCCTGATCGACGTGCCCTGCACCGGCACCGGCACCTTCCGCCGTCACCCCGATGCGCGCTGGCGCCTGCGCGTGAGCGACATCGCGCTGCTGCCCGTGCTGCAACGCGACATCCTCGCCGCGGCCAGCAGCTGCGTGAAGCCCGGCGGACTGCTGATCTACAGTACCTGCTCGCTGGAGCACGAGGAGAACGACGCCGTCGTGCGCGAATTCCTGGCCGAAGACGACTCGTTCGTGCTGGAGCCGCCAGCGGCCGGCGTGGTGCCGGACGTGGTGCTGGACAAGGGTTTTCTGCGTGTGCTTCCGCAGGAACATGGCGTGGATGGCGCCTTCGCCGCGCGCATGCGCCGGATTCGATGACCCCGACCGTCCTGTCCGGCACGACGCGAGCCGGCGGGCTGCGCGGCATGGCGCGACGAAATCCGTTCAGCAGCGTCGCGATCACATCGTTCGTGCTCGGTTTCGTCGCGGTCGCGCTCTGGCTGCTGCCCGGCGCACTTTCGCGGATGGAATCGGCGGTGCCGAACGTGGTGGGGCTGCTCTACAAGGACGCGTCCTCTCGCCTCAGTGCTGCCGGGTTCGAGGTGCGCATCGGCGAATCGCTGCACCACCCCACCGCACCAAAGAATTCGGTGCTGGGACAGACACCGGCACCGGGCGTGAAAAGCCTCAAGGGCGACGAGGTGCTGCTCGACGTGTCGCTCGGTGCGCGCAAGGCGACGGTGCCCGATGTGGTGGGCCTCTCGCGCAGTGAAGCGGTCAAGGCCTTGCAGGACGCAGGCTTCGACGTGGCGGACGATGCGCTGGAGCGGCTGAACCAGCGTCCGCGCGGCGAGGTGATCGCGACGCTGCCGCGCGGCGGCATCACGTTGACCATCCCCGCCGAGGTGCGCCTGTCGGTGAGCGCCGGCCCCGATGCCGTCGGCATGCCTGCGCTGGTGGGCATGACCATGGAAGAGGCACTCGCGCTGATCGGCCAGCTTGGCCTCAATGCCGGTCCAGTGCGCGATGACACGACGGGGCTGCAACCGCTGGGGCATGTGAGCGCGCAGCGCCCAGGCGCAAATGCACCGGTCGCGCCGGGCAGCACGGTGACGCTCACCGTGTCGCGCGCCACGGCCGCGGCGGTCGACACCGGCGTGCCCTGATCGGCAGGTGGCCGCTGGTCGGGTCCGGCCTGCGTATCTTTGGCATATGACTGTCCGCATCGCCCCCTCGCTCCTGTCGGTCGACTTCGCACGCATGGCCGACGACCTCGCCATGCTCGAAGCCGCCGGCGCCGA
>JACMPK010000215.1 GCA_014377535.1 Gemmatimonadaceae bacterium
CATGAGCGAGCCGTCCAAGGAGTTCCCGCGCATCCGGGTGCTCGGCACCATCGGCTTCATCGCCGCCGGACTCGCCATCGGCCAGCTCGGTGCCGATGCGACGGCGCTGCCGCTGCAGCTCGGCGCCGCGGCGTCGGTGATCATGGCGGCGTACTGCCTTACACTGCCGCACACGCCGCCGCACAACGCGGGTCGGAAGCTGTCGGTGCGTGACCTGCTCGGCCTCGATGCACTGGCCCTCATGAAGGACCGTTCGTTCGCCGTGTTCGTCCTCGGGTCGTTCCTGCTCTGCATTCCGCTGCAATTCTACTACACGTTCACCAACCCGTTCCTGAACGAGATCGGCGTGCAGGGTGCCGCGGCAAAGATGACGCTCGGCCAGATGTCGGAGATCGGCTTCATGCTGCTGATGCCATTCTTCTTCGTGCGCCTCGGCATCAAGAAGCTGCTGCTCATCGGCATGGCCACGTGGACGCTTCGCTATCTGCTGTTCGCCTACGGCAACGCCGGCAGCGGCATGTGGATGCTTTATCTCGGCATCCTGGTGCACGGCGTCTGTTACGACTTCTTCTTCGTGACAGGCCAGATCTACGTGGACCAGCAGGCGGACATCCGCATCCGCGCCGCTGCGCAGGGCTTCATCGCCCTCGTGACTCTGGGTGCCGGCCAGCTCATCGGATCGTGGCTCTCGGGCGTGGTGGTGGATGCGAACACGATTGCCGCGACGACCGCCGGCGGCGCTGTCACGCATGATTGGTCGCGAATCTGGTTCGTGCCCGCCATGGGTGCGCTCGGTGTGATGCTGATCTTCGCCGCGCTCTTCCGGGTCAAGGCTGCGCCAGACGGGATGCCCGTCACGGCCTGAGCCGGCCCTCGTTCGCCACCACAGGAGCTCCCATGCCGATCGTGTTGCGGTTCGTCGTGCTGTCAGTCGCGTGCAGCCTGCCGTTGCTGGCGCAGCAACCCGTGCTCACGGTGCAGCAGTCGAACAGCACGGCGCTCTTTCAGGCCGTGAGCGTCAGCGCCACCGATGCGCGCGTGGCGTGGATCAGCGGACATCGCGGGACTTACGCCGTCACGACCGATGGCGGTGCCACATGGCAGGCGCATGTCATGCCCGGTCGCGACAGTCTGGAGTTCCGCGATCTCCACGCCATCGATGCGCGACGGGCATGGCTCATGTCAGCCGGCACCGGCGCCAGATCGGGCATCTTCCAGACCACCGATGCCGGCGTCACCTGGCAACAGGTCTTCGCCAACGCCGACACCGCGGCGTTCTACGATTGCATGGCGTTTCTCAACGATCGCCATGCCTTCGCGTTCAGCGACGCCGTGAACGGGCGCATGCCGCTGGTGCAGACCACCAATGGCCGCCGGTGGACCGTACGTGCGATACCCTCGCAGGATGGCGAGGGCGGTTTCGCGGCGAGCGGCAGCTGCGCGCAGGCGTCCGCAGCGGGTGACGCGTGGATCGGGACCGGCACGGCCGCGGTGCCGCGCGTTCTCCACAGCACCGACCGCTGGAAGACCTGGACCGCCGCCGAGGTACCGCTGGTGCGCGGTCCGGGTGCCGGGATCACCGCGATTGCCTTCCGGGATCGCTTGCATGGCGTCGCCGTCGGTGGCGCGATCAGCGGCTCGGCCACCGGTCCGCGTGCCGCGCGCACGGCGGATGGCGGCCGCACGTGGCGCGTCATCCCCGATCCACCGTTCGCCGGCCCGGCCTACGGTGCCGCGTACGCGCGTGTCGGCAATGCGGCACGACTCGTGGTCGTCGGACCAGGCGGAGCGGCCTGGTCGGCCAATGACGGCGCGTCGTGGGCCATGCTCGATACGGCGAGCTACTGGAGCGTGGGATTCGGCGCCGACGGCACGGGCTGGATGGTCGGGCCGAAGGGCAGTGTCATGCGGATCGACTGGCAGCGCGTGACCGGTACGGACACGAACGGTCAGCCGCCCAGGTAGGCCGCCAGCCGGTAGCCGGCGTACATGCCCAGCCCCGTGCCGACCATGCCCAGCATGAAGCCCGTCATGATGCCGTACTCGCTGCCGGCCCAGCCTAGTGCGCTGCTCAGCACCACGCTGCCGACGAGGGAAAGCGTCTTTCTCATGGCCAGTGGACGTCTCATTTGCGCTCCTGTCACGCAGTCGCCTGCATCCGGCGGTCTACGGCTCACGAACCCCTCGCATCGAGGGCCATTCGACGCCCGAAACCAGCGTCCGTGACCACGCGTATTCGGATCATCTTCTTCCGGTGTCTCTTGATGCGCCTCTCCGCACGCCTTCGCCTCGTTGCCCTGATGAGTGCCGCCGCGATCGCGACCGCACCCCTCGCCTCACAGACCGACGACGGCACCACCTTCCGATGGTCGGGCAGGGTTGTCGAGGGACGGTTCATCAGGCTGCACAACATGAATGGCGACATTCGCGTGGAGCGTGGCGCGCCGGGTTCGCCGGTGGAAGTCGTCGCCGAGCGACGCGTGGACAAGGGTGACGCGAAGCTAGTGCGGTTCGACCTCCGCATGCGTGATGACGGCGACGTCGTGATCTGCGCGCTCTGGGGGCTGGACATGCCCTGCACCGACGGTGGAAGCCGGGGCACGTACAGCTCCAGAGCCTCATGGCGCAACGACCAGACGAATGTCACGATACGCGTGCGTGTCCCTGACGGCGTCAAGGCATTTGCACGCAGCACCAATGGCAGCATCGCCATGGACGGGCTGACATCCGAGATCGACGCCGCCACCACCAACGGCAACGTCAGCGTGCGCACCAGCGGTGGCCTGATCAACGCCACCACGACCAACGGCAGCGTGACCGCCACGCTCGGTGATGTCGCGGGCGACCAGCCCATGCGCTTTTCGACGACCAACGGATCGGTCACCGTGTACGCACCGCCATCGCTGTCGGCAGACCTCGAGATGACGACCACCAATGGCGGCGTGGTGAGCGACTTTCCGCTCACGATCAATGGCAGCATCCGCCCCAACCAGCTGCGCGCGACGCTCGGTGCCGGTGGCCGCACGATTGTCGTGCGGTCCACCAACGGCAACGTCGCGCTCAAGCGCAACGTGATCTGAGTGCCGACGCGCGCGCGACCTGCGTCTGTGCCAGGGCGCATCAGCGGCGCCCCCGTCGCGCCGCTGATCCCGCTCGATCTGCAGGCGCCCATTCGCGCGATCCTCATCGGCGAGGCACCCGGTCCGCGCGGTGCCGACCAATCGGGCATTCCGTTCTTCGGTGACCGTGCCGGCAGGCCACTGTATGCGGCACTCGCGGCGGCGGGTCTGGTGACGTTCGTCGGTGATCCGACCGGCGTGCCATGGGACG
>JACMPK010000216.1 GCA_014377535.1 Gemmatimonadaceae bacterium
CGCCGTTCAGTTTCGCCAGGGAGGGCGAGATTACATCTTCTTTGCGGTGTCTGCGGCCGAGGCTGCCTTGGCGGCTGCCGTCGTGTCCTTGGCGGCCGAGTCCATTACTGCCGGGGCGGCCATTTCCATGGCCGGTGCTGCTGCCGGGGCGGCCGAATCAATCTTGACTTCTTCCGTCTTCGCGCCGCAGGCGGCGAGGACGAGCATGGCGGCAAACGTGGCGATACGCTTCATTGGAAAATCTCCTGGATATCCGGGGGTGGTGATAACACTACGCTCCCGGTCGGCGGGCCCGCCGGCTGGAAGCGAGGTGAAGGATATTCCGCGACCTGACGAAGTCAAGCGTAATGACGACATATCATCATATTTGCTGCATGCTTACACGTGATTTTGCCGAGTAGTGCCGATATCAGCGCGACCGTCGTGAGGGGCGTTTGTCCTCATGACTGTCCTGATACGTGTGCAACCCTCGTCACGGTCGACCAGAACGGGCGCGCCACACGCATTCAGGGCGACCCTGCGCACCCGGTCACGAACGGTTTCCTGTGTGCGAAGGTGAATCGCTATCTGGAGCGCACCTATCATCCCGACCGGCTGACGACGCCGCTGCGACGAGTGGGCGCAAAGGGAGCCGGACTCTTCGAGCCCTGCACGTGGGATGACGCGCTGTCGGAGATTGCGGCGCGACTCGATGCAATCCGGAATGGACCCCATGGGCCGGAAGCCATCCTGCCGTATTCATATGCCGGCACGATGGGTCAGCTGCAGGGCAGTTCCATGGACCGTCGCTTCTTCCATGCCATCGGCGCGAGCAAGCTGAATCGCACCATCTGTGCGGAGGCCGGACGCGTCGGCATGATGATGACCGTTGGCGCGAGCATCGGTGCCGATCTCGAGGGCGTGCCGCAGAGTGACCTGATCATCCTCTGGGGCACCAACACGCTGACGGCGAATCCGCACCTCTGGCCCTTCATTCTCGATGCACGGAAGCAGGGCGCCCGCGTGATCTGCATCGACCCGATCCGCACGCGCACGGCCGAGCAGTGCGACGAGTGGATTGCACTCAAGCCCGGCACCGACGCGGCATTGGCGCTGGGCATCATGCACGAGTTGTTCGCGCATGACTGGCTCGATCACGACTACATCGCGCAGCATACCGTCGGCGTGGACCAGCTGCGAGCGCGCGCCACCGAGTGGACGCTGGAGCGGACCGCCGCGGTGACCGGTGTTTCAGCGGAGCGGATCGCCGCGCTGGCCGCGGCGTACGGTGCCGCAAAGGCGGCATTCCTGCGCATCAATTACGGGCTGCAGCGACATGCGGGCGGCGGCATGGCCGTGCGCACCATCGCCTGTCTTCCGGCACTCACCGGCCATTGGCGTCGAGCCGGCGGCGGCGTGAGCCTGTCCACGAGTGGCGCGTTCGCGTTCAACACGCATGCGCTGCAGCGGCCTGACCTCGGTCCCAGCACTCGCACGATCAACATGAGCCTGCTGGGCGATGCGCTGACCACGCCCGATGCGGGTGTCGGCGGTCCGCCCGTGATGGCGCTGGTGGTCTACAACAGCAACCCGGCGGCGGTCGCGCCTGATCGGTCCGCCGTCATGCGCGGTTTCGGGCGCGAGGATCTCTTCACCGTCGTTCTGGAGCACTTCCGTACCGATACCGCCGACTGGGCGGATTTCGTGTTGCCGGCGACGACGCAGCTCGAGCACTGGGATGTGCACACGGCATATGGGCACTTCTACGCGTCGCTGAACCGGCCCGCGATCGCGCCGATCGGCGAGTCGCTGCCGAACACGGAAATCTTCCGGCGACTCGCGACAGCGATGCGGCTGGACGAACCCTCGCTGCGTGATGACGACATCACGATGATCAGGCAGGCTCTGGAATCGAATCATGCGCACATGGACGGCGTGACCTTCGAGCAGCTGGCCGACCGCGGCTGGGTGCGACTGAACGTCCCGCGTCCCTACCTGCCGTTCGCCGCGGGCGGGTTCCCGACGCCGAGCGGCAAGTGCGAGTTCGTGTCGCCGCGGCTGGGTTCCATGGGACTGGATCCGGTCCCGACGTTCATTCCGCCCTACGAGTCAATCGAAAGCAATCCGTTGCTGGCCGCGCGCTTTCCGCTGCAACTGATCTCCAGTCCGGCGCACCAGTTCCTGAACACCACGTTCGTGAACGTGCCGACGCTGCGGCGCGCGGCGCGCGAGCCGGAGTGCATCATGCACCCCGAGGACGCCGGCCTGCGGGCGATCACGGATCAGCAGGTGGTGCAGATCGAGAACGACCGCGGCGCCTTCCACGCGCGCGTCCGCATCAGTGACGGCATCCGGCCGGGCGTGATCTGGGCGCCGTCCATCTGGTGGACGAAGCTGGCTGGCGACGGTCGCAACGCGAACGACACGACGTCGCAGCGGCTCACGGACCTGGGCGAGGGGCCGGTGTTCTACGACAACCTCGTGGAGGTCGTGCCGGTCGGGTGAGACGGGGGGTTGCCTTGTGGCGACTGCAACGGCGTTGACGCAGACCGCGCGACGCGCGCCTGCGTCAAGTGCGTTGCCGCTCTCGTTGGCGATACCAATGGCCGACGCCGATGCCGACGCCGATGCCGACGCCGATGCCGCAGCGCCTGCCGCGAGAATCGAGCGCCCCGCGGGGCGGGCAGACGGGTAATTTGCTCCAGCGGCGCGAAACGCATGCCGGCGGGAAACGATTGCCGCAGCGTTCCGCGTTACAACAGCTCAAGATCACTTTCTCGATTTCGGAGTCCGTCGTGCCCCAACTGCCCAGCACCCTCGGAGCGCTCAAGCGCTCCTCGTGGGGTGAGCCCTCCCGCGCGAAACGCTCGGTCAAGGACGAGATTCGCGCCAACCTGCTCACACGCGTGCGCGCAGGCGGAACGCTGCTGCCTGGCGTGCTCGGCTACGAAGAGACGGTGCTCCCGCAGCTCGTCAATGCGCTGCTGAGCCGGCACAACTTCATTCTGCTCGGACTGCGCGGACAGGCCAAGAGCCGCATCCTGCGCGCGCTGACGGCATTGCTTGATGACGAGATGCCGATCGTGGCCGGCAGCGAGATCAACGACAGCCCGTTCGCACCGATCTCGAAGTACGCGAAGACACTGCTCACGGAACACGGCGACGAGACGCCGATCGCCTGGGTGCACCGTGACGAACGCTACATCGAGAAGCTCGCGACGCCGGACGTGACCATCGCCGACATCATCGGCGACGTGGATCCGATTCGCGCCGCGCGCGGCGGTCACATGCTCAGCGACGAACTCACGATCCAGTTCGGCATGCTGCCCCGTGCGAACCGCGGCATCTTCGCGCTGAATGAACTGCCCGACCTGTCCGGCAAGGTGCAGGTCGGTCTGTTCAACATTATGCAGGAAGGCGACGTGCAGATCAAAGGCTTCCCGGTGCGCCTGCCGCTGGACGTCATGCTCTGCTTCACCGCCAACCCGGAAGACTACACGGCGCGCGGCAAGATCATCACGCCGCCCAAGGACCGCATCGGCAGCGAGATCGTGACGCACTACCCGCTCACGGTGGACCTCGGAATCGCGATCACGAAGCAGGAAGCCTGGACGTCGCGCGAGTCGGTGGCCATCACCGTGCCGGGCTTCATGTCGGAAGTGGTGGAGCGCATCGCATTCGAAGCTCGCGAGGACAAGCGCATCGACCGGCGCAGCGGCGTGTCGCAGCGCATGCCGATCTCCGTGCTGGAGAACGTGGTGTCGAACGCCGAGCGTCGCGCGATCCAGGTCAACGAGGATGTGGCGGTGCCGCGCATGAGCGACGTGTATTCGGCGCTGCCGGCGATCACGGGCAAGATCGAGCTGGAATACGAAGGCGAGCTGGTTGGCGGCGAAAAAATCGCGCGTGAACTGATCCGCCGTGCCGCCGACGCAACGCTGGCGAGCATCGGCAAGGATTTCTCGAGTGACGAGATCGTGATCTGGTTCGACGAGGGCGGTGCGCTGCAGGTTGGCGACGATGTCGCTGCCGTCACGATGGTGAAGGCCTTCGAGACCGTGCCGACGTTGCTCAACATCGTTCGGGCACTGCGCCTGGCCGATGCGAAGGACGCCGGCACGACGGCTGCCGCATGCGAACTGGTGCTTGAGGCGCTGGTCGCGCGGAAGAAGATCAGCCGCAGCGATACCGGAGCGTACGGTCGTGCAGTTCCGGAGAAGCGCCGTCGTCCGAGCGACGACTTTTAAGCGCGCCGCAGCTGGACCGTCTTCCTGACCGCCGCATGTGCGTTGGCTCGTTCAGCAATGCGCATGCGGCGGTTTGCGGTTTGACAGGAGCGTGGCCGGTGGGGGTTTCGTGGCCGGTGTTGCCAGCGTCGCCAGCGGTGCCAGCCGGTGCCAGCGGCAGGGGCGGTGCGGGCGGCGCGAATGAAACGGCGCACATGACACCGTCGCATGATGTGAGTCGCGCACAGCGGTGGCAGGATTACACCAGTCACCGCAGGCTGGCATCGTCGACGAGCGTGCCGACGCATGCTGCAGAAGAGTGGCAAACATGACGCGACAAACGTCTGTACGCGGGCAGCCGCGACAGGCGTTTGTAATGTTCAGCCACGATTACCGGGGACATGCGCGTGCGGGACGACACAAAATTGATGAGCATGC
>JACMPK010000217.1 GCA_014377535.1 Gemmatimonadaceae bacterium
CGAAGCTCGGGTACTTGCGTTCCAGGAAGTAGTCGCGCTCCGTCTCGGGAATGTCCTGCGGAGCACGGGTGTCGCCCTTCTGCTTCGGTGCCCAGCAGCGGCCGTCGTTGCGCAACGACTCCGACATGAGCGTCAGCTTGGACTGATGATCACCGGCCTGCGGAATGCACGTGGGATGAATCTGCGTGAAGCAGGGATTGGCGAACGCCGCACCCCGCTTGTACGCGCGCCACGACGCGGTCACGTTCGACTGCTTGGCATTCGTGGACAGAAAAAACACGTTGCCGTAGCCGCCAGTCGCCAGTACGACGGCATCGGCAAGGTGCGTCGTGATCTCGCCGGTGCGCAGGTCGCGCGCAATGATGCCGCGCGCCACGCCGTCCACCACGATCAGGTCCACCATCTCGGTGAACGTGTGCATGGTCACCGCACCCTTGCCTACCTGCTTCTCCAGCGCCTGATACGCACCGAGCAGCAGCTGCTGGCCGGTTTGCCCGCGGGCGTAGAACGTCCGGCTGACCTGTGCGCCACCGAACGAGCGATTGGTGAGCAGGCCGCCGTAGTCACGCGCGAACGGCACACCCTGCGCGACACACTGGTCGATGATGTTCACCGACAGCTGTGCCAGGCGATACACGTTCGCCTCGCGCGCACGGAAGTCGCCGCCCTTGATGGTGTCGTAAAACAGGCGCTTCACGGAGTCGCCGTCGTTCTGGTAATTTTTCGCGGCGTTGATGCCACCCTGCGCAGCGATGGAATGCGCGCGGCGCGGCGAGTCGTGATACACGAAGCACGACACCTTGTAACCAAGCTCGGACATCGACGCCGAGGCGGCCGCACCGGCAAGGCCGGCGCCGACCACGATCACTTCGTACTTCCGCTTGTTGGCCGGGTTCACGAGCTTCATGCTGAAGCGGTGTGCATCCCACTTCTGCTCGAGTGGACCCGGCGGAATCTTGGAGTTCAGTTCCATGGCTGTGCGCAACTACCTGAGGACGCCGAGAAGGAAGGCCAGCGGAATCGCCGCGAACCCGGTGGAGACCACGACCGCCAGCACCACCGGCAGATAACGCTTCAGCGGATGTGCGCTCTGCTTCGAGACCCCGAGCGTGCGCATCGAGCTCCATGCACCGTGATACAGGTGCATGCCCAGTGCAATCATCGCCACCAGGTAAAAGAAGGCGACCCATTTCACCGCAAAGCCGGTGGCAAGGTTCTGATACACCTTGCCAGAGACGTAATCCGGATGCACCGATCCGATCGTGAAGTGCAGGATGTGAAAGATGATGAAAGCCAGCAGCAGCACACCACCCCAGCGCAATGTGCGCGACGCCAGCGTGCTTACCTGCGGCGCGCGCTTCACATACCCGATCGGGCGCGCAGCGCGCGAGATCATCGTGAGCTGGTAAGCCGCGACGACATGCAGAATCACCGCGATGATCAACACGACGCGCGAGAGCAGCACGATCTCGTGCAACGGTCCGTGAAGCAGTGCACCATACGCATCCAGCTTCTCAGCACCGGAGAACGCCTGGAGGTTCCCGGCCATGTGACCGATCACGAACCCCAGACCAATCAGCCCGGTCACGCCCATGACCACCTTCTTGCCGATGGTCGAGCGCCAGAACGTCAACAACGTGTTCATCGAGCAGGTGCTCCGGAACCGGGTCAGAATGGTCGAGCGGCGGGTCAGGCGTCACGCCCGTCCCGCCACGCGAAGAATGCTCAGATCGAGAGCGCTGCCATTGGCTCGCGGACAGCCTGCGCGCTTTTCTCGAGTGCGACGCGTTCATCGGCGGAGAGTTCCACCTCGATGACCTTCTCCAGACCGTGGCGACCCAGCTTGCAGGGCACACCGAGATACAGGCCCGACATGCCGTACTCACCTTCGAGCCATGCGGCGCAGGGCAGGATGCGCTTCTGGTCGTTCACGATCGCCTCGACCATCTGCACGGCACCCGCCGACGGCGCATAGTACGCGGAACCGGTCTTCAAGTATTTCACGATCTCCGCGCCGCCATCGCGCGTGCGCTGCACGATCGAATCGAGCGTCGCCTTGTCCAGCAATTGCGTCACCGGGATACCGCTCACCGACGTGTAGCTGACCAGCGGCACCATCGTGTCGCCATGGCCGCCGAGCACCATCGCGCGGATGTCCTTCACCGATACATCCATCGCCATTGCGAGGAACGCGCAGTACCGCGCGGTGTCCAGCACGCCGGCCATGCCGATCACGCGTTCGCGAGGGAAGCCGGTCACCTCCTTCGCGACGTAGCACATCACGTCGAGGGGGTTGGACACGACGATCACGATCGCGTCGGGCGATGTCTGCTTGACCTGCTGGCAGACGGCCTTCATGATCCCGGCGTTCGTGTTGACGAGGTCATCGCGCGACATGCCGGGCTTGCGCGGAATGCCGGCCGTGATGACGACGATGTCACTGCCGGCGGATTCGTCGTAGCCGTTGCTGCCGATCACCAGCGAGTCGAACCCTTCGATCGGCGCGCTCTGGTACTGGTCGAGACCCTTGCCCTGCGGCACACCCTCGGCAACATCGACCATCACCACGTGGCGCGCCAGTTCCTTCTCGGCAATGCGCTGGGCGGCCGTCGCACCGACATTGCCGGCACCGACAACCGTGATCTTGTTCACCATTTCAGTAATCGATCTGAGAGATACGCGTCAGTCGCACCAATGAAGCGATGCGGGTAACCATCACTATCCAGTAACTATCAAAACTTAGACATCAACACCCTGCCCGACAACGAGGATCCCGCAGCGCTAACCGCCGACCTGACTCAAGGCCCGCAGTCCGCCGACCTGCATCTGCAACAGCGCATGCTCCTTCGGCTTGCCGGCGAGGGCCTCGCGGAACAGCGGCTCGAGTGGCCGGCCGGCACGCAGTGCATCGCGCAGGTTCACTTCGTGATCACCGAACAGGCAGGTTCGCAGGCGACCATCGGCGGTGAGGCGCACGCGATTGCACGTGCCGCAATACGTGTGCGTCATCGGCGTGATGACACCGACCGTGCCAGGCGCGCCGGCATAGCGATAGTACGCCGCAGGTCCGTTGCCGCGGCTCGGGCCATCGTCGGGCACGAGAACGTCCACGCTGGACAGCCGGTCGAGGATCTCGGCAGTCGGCACCACATGCTCCCATGTCAGCTCGCGCATGTCACCCACAGGCATCAGCTCGATGAAGCGCACATGCCAGGGATGATCGCGCGTAAGCCTTGCAAAGTCGCCGACCTCGTCATCGTTCACGCCGCGCAGCACGACGACGTTGATCTTGATCGGCGAGAGACCCGCTGCCTCGGCGGCCTTCAGCGACACGACAGGATCGAATGCGAGCGACTTGCGCGCGATCGCCACGATACGGTCGGCGCGGAGGCTGTCGGCGCTCATGTTGATGCGATCGAGGCCGGCATCGCGCAGCGGCTGTGCGAGCTCCGGCAAGCGCACGCCATTCGTGGACAACGAGATGTCTTCCACGCCCGGCACGGCACGCAGCTGCTGCACGAGCGACACAAGCTGCGGACGGATCGTGGGTTCGCCGCCCGTGAGACGTATGCGGCGCAGGCCCAGCGGGGCGAGCTGCGCCACGATGGCGACGATTTCCTCGTACGACAATATCTCGGCTTTCGGCAGCCAGGGCAGCCCTGCCAGCGGCATGCAATAGGTGCAGCGGAAGTTGCAGCGATCGGTGACCGAGATGCGCAGGTACTCGATGCTGCGGCCGAACTGGTCGGTGAGCGTGACGCCGCTCACGGCGCGTCGATCGGGTGCGACGTCGCAGCGCTCGTCGGGTCAATCCAGTGACGCGTACCGTCCACATACTGCTCGCACTTCCAGATCGGGACGCGGCGCTTCAGTTCCTCGATCACGAACCGCGATGCATCCAGCGCCGGACTGCGACGCGCATGGGCCACCGCGATAGCGACGCTGATTTCCTGCAGGCCCAACGTGCCGACCCGATGCTCCACGGCCAGGTGCACGCCATCGAATCGTTCGACGGCCTCACAGGCAATCCTGTCGAGCTCATCGGCTGCCATCGCCGTGTAGGCGGAGTATTCAATGCCCGTCACTTCCCGCCCCTCGTTCACGTTTCGCACCGTGCCCAGGAACAGCGTCGTCGCGCCGGTGCCGTCTGTTGTGACCTCGCGCAGCAGCGACACCGGATCGATCGGCGTCGCCACGAGTGCGGTGCGCCTCATCCGCCAGCCACCGGCGGAATCACGGCAATTTCCTGCCCTGCATGTACGGCGACGGCGCCCGGCCTGTAGCGACGATCAACCGCCACGAGCGGGCTGTCCGGCAGCACACCGCCGCCTGGCAGCGATCGCAGCGCCACGACAACATCGGCGACTGTCGCCAGATCGGGCACGGACACCGTCACCGTGCCGGAACCGAAGGCGTCAGCGTATGACGCAAAAAGCAGAATCTGGAGCTGTGGCATTAGCGGACGTTGCGGGACTGCTGAAGATAGCGGCGGCACGCCTCGATCGTTCCCACGACACGCGCGGATGTGACGACGGGGCACCCACCGGGCGCCCCGTCGCACGCTCTCAGGGACGCATGTGCGTGCCGGACGCACACTTACTCGTCGTCATCATCATCATCGTCGGCAAAGCCGCCCTCCGGCACTTCTTCGCCAGCAACCAACGCGCGCAGCTCCTTCGATGGCTTGAAGACGGGGACGGGGCGAGCGGACACCTCGACCGGCTCGCCGGTGCGCGGATTGCGAGCCATGCGCGTCTTCCGTTGCCGGATCTTGAAGGTGCCGAACCCGCGCACCTCGATGTTCTTCTGGTCCTTCATTGCATCCTTGATCGCGTCGAGGAACGCGTCGACCACGCGGGCGCAATCTTTCTTGGAAATCAGCGGACCGGCCGTGCGAGAAATCTGCTCGGTGACCCGCTCCACCAGATCGGCTTTCGTCATGGACGCCCTCAAGGAGTCAACGCTCGGTCGGCACCGGGCTCGGGCGCGAAGCTAGCGCCGTAGAGCGTTGTCAGTCAAGAGGTTGGGCTACTTCAGCCGCGCGCGCGGAGTGTCGCCATGAAGTCGTGGAACACAGGCCGGGCGTCGTGGGGACCCGGTGCCGCCTCCGGATGATACTGCACCGAGAAGATGGGCAGTGTTCGATGGCGGAGCCCTTCGATGGAGCCGTCATTCAGATTCACGTGCGTGACCTGCAGCTCCGCGGCCCCCGTGACGGCGGTCGCGTCGCCCTCGACGGAAAACCCATGGTTCTGGGCGGTGATCAGCACCTTGCCCGTCGCCAGCTCCTTCACGGGCTGATTTCCACCCCGATGGCCGAACGGCATCTTCGTCGTGCTGCCGCCGAACGTGAGCCCAATGAGCTGGTGCCCGAGGCAGATGCCGAAGATCGGGGTCCCCGCTGCCGCAACACCCCGGATCATGGCGGGCGCGTAGCTGATGGCCGCCGGATCACCCGGTCCGTTCGACAGGAATACGCCGTCGGGCTTCTCGGCCAATATCTGCTCGGCGGTCGTCGTCGCCGGAACGACGGTCACCTTGCAACCCTCTTCCGAGAACAGTCGGAGCATGTTCTCCTTGATGCCGAAGTCGACGGCCACGATGTGATGTGCCATGTTCTGCGCGCCGTACACATACATCGTTTGGGTGGCGGCGGTCGTGGCCAGATCCGCACCTTCCATTCGCGGTGCGGCCGCCAGCAGGGCACGCGCCGCATCCGACGGCACGATGCCCACGGAAACCACGCCGAGCATGACACCGGCACTGCGTAGATGCCGCGTGAGACGGCGGGTATCGACCTCCTGCAGCGTCGGTACGCGCGCGGCAGCCAGCCACGACGGCAGGTCGCCGGTGGCGCGCCAGTTCGAGTAGGTACGGGACATCTCGCGCACCACCAGGCCCGAGATCTGCACGCGGCTGCTCTCCGGATCCTCGGTATTCACGCCATAATTGCCGATCTGCGGCGCCGTCATCACCACGATCTGACCGCCGTAGGAGGGATCCGTGAACACCTCCTGATAGCCGGTCATGTTCGTGGTGAACACGACTTCGGCCACGGTCGGTACGGCATCGGCATTGATGAGGCCTGCAAACGTCGAACCGTCCTCGAGGAGCAGAACCCCGGGGACGGTTTCGAGTGACAGCGGTGTCACGCTGCCGGTCACTTCTTCGCTGGTGCCGGGATGGCTGGTGCCGCCGGTGCCGGCGTGAGCGGCAGTGCCGTACCGGCTGGGGCGGTGCCCGGTGCCGGACTGCCAGCGGCCGGTGATGCGGGAACCGGCGCCGTGAAGGCGTTGTCCAGCACCGACTTGGGCGCGCGTTGACGGCTCGTCATGAGCTGCAGCACGAGCGACAGGAACAGAAACAGACCCCCGCCCCACCAGCTGATCTTCGTAAGCAGGTTGCCCGCCTGCCTCGTGCCGATGACGGAATCCGATGACGACGAGGCGCCGCCGAAGTTGGCCGCCATACCGCCGCCCTTGCCGGACTGCAGCAGGATTACGGCGATCATCACGAAGCTGACCAGGATCAGGAGAACGAGCAGGAACGTGTACATCGGATCGGATGGGTCGGGGACATCACTGCATCAGCCACCAAAGAAAACGGAACCGACCCCCCGAATCAAGCGCAAACGATCGCGTTCCAGCCATCCGCGTCCAGGCTGGCCCCGCCCACGAGCACGCCGTCGACATCGGGCGCCGCCAGCAACGTGGTCGCGTTCCCACGATTCACGCTGCCCCCGTACAGGATCGGAATGCCGGCGGCCCGCTCACCGATGGCCGTCTTGAGTGCCGCGGCGATTGCTGAGTGCACCGTGCTGGCGTCCTGCGGCGTCGCGGTTCGGCCGGTCCCGATGGCCCACACCGGCTCGTACGCAAACATCATCGAGGCGACCTGCCCTTCCTCGACCTCACTGATGCCAGCGAGAAGCTGACGCAGCACGACGCGCTCCGTGTCGCCGGCATCACGCTCAGCGAGCAATTCGCCCACGCACAGCACCGGCGTAAGCCCCGCGCGAAATGCGGCCTTCACCTTCAGGTTGCTCTCGACATCGGTCTCGTGGAAGACGTGCCGGCGCTCGGAGTGTCCAACCAGAACATGCGTCGCGCCCGAGTCACGTGCCATCGGTGCCGAATTCTCGCCGGTGAAGGCGCCCTTGTCTTCCCAATGGATGTTCTGGATGCCGGTCTCCATGTCGGGCCGATCCCGCAGCAGCTCGCTGACGGTGGTCACGGACAGTGCGTTGGGGAAGAAGAGAACTTTTCGGTCCTGCTGCCGCCGGTAGTGCGCAAGGAAGCTTTTCATGAAGGCCCGGGCATCGCTCGGGCCATGATGCATTTTCCAGTTCGCGGCGAAGATCGGCAGCTTCAAGCGGTCCCCTTCTCATCCAGTGCGGCCACGCCGGGGAGTTCCTTGCCTTCGAGAAATTCGAGGCTGGCTCCGCCGCCTGTGGACACGTGACTCATGCTTGTGCCAAGGCCGGCTTCGACGACCGCAGCAGCGGAATCACCACCGCCCACGATCGTGATGGCACCCTTGCCGGTCGCTGCGGCCATGGCTGTCGCGACGGCACGCGTGCCGGCGTCGAACGGCGGCTTCTCGAACACGCCCATCGGGCCGTTCCAGAGCACCGTCTTGGCCGACAGAATGGCGCGTGCATAGCTCTGCGCCGAATCCGGCCCGATGTCGAGCATCGCCTCGCTCGCGGGAATTGCATCGCGCTTCACGGCATGCGCAGTCTTCGGCTGGTCCATGCCCTTCGCGACCATCGCATCGTGTGGCAGGATCAGCAGGCTGCCGGCGCGCTCGATGAGGTCCTTCGCCATCTCGACGCGATCCGGCTCGACCAGCGACGATCCGGTCTCGTAGCCCATCGCCTTGTAGAACGTGCAGGCCATTGCGCCTCCGATCAGCAGCGCGTCGACCTTGAGCAGCAGCGCCTCGACGACATCGATCTTGCCCGAGATCTTGGAACCGCCAAGAATCGCCACGAAGGGACGCTTCGGATCATCGAGCGCGCCACCCAGATACGCAAGCTCACTTTCCATCAGCAGTCCGGCGACTGCAGGATGCAAGTGCTTTGCGATGCCTGCCGTCGATGCGTGCGCGCGATGCGCGCTGCCGAATGCGTCATTGACGTAGACGTCGCCAAGTGCGGCCAGTCGCTGTGCCAGCGCGTCGTCATTCTCTTCTTCGCCAGGCAGAAAGCGCGTGTTTTCCATCAGCAGCACGGCGCCATCCGCCAGCGCGTTCGTGGCGGCGACAGCGACCGCGTCGTCAGTGGTGGTGCAGAAGGCGATGCCTACACCGGGCAGCACCTGCTGCAGCGCCGGCAACACGCCCCGCAGCGAGTACTTCGCGTCAGGCGCACCTTTGGGACGCCCGAGGTGCGACAGCAGCACGATGCGGGCGCCTCGCGTGCGCAGCAACTGGATCGTGGGCACGGCGGCGCGCAGGCGCGTGTCGTCGCTGACGGCGCCTGCGTCGTCGAACGGCACGTTGAAATCCACGCGCACGACGACACGACGCCCGCGCAGTTGCGCGGGCGTCAGGTCTTTCACGGAACGCTTCTGCATCAGAGCGAGCTGCCGACGTACAGCAGCAAGTCGACGCAGCGGCTCGAATAGCCCCACTCGTTGTCGTACCAGCCGGAAAGCTTGACCATCGTCTTGTCGATGACGTTGGTGTTCTTCGCGTCGATCGTGCAGGAGAACGGGTTGCCGATGTAGTCCACGCTCACCAGCTCGACGGTGCTGTAGTCCAGGAAGCCCTTGAGCGGGCCTTCCTTGCTGGCAGTGAGGAAGGCGGCGTTGACTTCCTCGATCGTCGTGGCGCGCTCGACTTCGACTGTGAGTTCCGTCAGCGACACGTCAGGCGTCGGGACGCGGATCGAGATGCCGTCGATCAGGCCCATCACTTCGGGAATCACGAGCCCAGTGGCCTTGGCGGCACCGGTCGTGGTCGGAATCATGGACAGGGCGGCGGCACGGGCACGGCGCATGTCCTTGTGCGGCAGATCCAAAATCTGCTGGTCGTTCGTGTAGCTGTGGATCGTGACCATCGAGCCGTGGCGGAAGCCGAAGTTGTCGCGAACGACCTTCACCATCGGCACCAGGCAGTTCGTCGTGCAGCTGGCGTTCGAGATGATGTGATGGTTGGCCGGCTCGTACTTCTGGTGGTTCACACCCATCACGATGGTGATGTCTTCGCCCTTGGCCGGCGCCGAAATGATGACCTTCTTCGCACCGGCAGCGATATGCTTTCTCGCCTTGTCGGCCTCGGTGAAGATGCCCGTGGACTCCAGGACGATGTCCACACCTGAAGCAGCCCACGGCAGGTTCGCCGGATCGCGCTCCGCGGTGATGCGGATCTCGTCGCCATCGACGATGATCGCGCCTTCCTTCGAACTGACCTCACCTTGGTAAATGCCGTGCACCGAATCGTACTTGAACAGGTGCGCCAGCGTGGCCGTGTCGGTGAGATCGTTGATGCCGACAAAATCGATCGCAGCGCCTGATTTTCTGGCGGCGCGAAGCACGTTGCGCCCGATACGCCCAAACCCGTTGATGCCGACCCGAATTGCCATGACGCTTACTCCAGTGGTGAACGGCGGTCGCCAATGGCAGGCGCCCGTCCGAAGGTGACACAGCTGACGATACGAGCGGCGCCGTCCACGAGGGCGGCGGCGCAGGCGACGAGTGTGGCTGCGGTGGTGACGACATCGTCCACGAGCACGCAGTGCGCACCCTGAACGTGAGGCGCACCAGCGGAAGCCACGGTGAACGCGCGGGTTACGTTCACCGATCTCTCCCCGGGTGTCAACCGCGTCTGACTGCTTGGCATCCGGGTGCGAGCGAGCGCCGCATGCACGGGCAGCTCCCAATGCGCTCCAAGGGCTTGCGCGACGACATGCGCCTGGTTGTAGCCGCGCTCGCGTTCGCGCCATGCGACCAGCGGCACGGGTACCAGGCAGGCGCGCTCACGGACGACATCTGCAGGCCATCGCAAGCGTGCCATCTCGGCCGCCATGCCAATGGCAACCTGCGGCCAGCCGTCGTACTTCAGCGCGTGCACGAGCTGGCTTGCAACGCCGCCCGTGACCATCCAGGCGACGGAGCGCACGGTCCGCACGAACGGCGGCAGTGCGTCGCACCACCGACAGGGATCACCTGCCTCGGCATTGTACGACGCGGGATGACCGCATCGGGCGCACTGCGGATGCGAGAGCCGCGGCACTCGGCTCCAGCAGAGCAGGCAGGCAGGTCCCGCTTGCCGGCCGAGCGGAGCGGTGCAGATGGCGCAGACGCCAGGCAGTGCAAGTTCCACGATCGCCGCGCCAAGGCTGCGGCTCCGTGCCCACAGGCTCGTCGCGACTGGCGTGGCGTTCACTCGGCCGCGGCGAAGCCGGCACGCAGTGCAGCCTGCCGCATCACGTCGCGGTCCGGCATGATGCCATCGAACCACTGCTGCCATGAACGCGCGCCTTGGGCGACCAGCATCGGCAGGCCGTCATCGGCGCGTCGGCCCTGTGCTCGTGCGAGCTGCACGAACGGCGTGGTGCCACCGCGCCGGTAGACGAGATCCAGGCATGCGGCGCCGCGATGCAGCACACCGGGATTCACCGGCACCTGCTCGTCGCGCATGCCGACCGGTGTCGTGTTCACGACGAGGTCAGCGCCTCGCAGTGCGTCAGCCATGAACTCCTCCGCGGTGGTTCTGTGCGCAGGTCCCAGCGCTACGAGCGCCGCCGCACGTTCGGGCGTCCGCGACCAGATGGCGCAGTGGCATTCCGGCCACGCGCTGATGGCCGCGACGACGGCGCGAGCCGAACCACCCGCGCCGAGCACGGCCACCTTTACTGCATTCGGAAGATTGCCGAGCAGTGCGCGAACAGCGTCATCGAAACCGCCCACATCGGTGTTGTCGCCGTGCAGCATGCCGTCCACCGACCACCAGGTGTTTACCGCCCCGAGCCGGCGCGCGAGTGGCGTCAACTCATCGCAGAGTGCCGCCACCGATTCCTTGTGCGGGATCGTGACGTTGCCTGCAGCATGCGCGGCGACGAGTGCCCGCAGCGTCAGTGCGAGGTTCGCGGCGCTCACATCGACGGCGGCATATAAAATTTTCAGGCCGGCCGCCCGCAGCGCCGCGTTCTGGAACACCGGCGAGAGCGAATGTGCGACGGGCTGCCCGAGCAGCACGAGCTGCCCGGGTGTCTGCATCAGCGAGAACGCAGGCCCTGGTCTGCGGCCAGTCGGTCGAAGGCGCGGCCGGTCAGCACATGCAGCTCGTCGAAGGTGTCACGGTAGATCGTGATGTCGCCGCCGATCGGGTCGCTCACCGGCCGCGCGCTCTCGCCATTGGTCGCGAATGCGCTCAGCAGGTACGACTTGCCCTGCCCGCCCATGCCCTCGACGGCAACCAGGTGGCTCGGGCTCATCGTCAGGATCAGGTCCGATTCCGCGATCAGCGCCGGCGAGAGCTGCCGCGAGCGGTGGCGCGAGAGGTCCAGGCCATGCTCCATCGCGATGAGCAGCGATCCTTCCGATGCGCCGCTGATGTCATCAGCAGCCACGCCGGCGCTTGCCACGGTGACATCACTGAGCTTCCGCTGTTCAACGAGCATGCGACCGATCACTTCGGCCATCGGACTGCGGCAGGTGTTGCCCGTGCAGACGAACAGCACGCGGCGCGAGGTATCAGGCATCGCCAAGCAGGTCAGGGACAGTGTCGCGCAGGATGGCCGCGCTGATCGCGCCAGGACGAATCACCCGCAGTCGTCGCCCCGTGCAGTCTACCACGGTACTGGGCGACGAGGGAGGCAGCGCGCCACCATCCAGCACCATCAGCAACCCGCGATTGATCTCGGGCGTCCATTGATCCACGACTTCAACGGCGCGCATGGCGGGTGGTACCCCGGGTCGGTTTGCGGAGGTCGACGTGAGCGGTGCGCCCAGTGCGCTGATGAGCCGCTGCAGCCCTGCATGCGGCGTCCATCGCACGGCGATTCCGCCCTCCGGACCACGAAGGCGAGCTGGCAGCTGACCTTCACCGCCCGGCAGTACCAACGTCAGCGGGCCGGGCCAATGCCGCGCGGCCAGGTGCGCCGCCTGTGCCGAGAGCTGCAGGCCGAGGCGCGTCAGCATGGCGCTGTTCGACACGAGCAGCAGGAATGGCTTGGCCGGTGGACGTCGCTTCAGCGTCACCAGTTTCTCGACCGAGTCGTGATCGACCATCGTCCCGAATCCGTAAACGGTTTCAGTGGGATAGGCCAGCACGCCGCGGTTCTGCAGGTGCATCACGACTGGTGTCAGTGCCGCCTGCACTTCGTCAGGCGACCAGAATGGCGTGACGACACTCTGCCAGCTCACTCGGCGAGCACCGACAGCGACTCGGCGATGGCGAAGTCGTCGGCATCGGTGACCTTCATGCCGCGCTCGCTGCCGCGCACCACGACGACCGGAAAGCCGTAATGCTCGCACAGCGCCGCATCGTCGGTGGCAGACAGCTTGTCGCGTCGAGCGCGCGTGTGGACCTCGTCGATCATCGCGCGCGGAAACGCTTGTGGCGTCTGCGCGCGCCAGAGATTCGTACGATCCACCGTACGCATGATGCGGCCGTCGGCATCGACTTCCTTGAGCGTGTCCACGACAGGCAGCGCCGCAATGGCGCCATGTCCGTTCCGCGCCTCATGGATGACGCGGTCGATCACCGTCCCACTGGCCAGCGGCCGTGCGGCATCGTGGATGACGACGATATCGATGTTTTCGGGCATGTCCTCCAGCCCGTTGTACACCGACTGCATGCGGTCGCGGCCACCCTGGCTCACGAGCATGCGATCGAGGTCGCACTGGAAGATCCAGGGCGGCGGGTCGGCAGCGAAGTCGCGCGGCAGCACCACGACGACCAGCGCCACATCGGGACGCAGCTGGAACGTCTGCAGGCTGTGCAATACCATCGGCTTGCCGGCCACCCAGCGAAACTGCTTCAACTCGGTGCCGCCGACACGCGTGCCGCTGCCACCCGCGACAATCACGACTCCCACGTTCTGCACCGCCGCTGGTGTGACCTCACGCAGCGCGGCGGGACGTGCATCACGTTCCAGGTTGGCTGCGGCGCGTGCACCAACGGGAACGCCGTCGTGCAGCTCTGGACGTGCTGCGTCGTCGTCGTGCATGGCGTCAGTCATGTGAAGATGGTGTCGAGCAGGTCACGCACGTTGGCGACGCCGATGACCTGGAGGCCCGACGGTGCCTTGACCTTGCCGCTGGTCCGGGCGACGTAGGCGCGCGTGAGGCCAAGCCGTGCCGCTTCAGCGAGTCGTCGCTCGAGCTGCGACACAGCGCGGATCTCGCCGCCCAGTCCGATTTCGCCAAGGAACAGCGCATCGTTCGGCAGTGGGCGATCGTAGACCGACGACGCGAGGGCCACAGCGACAGCCGTGTCACCGGACGGTTCAGTGAGCCGCATGCCGCCGACGACGTTCACGAATGCGTCGAGCTGCGCGAAACCAAGGCCCGCGCGCTTTTCGAGCACCGCGAGCAGCAGCGCGAGCCGACGCGGATCGTAGCCCGTGGTGACACGCTGCGGTGTGCCGAAGCCCGCCTTGACGGCAAGTCCCTGAATCTCGACGAGCAGAGGACGCGTACCTTCCAGCGGCGCGGTCAGCGCACTGCCACTGGCGTTCTGCGTGCGGTCGCCCATGAAGAGCATGGATGGATTCGCGACCGGCTGCAGGCCTGCGGCGTCCATGCGGAACACGCCGATCTCGTCGACGCTGCCGAAGCGATTCTTGGTCGCGCGCAACAGACGGTAGTCGGCGCCCGACTCCCCCTCGAAGTACAACACGGTATCGACGATGTGCTCGAGCGTCTTCGGTCCTGCGATGCCGCCGCCCTTCGTGACGTGCCCGACGACGAAGATCGCGGTACCGAGTTCCTTTGCGGCGCGCATCAGGCGCGCGGCGCATTCGCGTACCTGACCCACGTTGCCGGGCGCGCCTTCCAGCTCCTCCGTGTGCACGGTCTGGATCGAGTCGACGATTGCAATCGTGGGCCGTGTCGCTTCCAGGTGCGCGAGGATGGTCTCGAGGTGTGTCTCGGGCAGGAACTCCACATCGCCTGCGCCGTCACCCAGCCGATCAGCGCGCAGCTTCACCTGCAGCGGGCTTTCCTCGCCGCTGATGTACAGCGCTGCGTGTCCCAGCCCCTGCAGTCTCGCAACGACCTGCAGCAGCAGCGTGGACTTGCCGATGCCCGGCTCACCACCGACCAGCACCATGCTGCCCGGCACGATGCCGCCGCCAAGCACGAAGTCGAACTCCGCGAGTCCCGTCTTCAGGCGCGTGGACTCGGTGCCGCTGACGGCGCTGAGCTTCGCCGCCCGTGTTGCCACCATGCCGCGCCGCTGCGAGACGGCGGGACGGCCGATGGCCTTCGCGGGCGCACGCTCGACGATCTCCTCGACGAGCGTGGACCACTCGCCGCACGACTCGCAGCGGCCGCCCCACTTTGGATACTCTGCGCCGCAGTTCGTGCAGCGGTACGCCGTCTTCGTCCTTGCGCTCACTCGCTCTGCTTACGCTTGGAGAAATTCTCGAATCGCGTGTACTGCTTGTGGAAGAACAGCGGCACCGTGCCGATTGGTCCGTTGCGCTGCTTGCCGATGATGATTTCAGCCTTGCCTTCCAGTTCGGCGTTCTTGAGACGACCGGCTTCGTCGCGTTCTGCGTAGATTTCCTGCCGGAAGATGAAGAGAATGAGGTCGGCATCCTGCTCGATCGCACCCGACTCGCGGAGGTCGCTGAGCTGCGGGCGTCCTTTTTCGTCGCCGGCACGTTGCTCCGGTGCACGTGAGAGCTGCGACAGTGCGACCACCGGCACGCGCAATTCCTTTGCAAGTGCCTTGAGCCCGCGACTGATCTGGCTGACTTCCTGCTGGCGATTCTCGGCGTTGGGGCCGGTCATCAGCTGCAGGTAATCCACGACGATCAGGCCAAGCTTCGAATCCGGATCAGCCTTCAGGCGTCGCGCCTTCGCGCGCATGTCGAGCACCGTCATGCCCGGCGCATCGTCGATGTAGATCGGCGCCTGTGACAGGATGCCGACGGCGCGCGCGAGACGTGGCCAGTCGTCATCGCGCAGCCGGCCGGTGCGCATGGCCTGTGCATCCAGCCGTGCCTCGCTGGTGATCATGCGCTGCACGAGCGATTCCTTGCTCATTTCCAGCGAGAAGAACGCGACGCCGACGCCTTCCGTGATTGCGACATGCTGCGCGATGTTCAACGTCAGCGCCGTCTTGCCCATCGACGGCCGTGCCGCCACGATGATCAGGTCGGAGGGCTGGAAACCGGAGGTCAGCTCGTCGAGGTCTGAGAAACCGCTTGCGACGCCGGTGACCGAGCGACCTTCCTTCGCGATCGTCTCGATGCGTTCCATGGCCGGATACATCAGCGCCTTGATGCGCGTGAACCCGTCACCACCGCGATCCTGACCGACCTGCAGGATGCGCTGCTCGGCAAAGTCCAGGAGGTCGCGCGCGGGCTGGCGCGCCTCGAAGGCCTCGCCGGCAATTTGCGTGGACACTTCGATCAGGCGGCGCAGCAGCGCCTTCTCCTTCACGATGCGCGAGTGATGCGCCACGTTCGCAGCCGTCGGCACGGCATCCGCGAGGAAGCTGAGATACTCGCGGCCACCCGAGGCATCCATCTCGCCCCGACGCTCGAGTTCATCGGCCAGCGTGATCACGTCGATGCCGCTGCCGCGCTCCATCAACGAAATGATCGCACGGAAGATGCGGCGATGCCCCTCGCGGAAGAACATCGTGTCGTCCACGATCTCCGTCGCGTGCGTGATCGCCTCGGCATCGATCAGCATGGCGGCGAGCACGGATTGTTCGGCGTCCTCCGACTGTGGTGGTCGGCGGTCGCGATACGGGTCAGGCGCGGATGGTCGCGTCGAGAACGCGTCGAGCAAGCTTGACATCTTCCCACGTAGGCCGCTTCCACGCGTCGTTGCGCAGGAGGGCGGCCGGATGATAAGTGGCGACGAGCGGAATGCCCTGATACCAGTGGATCTGCTGGCGGAGCTTTCCCATGGGAAGTTTAGTGCCGAGCAACGACTGCGCGGCAAACGTGCCGAAGGCAATGATCAACTTCGGCTGAACCAGCTCGATCTGGCGCTGCAGGAATGGCGCGCAGGCACGAATCTCGTCCGGCATCGGCTGGCGTTCGCCCGGCGTGCGGTGCTTCATCACGTTGCATAGAAAGACACTGTCGCGACTCAATTGCACCGCGGCAAGAATCTTGTCGAGGAGTTCGCCGGCAGGACCGCCGAACGGCTCGCCGCTGACGTCCTCCAGGTCGCGCGGCGCGTCACCCACCACCATCACGTCGGCGATCGGATTGCCGCTGCCGGGCACTGCCCGTGTCGCCGTCTCGTGGAGGCTGCATCGCGTGCAGCCCACAATGGCCTCGTCGAGCGCTGTACGCGTGTGCCATCCCATGGTGGCGGCCGCGCTGTGCAGCGCCGGTCGTTCCACACGAAGGCCGAGGGGCACGATGAGTCCTTCGACGCGAAGTGTGCCTTGCAAAGGCTCGCGGTGCGGCACGGCGGCGTCAGCGTCGTCGCGCGACGGATCGTCAGGCGCAGTCGCCGGTGGTGCGGCGGGCGACGGTGGCGGCGCCGCGGGCGGCTTCTCGGCACTGCTCGCATGCAGGTTACGCATCACTTCACGCCAGTCGTCCGACGCCGGCGGCGCATCGGGCGCACCAGCCTTGAAAACGACGCGTTCCTGCGGATCGGGCGCATTGGCGCGCGGAGGCTTCGGCGCGGGTGGACGCGGTGCCGCCGACGCGCCATCGGCCCGGGTCAACTTCATCGCGGTCGGAATCTCGTCTGCCTCGGGGTCCGTGGATGTTACTGCGGCAACATCTCCGCCTGCCCCCGGCAGCGCGCCGAGCATCCGCATGACGTCATCGACGTCGAGCGCGTCGAGCACCATCTCGGATTCGCCGAGTTCGCGACGTTGCTCCAAGTACGCGCGCAGGCGCTCCTTAGCGTTCATGATGCGGTCCCCAGCGCTGCGATGACGTGATCCAGCAGCACCTCAGCGAGTTGCGTTTTCGGCATCAGCGGCGGTGTGTCGCGGCCGCCCCGCGCGTCCAGGATCACGACGCGGTTGGTGTCGACACCGAACCCCGCGCCGTCTTCCGTCGCATCGTTGGCAACGATGAAGTCGAGCCCCTTCCGCTGCATTTTCTCGCGCGCGTGCGCCTCGATGTTCGTCGTCTCCAGTGCGAAGCCCATGATCACGGCGCCAGGGCGCCGCAGCGCGCGGGTCGACTCGAGAATGTCCACGGTGTGTTCCAGCGCGATCACCGGTGTCGCGCCGCTTTTCTTGAGCTTCTGCGCACTCACGGTCGCTGCGCCGAAATCCGCTGGCGCGGCGGCCATGATCAGTGCGTCCGCGGTCGGCAGGGCTGCCGCCACCGCCTCGCGCATCTCGGCCGTGCTGTGCACACGCACGCAGCCAACGCCGACCGGCAGCGGAACCTCCAGCGGGCCATGCACGAGCGTCACATCGGCACCGCGGCGCCATGCGGCGGCGGCCAACGCCACGCCCATGCGGCCGCTGCTGTGGTTCGAGATGAAGCGCACCGGATCGAGTGCCTCGCGCGTGGGACCTGCGGTGACGATGACCTTCCGCCCCGCGAGCACCGTCGACGTCTCGAGCAGTCGCGAGGCGTGCGCCAGAATCGTCTCGGGTTCCGGCATGCGGCCCGGCCCGATGCCTTCTCCGAATGCGAGCGGTCCAGTGTCGGGATCGAGCACGGTATGGCCAATCGCGCGCAGCACCTGTGCGTTCTGCAGCACCAGCACATGCGACCACATGCCGTCGTTCATCGCAGGTGCAACGAGCACCGGCGCCCGCGTGGCGAGCAGCACAGCCGTGAGCTGGTCATCGGCCCGACCCTGCGCGGCCCGCGCGAGCAGGTCGGCGGTCGCCGGCGCGACGATCACGAGATCGGTCTCCCTCGCCAGTCGGATGTGTGCCAGCGCGTGTCCTGGCGCAAGGATCTCTGGTGCGACGGGACGGCCGGTGACGGCTTCGAACGTGATGGCACCCACGAACTCGCGGGCCGCGCGCGAGAGGATCACGTCAACAGCTGCGCCCGCCTGTGTGAGCAGGCGGGCGAGCGTGACGGACTTGTAGCAGGCGATGCCGCCGGTCACCCCAAGGATGACACGACGGCGGTCGAAGGGGCGCATCGACCCGCCCCGAGCCGCTCAGTCGGGACGACGACGCGGCATCACGCGGTAATCGAAGTCCTTGCCGTGCAGGTCCTCGAGCGCACGCGTGGTGAGCTTCTTTTCCTTACCCGTCGAACCCATCTTCGGGTAATCGTTCAGCACGCGCGCATATTTGGCCGCGACGAGCACGCCCAGATACTTGTTCTGCGACTGCTGCTGCTCGGTGATGTCGCCGGGTGTGAAGACTCGCATTCGTTTTCAGCTCCTCGACGCAGATGCGTCGGTGGGTGACCTGCCGGCGGAATGACACGAGCCATTCCGGTGCTACCGGATCGCGTCGCGCAGCTCGTTGGCGAGTGCCGTCACGCGCTCCCTCAAATCCGTCAATCGCGTCCGCCGCAGCGCTTCCGCATCGATGATGCTCAGCACCTGCGTGACCGCGTGTTCCAGCGCATCGTTCACGACCACGTACTTGAACTGCTCAACCGTCGCCAGCTCCGTCAGTGCACTGTCAACGCGACGTGCAAGCGTTGCCATGTCCTCGGACCCACGACCCGACAACCGCGACAGCAATTCAACCGCTGATGGCGGCAGGAGAAAGATCAGCACCGCTTGCGGAAACACCTGCCTGAACTGCACCGCCCCCTGCACATCGATCGTCATGATCGGATTCCGGCCGCTCGCCATCAGGCGGTCGATCTCGCTGCGCAGCGTGCCATACCGATGACCATGAACCACGGCATGCTCGGCAAACTCGCCGCGCTGGACCCTGGCCTCGAACTCGTCGCCAACCACGAAATGATAATCGACCCCGTGCGACTCCGCTGGCCGCGGTGCCCGCGTGGTGCAGGTCACGCTGAATCCGACGTCCGGCCGGAGCTCAAGCAGCCGACGCGCGATCGTCGTCTTCCCAGTCCCGGATGGGGCTGCCAGAATGACAGGAAATGCCGGGTGCATCATTCCAGATTCTCCACCTGCTCACGCATCCGCTCGAGTTCTTCCTTGATCAACACCACATCACGCTGCATCGCGGCGTCATTGGCCTTGCTGCCTGTGGTGTTCGCCTCGCGCACCATCTCCTGCAGGATGAAGCCGAGTCGCTTGCCGACCGCCTCGGTGCCGGGTGATGCGATCGCCACGCGGCACGCTTCGTTGTGGGAGGCGAACCGGCTCAACTCCTCCGCCACGTCGTAGCGGTCGGCGAGGATCGCGATCTCCTGCGCCAACCGCTGCGCATCGACCGCGACACCCGCGGCCAGCTCCTGCACGGCCGCGGTCAGCCGGTCCCGCTGCTCGACCAGGCGTCCGGGCGCGCGCGCGGCAAGCCGGTCCAGCGCCCCCTCGATGATCACCAGTCGATCAAGCAAATACTGCGCAAGTCGCGTCCCCTCGGCCTCGCGCATACGCACCAGGGCATGCACCGCATCCGTCACCAACGCCAGGACGGCGACGGGATCGACGTCGGCCAGGGCACTGTCATCCTGAAACGCGCTGGTCACCACCTCGGGCAGACGGAGCAGCGAGGCGAGGTCGATCTGCACGGCAAGACCAGCCGATTCCGGAATGGCACGCAGCTGCTGCGAGTAGGCCAGGAGCCGCTTCACATCGATGCGTGGCCCTTCAGTCATCTCGCGCTCGATGCGCAAGGACAACGTGACGTGCCCGCGCGTCACGTGACGCCGCAGCAGTTCACGGACGTCGGTCTCCATCCGTGTCAGCGCCGGCGGCAGCTTGATCGACGGCGTGAAGAACCGATGGTTGACGCTGCGAACCTCGACCGACAATCGATGTGAAGCCACCATGCCGTCGGCGTTACCATAGCCGGTCATGCTCTGGAGCGTTCCGATCATGTACGTGTCAGCATCAGTTCCAGAATGTCCAGCGGACACCGTAGATCGTAAGCGGGCCTGGCATCAGGAGCCCGGGCACCGTGGTGTACGGCACGTTGAGGATGTTCCGCACCTGTGCGGAAAGCGTCGCATCCTTGAGGGTGAATTCAATACGAAGACCGAGCGGCGTGGCCGGGAACGTCGGCAGCCGCACCATCGTACCGTTTCTTCCGAGCGTCGGCACGTACGACACCGTGCGATAATCGGCGTCCCCTGCCAGCACGAGATCGAAGCCACCGGTGCGTGTCTTGCCCGTCCAATGATAACGCCACGTGAGCTCGCTGCGGATTTCCGTCTGCGGACGGTACCAGCCGGCGTCCTCCCAGCGGATCCCGTTGACGTGCACCGAAAACCCCTTGAAGAGCGGGCCGATGACGTTGAATGTCACGCCGAGCGCGCGCCCGTCGCCGACGAGCGGCGTGCTGCGGTCGAAGATCCGTGGCGCGCGCAGCACGGCGCTGTCTCGCATCACGCCGCCCGCCTGCACCCAGACGCTCCCCAGGCGAAACGCGACCTCGCCGCGTGCCGCCGCCGCGACGGGAAGCAACACCGTCTGCTCCGATCCGAGCGAATCGACGGCGAGCAGGCGGGAACCCGTGGTCCCGTAAGAGAGCGCACCGGAGACGGCCAGCCACCGCGCCGGCTGGAGACGCGCCAATGCGTCGGCGCTGGTGACCTTGCTGAACGGATTGCGTTCGGCGTAGCCCGACAGTGTCAGCCGGCCCAGATCCAGCCCGATGCGCGCCGACGGCTGATGCAACAGGCGACCCGAGACGCTGCGGAGTCGCTCGGTGATCGACATGCGCATGCGTTCGGACGACCAGCCTGCCGTCGCGATGTACTGCGTGCTCGTGCTGGTCGTATCGGACGAATCACGTGCGAAACCACTCCCCAGGCTGGCAGCCCGGAACGGCGTGTTCTCGGCATTTTGTCTCGAGGCCGCGATCAGTTGCAGCCACGAACCGCGTCGCTGGTCGCCCATGCCGAAGCGCAGGTATGCCTCGCGGAGCACCTGGTCGTGCGGTGGCAGGCCGCGACCCGTGGCGAGATAGCTGGGCAGGTTGAACAGCGTGAGCGACTGCTGCGTGGCGCGCACGCGGAGCAGCGTGCCGTCCAGGCTCCAGCGTGGCTTGATGATGCCGACGCGTGTGAAGATCGTGGTGGCGTCACCGTCGCCGCCAAGTCGCCGGTCGTCGGTGCTCCGCTGCTGCAGCATGGCCTGGAATGCGAATCCGTTTTTTACGCGACGCGCGACGTAGCCGCGGAACGTGTTGCTGCGATTGTCGCCAGTGTACACGTCGGCCCGTGTTTGCGCCGTCGTGCGCTCGGGTCCGCGCCAGCTGCGCATGTGCACCCGCAGCTCGGAAGCGCCGCGTTCCACGACCAGTTCCTCGAGCGAGGCAATTGGAAACAGGGACAGGTCGGTGATCCCGCCGCCGCGCTGGTCAAGCGACTCGAGTTCCACGCCGTCAAGGAAGAGTCGCACACGCGACACGTCTCCGTTATACGACCCCACCTGCGGCGCCATGTAAAATCGTGCGCGCAATGACGCAAACCCCGGCACGCGATCGAGGAAATCGGCGAGCGTCAACGCACCGCTCGAGAACAGGCTGTCACGACGCCAGCGGTGCGTCATGCCGACCTCCGTCAGCACGGGCAGTTCCGCCACCGGCAGGCTGCCGGACAGGGAATCAGCCCGTGCGATGGAGTCGGCACGCGCCTTCAGGATGGAGTCCGGTGCGGACCTGACCTGCGCACACAGAGGCGTGGCGATGCCGAGCATCGCACAAGCCACCACCTGCAGCCGGCCGAACGTCAGCTGATCCTCGCGCGCACGAACTCGACGAACGTGCCGACCGGTCGACCCGTCGGTCCTTTTGGCAGCGAGACGAGATCCGTTTCGGAATATGCCGTGCCTGCAACGTCGAGATGCACCCACGGATAGCCCTCGGCGAACACCTTCAAAAACAGCGCCGCCGTGATCGTTCCTGCGGCGCGACCACCGGTGTTCTTGATGTCCGCGGTGTCCGACTTGATCTGTTCCTCGTAGTCGGGCCAGAGTGGCAGCTCCCACCCAAACTCCGACGCGCGTGCACCAGCGGCGAGCACGTCCCTCACGAGCGTCGCATCGGTGCCCATGACGCCCATCAGAGAGTGGCCAAGGCCAATGACGACCGCACCGGTGAGGGTCGCGGCGTCGATGACCGCGACCGGATCGTACTTCTTCGCATAGTGCAGCACGTCGGCGAGCACGAGGCGACCTTCGGCATCGGTGTTCACGATCTAGATGAAGGTGCCGTTCGACGCCTGCACCACATCACCTGGATTGATCGCGGTGCCTGACGGCATGTTGGTCACCGCTCCGACCAGGCCCACGACGTTGATCGGCAGCTTCAGGCGCGCGATGGCCTCGATTGCACCCAGCACGCCAGCCGCGCCGCTCATGTCGTACTTCATCCACTCCATGCCCGGCGCCGGCTTGATCGAGATGCCGCCTGTATCGAAGCACACACCCTTGCCGGCCAGCACCACCGGCCGCGCATCGCCAGCGCCGCGATACTCCAGCGCAACCAGGCGCGGCTCCTGCGGCGTGCCCTGAGCCACGCAAAGCAGGCTGCCCATGCGGAGCGCTTCCATCTCGCGTCGGCCAAGCACCGTGACGTCAAGCGAGTGCCGAGCTGCGATGTCGCGCGCGGCATCGGCCAGCGTGTCCGGTGTGCAGAGGTTGCCCGGCATCATCTGGAGGCGACGCGCCAGCGCATAACCGGCTGCGATCGCCTCGCCGTTCGACATGCCGACGGCGGCAGCCGATTCGTCGTCGACGAGGACCGTGATCGACTCCAGCAAAATTCTGACATCGGTGGGCGGCGACTTCAGTTCGCGGTATTCCCACGCGCCCATCGACGTGCCGACGACGACCTGCTCAATGCCTGTGGTGTCCAGGCCTGACGGCACCATCACGGCGAGCGATGCGGTCTCGAGTCCATTCGCGCGTCGTCCGGCGAGCTGCGCGGCCCGCTTCAATGCGGCGGTGCGGTCCGTGACGTCACCCATGCCGATGAGCAGGATGCGTTGCGGTCCCGTTTCGCCGCCAACCAGGTGCAGGACTTCATCGCGCTTGCCGATGAACGCTCCGCGCGAGAATGACCGCGCGATGGCGCCGCCCAGCAGCGCGTCGAGGGATGCAAGCGCGTCGGGGGCTGATGTGCCCTTGACGCAGAGTACGGCCAGGACGCCCGCATCGAGCGTGCGGGCATCGGCGTGGCGTGCGGAGAACGAGAGTGGCATGACACGAAGTTACGAGGTCGAGCCAGCTTCGACACGGTCTGGCCACAGCTTCGGCTGGCAGGGCCTGGCGCGGCGACACGCCAGCAGGACTTGGACGCAACAGCAGATACAAGCGAGCGGAAGCGTGACGTCGGTCCGTACGGCTCGTCTGAATCGCATCGGATCGGCTCCGATTGTTGGAACGATGCCTCTCTGGACCAACGCTCACGTGATCTTCCGTCGTCGCCCGCCGCCCCCTCACTTGCTCGTCAGCAGCAATGCCGTGCGTCGCATGCCATCGAGCATGCCGGCGCCCCAGGGGCCGATCCTGCCGTTGGGCGAGAGGGCGCATCGCGTCGGTGCGGCACCGCTGGCGGACGTCAGCGCTGCCGTGCGGAACTCCGCGATCGTGATCGGGTTTCTCGCGGCCGGCGGAGCGCGCGCGCAGCTGTCGACGCGCGTCCATGACGTGATCACCTCACCGTACGGATGCGGGCTGTGTCGCGGCAGCAGCAGCGACAGCTTCGCGGAGCAGTTCTGTGACAGCGTTCATGGTCACCGACGGTTGGTGCAGGCGCTGGCCGTGCCTCGTCCCGCAGCCGATCCGACCGCGCTCCTCACGCGCGCGGCGATCACGGCGTGGGTCCGCGCGGTCGGCCTGGCCGCCACGACCCGTGACGATGATACGCACGAGGAATCCACCGGTCTTCCAGACTGGCACACGCCTGGTGACATGTAGCGCGCGTGGCGCGGCTCGCCGTGGCCTTGTGGCCGAGGCGCCGTGCGGCCACCGTGGATGATGCAAACGAACCAGGGTCGCGTTGTCGCGTTGCTCGCGGCCTTTCTCACGTCGTCGCTGTTGGCATTGGCACCGCGAGCGGTGCACGCGCAGCGCGGGGTGCGTGCGGCGGCGGCGGTGCAGGGATTCGATGCATCGGAATGTCGCGACGATTGCCTCGTCGACACGCTCTCGGTTGATGTCGAGCGGGCACGTCGCGCGCAGGTTGGCACCGTGATCGCCACGATGGACATGATCGACACGATCGCCATTCCGCGGCGCGGAGCACCGCAGCCGCCGCGCGCGCGATTCTCGAGCGCGTGGATCAGCTGCGATTCGGTGCCATGTGCCGCGTCCATGATCACGGGTCGCATCACGGACAAGCGCATCGATGACGCGCGCGTCGTGCGACGAACGGTGTACGTGTGGACGCTCCCCGCTGCGTTGCTCTTCAAGCTGCAGAGTGTGCAAACTGCCAGCCTTACGGTGGACGGTCGCACGCACGCACTGACGACGTCGATGCTGGTATCGGTGCGATCGATTCTCAAATCACTCCCCCGCTCTTCCGCGCTGGCGTATTCGCCCAGTGCACTGCTCTACATCGCGAGCTTCGTGTTGTTCGGCACGCCGGGTGACAGCACGCTGGCCGAGGATGTCGGCACGGCAACGGAACCACTCATGCTGCCCGATAACGCGAGCGGGATTCCGACACGCGTCGCGACGCTGTCGCTCGCAGGACGAGGCTCCGCAGCGCTGGCGCTGCTCGCGCAAGATGACGGCACCGGTGCGGCGCCGTTGTTCGGAATCGGCGAGAAAGTGGCCATCCTGCTGCCGGCAGCCGTCGGCCGTCGTGGCATCGTGAACGGTACGATTGCCGCGCGTCAACGTGTGGAGATGCTCCGGTCAAGTTGCCAGCAGGTCAAGCTATGGACGTACCTCGTGGCGTTGGGAACGGCAGCACTGGCCGCGGTGCAGCGCGGTGGGCCGATGTCGCCTCGTCCGCGCGAGCCGATCGACCGATGGAGTGGCACCGCGGTGCGTGAACCGGTCGCGGCGCGGATGACGCTGACGGAGCGGCGTGCAATTGTTGCTGGTAGGGCTGCGGTCTCCGAATTCGCTGATGCGCGGACAGCGACGGGGCTCCGGGATCGCGACGTGCAGGTGCTTGCGGTACTGCCCCGAGCTGGAGGGTTCGTGACGAATTTCGGTCTGCTGACACGTTCACCAAATTCCGGCACATGGCAGTTTCCGGCATTGAGTCTGTCACCTTCAGCATGTCCGTGAGGCGGCAGTGCAGGTAACGGACCCTTCGGGAAAGTGAGGGTTTTCCTGACAGCGCCAAGATCGCCCGTCCAACACCCTGCACAAAGGTCTGTGCACGTCAGGTCACCATGTAACCGCGAGGTTGAGGGATGAGCGCGTCCGTTTCAAAGTCAGACGACAATGCCGTGACGCTGGGTCACAACGACGCGAATCGGTCGAGCTCCGCGATCGTCGCAGAAGGGGTACTGGCCGGGGTGATCGCCGCCGCCGTGGTTGCGGTCGTCTTCCTGGTCATCGACATGGCATCCGGGCATGCACTCCGCACACCGACGCAACTCGGCGGCATGTTGCTGGTGCTCATCGGTTCGGCTCCAGCAGCGCCAGGCGATATCGCAACACCGCTGGCGTTGTATACGCTCTTCCACTTCGTCGCTTTCATCGTCATCGGCATCATCGTGGCGTCGATCGTCCAGGTGACGATGCGTCAGCCGTCTGCGGTGCTGCTGTTCGTCATCGTGTTCTTCGCTTTCGAGGTCGTCTTCACCGGCTTTGTCGCCTTCCTCGATGCGACGTCCACGAGCGGGATCACGCCCTACCAGGTGGCCATCGGAAATCTTGTGGCGACCATTGCGATGGCCGTATTCTTCACCGCGCGCCATCCGAAACTGCGGAAACTCGGGCGCGCGCTCAACGCCGAGGAGTGAGCGAACGCGTGGCAGATCTGCGCGTCGGGAACTGAAGGGCACGCACACCGTTGCGCCTGCACGTGACGAGGTGGTTCGGGGGGCTCCTTGGGGCCCCGAGAGTTCCACCTGAATCAAGAAACCGCCGCTCCCCTGCATCAGGGAGCGGCGGTTTCTTGATACAATCCTGCTCGTTCAGCC
>JACMPK010000218.1 GCA_014377535.1 Gemmatimonadaceae bacterium
CACGCGGCGGTGGCAGCATGGACGCGCCGGTGATCATCTCCGCAAACGTGGTCGCCCCGTCGCGCGGCGCACTGCCCGAGGCGGCATGCGTCGCGGTGCGCGCGCTCTGCGTCGGCGATTCGAGCAACGTGAGCCCGTAGCGCACAGCGGTTTCCAGCAGCGAGCTGCCCGCCGGCACCGTGGGCGTGAACAGCGGCGTGCTGCGCGGTTCAATACCGATGACCGGAACTGACGACGGTGTCAGCCGCTCGATCGCGCGTTGCACAGCTGGCGTGGGTCGGCCAGCCCGCTCACCAAGCCTGCCGAGCGTCACCAGCCAGTGCGATGCGGGAAACGACGGTTCCAGCGTCTGCACATGCGCCAGGATCTCGGCGACGGTGTCGTGTCGCCCGCCCATCTGCGTCAGGGCGGCACGCTGCAGCCAGAGCAGCGGCTCGGTGGGGTGCAGCGAGAGCGCGTGATCGTTGGCGACACGCGCCGCGTCCACCTGTCCGCGATTGGCCGTGTGCACGCCCAGCAGATAGAGAATGGCGGCAGAGCGGGGCAGCCGCGCGATCCCGTCGCGGATGACCTGCTCGGCATCGCTCATGCGGCCCAGCAACTGCAGCGCGGCTGTGCGCAGGTACCAGGGCGAGTCGGAGGCGAGCTGGTTCGACCAGACCGCATCGAGTTCCATGAGCACCACGCCGGCGCGACCGTGCTGCAGCGCACGCGTCGCTGATTCCAGGGCGAGGGCGAGCTTCGTGGTGTCCGGAAGACGATCGCCCTGCTGCAGCCGCCCGCCGAGCGTGATGGGTGCGTCGTCGCGCGTGCCGGGTGCGGCGGCTGTTCCGGACCCGGCCTGCGGCGGCAGCAGCGGCAGCCGCTTGTCATCACTGACGATCGGGGGGATGCCGGTACTGACCGGCGCCGTAAGCAGCGGAATACGCTGCGACGGAATGCCCAGTCCACCACCGGTGAGTGGCGGAATCGTCATCGTCGATGCGGCGCAGCTGTCGGTCGATCCATCTGGAAGAGGATCGGCTGTTTACGCCCGGATGTTTACCGCAGACACCTGCCGGTGCCATGCATCGTGCTCCAGCGGGCATAGTTCGTTGGCGATCGATTCACATGGCGTACAGCGAGGTCTGAACGCGTCGCCGCCGCCGCTCACCAGCGGCGGATCGTGCCTCGCCAATCGCGGAACTCCGGCTCCGCCTCCGGATCGCACGCATCCAGCACGGCCACCAGACCACGCGCCACGTCATCGATGTCGGCGTGAAAACCGGGCCCCGACATGTCCAGCCGATAGCGACCGGCATTACCGACGACCGTCGCGATGCCGCCACGCTGCAGGTCCAGTGCGGCCGTGCGCGCGAGCATCAGGTGCGCCGCGTAGGCCATGCCCAGCGCGTACCCGCCGCCGCGGATCTTCTCCCCTGTCACGCCAAGCCAGCTGGCCTGGATCAGCACTCGTGCCGGTCGCGCCTGTGTCACCAGCTGGATGGCCGCCAGCGTGCCGGCGACCACCGCCTGCGATTCGGTCAGTGCACGTTCCGGCGAGAGGGCGCGCAAGTCGGCCGCTGGATCATCGCTCTCGTCGAGTTGCGTCGGCGGAATGGGCAGCTCGGCAATGATCGCTCGCGTGACCGCAGGAAGTGGCGGCCATGAGCCGGCCTTCCATGCGAACGAGGCGAGCTGGCCGGGATGTTCGTCGCGCAGGTCCTGCAGCGCGGGTGGAAGGCGATGCGGTGCCTGCACACCGGCGACGACGGCGTCACCCGTCGCGAGCACCGCGCGCACACATGCCAGGCCAAGCGGCCCATGTGCACCGAGGATCAGCATGGTCATGCCGAGTCCGTGCGAACCGCGACATGCAGGCCCATGCCGCCCAGCAGCATGGTGCGCTGCTCGACCACGCGGAAGCCATTGCGCTGCAGCAGCGCCGTGAAGTCGCGTGCGGTCACGAAGGCGTTGATGGAGCGCGCGATGTAGCCATAGATCGCCGGGGTGCGATGCCACCACCAGCCCACGACGTTGCCCGAGGTGCGCAGGTACCAGAGAAAGAGCGCGCGCCAGGCGGTGTTCTGCGGCAGGAAGAAGTCCAGCGAACCCAGTGTGCCGCCAGGACGCAGCACGCGGGCACATTCGCGCACCGCCGCTTCCAGGTCGGGCACGTTACGGAAGCCGTAGCCGGCGGTGATCACGTCCACGCTCGCGTCGGTCGCCGGCAGGGTCGCCATGTCGCCGAGGTGGAAATTCACGCGTTCAATGCCCCGTGCGGCGATGCGTTGGTTCGCGATCACGAGCATCTCCGCCGACGGATCGACACCTGTCACGCGCAGCTGCGGCAGGCGCGCCGCGAGTGCAAAGCCCAGGTCACCGGTGCCGCAGGCCACATCCAGACCGCGGTGCGCATGCGGTGCGTGCAACACCACCGCGTCGATCAGGTTTTGCTTCCAGCTCGCATCCATGCCGAACGAGAAGAGTTGCGTGAAGGCGTCGTAGCGCGGCGCGATGACATCGAACATGGGCGTGACGACGCCTTGCTTGCGCGATGCGTCGGCCATGGCCGCGTCCAGGTCCTGCGCGCGAAAGCGGGCGAGGGCGTCGTTTGTCTGCTCAATCACCATGCGGCGATGCTACCCCGCCGCGTGGTGAGGGGCAACGGGCAGTGCCGGATGTGACGGGGTGCGTCAGAAGCCGATGGTGGGCCGACGGCGTGCCAGCGCCACGACGGGCGTCAGAACGGGTGCGCGGAGCACCACACGGTTCAGCGCGCGATCGAGGCTGCGGCTGCGTGCACCGACGTAGCCCAGCGCTTCCACCAGCGCGCGTGCGCGCGCGGTGTCGGCGCCCGGCTCGGTGCGGCCGAGCGTATCGAGCACGGCTGGCAGGGTGCGACGGCGCTCACGATTCACGAGCAGTCCCTGCATCGCGGCATCGCGGACCAGTGGCCCACCCGCCGCGAGCGCGATGTCCAGCGCCTTGTCGCCGTCACCCGGAATTTTGCCGAGCA
>JACMPK010000219.1 GCA_014377535.1 Gemmatimonadaceae bacterium
CCCCCCGCGGGGGCCCCCCAGGGGGAAAGAGGAGCCCCGACCACCCCCCGGCGATTCCCGGCCCCCCTTCGTCACGACAATCACGGGAGTGGCCGCCGTTCCGGCTGGAAGCCATGGAGTCGCACACCGTGTCAGGCAGCTCAGCGCTTCGAGGTGGTGATGAGCAGCGCACCCGCGCCATGGTCCATGCCCCATCGTGCGGAGGCCTGAATGGAATCGAAGAAGCGAACGGTGAGGATGTTCATGGGCGACATGGTGCGCAGCTCCTCAATCGTGCCGATGCGCTGCATGTCGAGGTACACCTGGAGCTCCGCTGACTTGCCGAAGCTCTCGGCCGCGCGCACACGGATCCAGTTGCCGCGCAAGACGCGAATCACGTCGTAGAGGTTCGTGAACTCCGTCTTTCGCATTTCGTCGCGCGTGAGCAACTGTCGATCAGTGCGGCCGGATGGCGCAGGCAGTGCAACACCAGGACCGGCAATCGAGCTGGTAGCGCTGGCGGCTGCACCCGCCGATGCTGGTGCGGCCGTGGTACCCGATGGCGTCGGTGCAGTGGACGTGGCCGGCACCTTCGATGCACAGCCGGCGACAACCGTGACCATGGCAAGGCACGACAGCACCGGCGAGATCCTGCTGGTGAGCGTCATGATCGATCCTGCGCAATGAGTGATGAACGAACGACGAGCGACCGTGCAGTATACGGCGGCTGCACATCGGGACCGGCTGTCAGTACACCACGCATGCGTGACGCGACAGCGTCGCGTCCCGTTGCCGCGTACATCGATCACGTCTGCAATGCAGCTCGACCGACCGTCGTCGCAGCCGGGCTGTTCCACCTACCCAGAGATCCGCTCATGACGCGCCTTCCCTCGCGATCCGCGGTTACCGCTGCCGCACTTGCCGTCGTCGGCGCCGGTGTGCTGCCGGCCCAGCGACCTGCGGCACGAACCGCGGCCGCTCCTGCCGCTGCCGCACCGAGTCCCGCCACGCTCCTGGAGCGGATCGAGTGGCGCTCCGTCGGGCCGGCGAACAACGCCGGCCGCATCTCCGTGGTCGCGGGTGTGCCCGGCGACCCGCTCACGTACTACGTGGCAGGCGCCAACGGCGCGATCATCAAGACGAGCAACGGTGGCACCACGTTCCGTCCGATCTTCGACGACCAGAGTTCAGGGTCCATCGGCGCAATTGCGGTGGCACCCAGTGACCCGAACATCGTGTATGTCGGCACGGGCGAGGGCAATCCGCGCAACAACGCATCGGTCGGCGACGGCATGTACAAGTCCGTGGACGGCGGCGATCACTGGACGAAGATCGGGCTCGAGAAGTCGGACAAGATCGCACGCCTCGTGATCGACTCTCGCAACCCCGACATCGTGTACGCCTGCGTGCTGGGCCGCGAATGGGGACCGAGCGCGGAGCGCGGCGTCTATCGCACCGGCGACGGTGGCGTGACCTGGAAGAAGGTGCTGTACGTGGATCAGCAGACGTCCTGCTCCGACATCTCCGCCGATCCGACCAACAGCAACATCATCTACGCCGGCATGTACACGTACCGCCGGTGGGCCTGGCATCTGGAGTCGGGCGGCGGCAACACGTCGGTGTGGAAGTCGGTGAACGGTGGCAGCACCTGGGAACGCCTCTCGGGCCCCGAGATCTTGCGCGGCCTGCCGCGAAAGGCGATGGATCGCATCGGCGTCGCGGTGGCACCCAGCGATCCCGGCATCGTGTATGTGCTGAGCGAGACGAAGGACGAGGGTGAGCTCTGGCGCAGCGACGATGCGGGCAAGACGTGGCGCACCGTGAACCGCGACCCGAACATCAACTTCCGCCCATTCTACTACGCCGACATCCGGGTGGACCCGAAAAATCCGAACCGCGTGTTCACGCTCTCGGGTGGCCTGTATTTCAGCGAGGATGGTGGTCGCAACTTCACCACGATTGCGCGCGACGTCCACGGCGATCACCAGGCGATGTGGATCGATCCGGTCGACCCGCGCTACATCCTGGAAGGCAGCGACGGCGGCTGGCAGGTGAGCCGCGATGGCGGAAAGACCTGGGACGTGGTGAACACCTTCGCGTTCACGCAGTTCTACCACATCAACTACGATATGTCGGTGCCGTACAAGGTGTGCGGCGGCCTGCAGGACAACGGCAACTGGTGCGGTGCCAGCAACTCGCTTTCGGGCCAGGGCATCCGCCAGGCGGACTGGTACAACGTGTCAGGCGGCGACGGATTCTTCACCGTACCGGTGCTGGACAAGCCGTGGCTGGTGTACAGCAACTCGCAGGGCGGCATGCTGAACATCACCGACACGCGCAGCGGCGTGCAGAAGACGATCTACCCGTACCCGAACCGCGTGGGCTCGGTGGGTGACGCGATGCTGGGCCACAAGTACCGCTTCAACTGGAATGCACCGATCGCGCTCTCGCCGCAGAACCCGGGCATCGTGTACTTCGGCGGCAACGTGGTTTTCCGGTCGAAGGACTACGGCCAGAGCTGGGACGTGATCTCGCCGGACCTCACGACCAACGACCCGAAGAAGCAGGTGTCGTCCGGTGGCGAGATCGTGGTGGACAACACGGCGGCCGAATTCCATTCGTCGCTGCTCAGCATCGCACCGTCCACGCTCGATGCAAACGTGATCTGGACCGCGTCGGACGACGGCATGGTGCATGTCACCCGCGACGGCGGCCGGACATGGACGAGTGTGTTCGCGAACGTGCCGGGTCTCAAGCCGAACGCCTGGCTGGCCACGATCGAGGCATCGCACTTCGATGCGGGCACCGCATACGTCACGGCCGACCATCACCAGGACGACGACTACGCGCCCGCCATCTTCATGACGACGGACTACGGCAGGACATGGAAGAGCATTCGCGGCGACCTGCCGGACAGCGCCTGGTGGACGCACGTGATTCGCGAGGACCCGAAGAACCGCAACCTGCTCTACGTGGGCACCGAGGCGGGTGTCTTCGCGTCGTGGAATCGCGGCGTGCACTGGATTTCACTGCGCGGTGACCTCCCGGTCACGCCGGTGCGCGACATGCAGATCCATCCGCGTGACAACGACCTGCTGGTCGCCACGCATGGTCGCGGTCTCTACATCCTGGATGATCTCACGCCGCTGCAGCAGCTGGCCGACGCGCAGACCTCGGACGCCGTGCTGTTCGAACCGCGTCCGGCGATCCGCTGGAACATCTGGAACCGCGACGGCAACCTGGGTCAGCGCACCTACGCCGGCCGGAATCCGCCCAACGGCGCGATGATCTCGTATTACCTCAAGTCACAACCGGCCGGTGAGGTGAACATCGAGATTGCCGATGCCTCGGGTCAGCTGGTGCGTCGCTTCACGCGCGTGCCCGACGACGCCGGTGTGAGCCGCATCACGTGGGACCTGCGCGCCGAGGCGCCCGCCGGTGGCGCCATGGGCGGTCGGGGGAATCGCGGTGCGGCGGCGCCGGCCACACCCGCGGATACGTCACTGGCTGCCGTGCGCGAACGTCGTCGCGCGGCGCAGTCCGAGCGCGGTGGGGCCGGTGAGGAGGAAAGTTTCTTCGGACCATCGTCCACCGCCGTGCTGCCCGGCACCTACCAGGTGACGCTGGTGGTCGGCGACAGGCGCTACACGAAGCCGGTCATCGTGACGGGCGACCCGCGCATCGAGATGACGCAGGCACAGGTCATCGCACAGCACCAGGCATCGAAGGCCATCGAGGCCACGCAGTCCCGCGTGACGCGCGTGATCGGCGGCGTCGATGACCTGATCCGTCAGCTCACTGGCGTGCAGGTCACGCTGCACTCTACGCGCGATGCGAACATGACACCGGCGCTCACCGAGATCGAGGGTACGATCACCGACCTGCGGCACTTCCGCGATTCGGTGCTGGCGCGCCCGCTGCCTGGCCTCGGCTATCGGCAGTATCCGCGCCTTCGCGAGGAGGTGCAGACCATCAGCGGCATGATCGCGCGCCCGCAGTGGGCAATCACCGCCGGTGAGACGGTGCGCTCCGGTGAGCTGGTCGTGGAGACGGACGATGCACAGCGCCGGCTCGACACCATCGTGCGCGACCGCGTCGGCAAAATCAACGACCTGCTCAAGGGCACACCGCATGTGATCACACCCAACACCCCCCGCGTGGTGCAGTAGCGTCGCGCGTCGACGTGCATCCACGACTCCGCTCACGCGGAGTCGTGGCGCTGCGGCGGACCGTCACGCATTGTGTCGAATCTGAACGCAGGATGTGCCGAAAGTCGTCTGTTCCGTCAATCGGCATGTGTTGTTTCCCTGTGTGACGTCGTGTCTCCATGTGAGCGGTATTGCAGATGCTGAACGGTTCACAGAATTTCCCCGATACCCGGAAGCGCCAGTGACACGACGTTCCACGCTCAGCATTGCCGGCACGCTCCTGTCGGCCATGAGTCTGCATGCACAGACCGCCGCGCCCACACGCACGCCGGACGCGCGGCGCACGGTGCGTGCCGCACGCGCCGTCACGGGGATCCGGCTCGACGGCTCCCTGGACGACGCCGCCTGGTCGCGCGCCACGCCGGCCTCGGATTTCGTGCAGGCCGAACCGCTCAGCGGGCAACCGTCCAGCGAGCGCACGGAGGTACGCGTGCTCTTCGACGACCAGTACCTCTACATCGGTGCGCGACTGCACGACGCGCACATGTCACAAGTCGTCGTCAACGACATCCGCAAGGACTTCATCGAAGAGGACCAGGACGACTTCGAAGTCCTGCTCGACACCTTCGGCGATCGTCGCAACGGATATGTCTTCTCGACCAACATCAAGGGCGCACGGCATGACCGGCAGGTCGCGCTCGAAGGCCGCGAGTTGAATCGCAGCTGGGACGCGGTGTGGGACGTGCACACGCAGCAGCAGGCCGACGGCTGGACGCTCGAGATGCGCATCCCGTTCAAGGCGCTGCGCTTCGATCGGAGCAGCGACGCCACGTGGGGCATCAACTTCTCGCGCCGCCTGCGCCGCGTGAACGAGATCTCGTTCTGGTCGCCGGTACCGCGCGCTTTCTCGTTGAACCGTGTGTCGCTGGCCGGCACGCTGGACGGGCTCGAGACCGGCAGTGCGGGCCGCGACCTGCGCGTGAAGCCGTACATCTCCGAAAACGCCGTGCGCGCGCTGGGCACACGCACGGCGCCGTCACCCACGATGCGGAACAGCATCAATGTGGGTGGCGACCTGAAGGCAGCCGTCACCAGCGGCCTCACGCTCGACGTGACCGTCAATCCCGACTTCGGGCAGGTGGAAGCCGATGAGCAGCAGGTAAACCTGACGCAGTTCTCGCAATTCTTCCCCGAGAAGCGCGACTTCTTCCTCGAGAACTCCGGCGTGTTTTACGTCGGCGACGCCGCGCGACGCAGCGCTGCCAACATTCCAACGCCGGACGAGGACAACCTCCTCTTCTTCTCGCGCCGCATCGGCCTCACCGCGGGCGGCATGCCGATCCCCGTCCTCGGCGGCATCCGCCTGACGGGGAAGCTCAGCGAAAGCACACGCATCGGCATCATGAGTGTGCAGGACCGCGCGGTCGGCACCGATCCCGCCTCGAACGCGAGCGTCGTCCGCTTCCGGCAGAACCTTGGCAGGGTGGGCAACGACGTCGGGTTCTTCATGATGCAGAACGTGCACACCTCGGGGGCCAGCTACACCAATCGCGTCATCGGCATCGACAAGAACATCCGCCCGTTCGGCATCCTGGACTGGAACTCGTACCTCGCCACCACCAGCACGACCGGCAAGTCGGGCGACGCGTACGCCGTCAGGTCGACCGTGAACTGGGAAGGCGTCTTCTTTCACATCAAGACGGGTGCGATGGAACTTGGTCCCGGCTTTCAGAACGACCTCGGGTTCTACCGGCGCGTCGGCGTGCGGAAGTACCTCATGGACACCGGCATCCGGCCCCGTTCCGCGTGGCTCCGCGCGCACGGCATCCGCGAGCTGCATCCGCACATCGGGTGGAACTACATGGAGAACCTCTCGGGCCAGCTCGTCGCGAAGACGCTGCACAGCGGACAGTCGTTCTTCTTCAACAACGGCGCGGTGTTCGAGTACTCGGTGAACCCCACCTCGAATCGGCTCGTGGCACCGTTCCGGCCGAATGCGAAGATGGCGCAACCGATACCCGCGGGCCTCTACAACTGGACCGAGCAGTGGCTGCTGCTGACCACGGACCAGAGCCGCATGTTCGGCGCCGAGAGCAAGTACACGTACGGTGGCCTGTACGACGGCACGCAGCAGACCATGGGGCTGTCGGTCCGGTATCGCCCCAGCTACCGCTTTCGCGCCAGCGTTGGCGTGCAGCACACACAGGCGGCGCTGAACACGCCGAACCTGCGCTTCACCAACAGCCTCACCACGGTCAAGACGAGCTACTCGTTCACCACGAACATGTTCATCGACGCGCTGTCGCAGTACGACGCGGTCAGCAGGCAGTTCAACGCCAACGTGCGCTTCAACCTGATCCATCATCCGCTCAGCGACCTGTTCATCGTCTACAACGACCAGCGCATCCTGACGCCCGACGCACCGGTGGCCGGCCGCGGCATCATCGTGAAGTTCACGCAGATGATGTCGTTCTGACTCAGCCCAGCGCGGCGCGCTCGCGTGCATCCGCGGCGCGGATGATCGTCGTCAGGTCGGCGCGCACCACATCGCAGCGGCCCACCCGTGCCACACCGTGCGTCTTGCACACGCCGCGCCGGAACTGCCGCAGCTCGATGGACAGCTCCAGCATGTCACCGGGCCGCGCGACACCACGAAACCGCACGTTGCTCAGCCCCAGGAAGTAGCCGATCGCGCCCTCGTTGCCCTCGAGCAACGTGACGAGGACCGCGGCCGAAAGCTGCGCCAGCGCCTCGACGACCAGCAGGTGCGGCATCGCGTACGCGCCGCCGCCGCCACTCGTGCCGATCGTGCTCCATTCATTGCCGGTGACCGCCTTCACCCCCGTGGCACGCCGACCCGGCTCGACGCCCGTGATGCGATCCACCAGCAGCAGCGGAAACCGGTGCGGCAGCAGCGTGAGCGTGTCCCAGCGGACGGTGTCGGCGGTGGCCATGTCGCAGAAGCTATTGCGCGCAAGATTTGCCCGCACCGCGCCGATACCTCCAGCCACGCCTCCACGCACCTTCACGAGGATCATGAGCACCAGCACTCCGCCTGCCCCGACTGCACCCCTGACAGGACGCGACGCGCAGGCCGACGCGCCGGTTTCTGCTGTCCGGCAGCGCCTGGCGCGCATTCTCCAGGGACGCGACTTCCCCGCGCTGTCACAGCAGATTGCCGAGACGATCACGGCACTCGAGGACGACGCGAGCTCCATGCAGCGGCTCACCAACGTGGTACTGCGGGAATACAGCCTCACGCTCAGCGTGGTGCGCACGGCCAACAGCGCGCACTATCGACGTGCGGATCGGCAGATCCAGAGTGTCACGCGCGCCATGATGCTCCTCGGCGCCCGCACGGTGCGACAGCTGGCCAGCAGCATCCTGCTCTTCGAGAACTACCGGAAGCATTCCGCGGGCCTCAAGGAGCTGATGCTCCTCTCGCTGCTGACCGCCAACCATGCGCGCGAAGTGGCCGTGAAGCTCGGCCTCACCGATCCCGAGGAAGTGCATCTCTGCGGCATGTGCCGCAACCTGGGCGAAGTGCTGATTGCCTGCCATTTTCCGGTCGACTACGCGCGCATCCGTACGCTGGTGAATGACCGGCATCACCACGAGGCGAGTGCCGCCCTCGCGGTGCTCGGCTTCCGCTACGAAGACATGGGCGAAGAGATGTGCCGCCACTGGGGCATGCCGGATAGCGTGCTGCAGGGCATGCGGGCGCGCGCCACGCGCGTCACCACGCAGGCCAGCGCGATCACCGCATTCGCACATGAGCTGACCACCGTCATCTATCGCCGTGACGCCGGTGCCGGTGCCAGTGACGCGCGGAAGGATCTCGACCTCGTCATCTCGCGCTACGCGCCCCGCTTCAGGTTGAATCGCAAGCAGGTGGGCGAGGTGATCGCACTGGCGCTGGACGAAACGCATGAACTCTTCGTCACCGCCGGCGTGCGCGTGGACGAGTTGCGCATGCAGCAGCTCTCCACGGCGGCCTGTTCCGCACTCGGTGTGACCACGTTGGCACATGCCGAGTGGGACGCGGAGCCGGGAGGCGCGTCCGGGATGGCGACCGCTGCGCTGCGCGATCGCCTGCGGCTGGAGCTGGAGAGCAAGGTCGATCCGGCATCGGGTTGTGACTTGGGCCAGGTGCTCCTGCTCGCGCTGGAAGGAGCGCTGCGCGGCGCGCCCTTCGATCGCGTGGTCGCGTGTGTGCTGAGCCCTGATCGATCACGGCTGCGCGCGCGCTCCGGCCTCGGTGTCGGCGTCGAATCGCTGCTCGCGCAGTTCGACTTTCCCATGACGCCGCAGGGCGGACCCGTACCGGCGGCGCTGCTGCACGAGCGCTCGCTGTACCTGCCCGTCGCGCGGCCCATGAACGCCATGGAGCAGCGGCTTGCGTCGAAGCTTGGCATCACGCAGTTCGGCGTTTTCCCGATCATCGTGGATGGTCAGGTGGTCGGCTGCCTCTACGGCGATCGCGTGGCGCATGAGCCCCTGCCTGACGGTGGGGCGCTGGCCCATCTGGAGGCGCTGACGCTGCTTGTCGTCCAGGCCATCTCGGCGCGCCGCAATGCGCCCCTGCTTCCGGCGCCGGCGCCGCTCGTCGCGACGCGCCCGGGCGGTGTGGCCGAACTGACCGAGCGGCAGGTCGCGTTGCTGGAACCCGAGACCAGGGGAGCGCTGGTGCTGCGCCTGATCAAAGGCGAGACGCTGGTCGCCGTGGCCGGGAGCAGCGGGGTGCCGGCGGAACGCCTCGACGCATGGCGGAGCGAGTTCCTGGCAGGCGCAATGGCACGACTCGCCGGCACCTAGGCAGGACGGCACTTAGGCACGACGGCACCTAGGCTCGACGACGCCTGGACGCGACGACGCAGCAAGGCGAGGATGGCTGCATCGCTCGACCGGCCGCGTCAACCGGTCGAGCGCCAGAGATTCAGCGGACCGGCGTGAGCCAGCCGAACGTGTCGTCGGCGCGACCGTTCGCGATGTCCAGGAAGGCCTTCTGCAAATGCTTCGTGGTCGGGCCCACCGTGCCCGCACCGACCTTGATCCGATCCACGCTGCGCACCGGCGTGAGTTCCGCCGCTGTGCCCGTGAAGAACACCTCGTCGGCGATGTAGAGCATCTCGCGCGGAACGATCTGTTCGCGCACCGTGAGCCCTTCCCGCTGCGCCAGCGCAATGATGCTGGCGCGCGTGATGCCGCCCAGCAGCGTGCCATCCAGCGGCGTGGTGATCAGCGTACCATCCAGCACCAAAAACACGTTCTGGCCCGAGCCTTCGCTCACCGTGCCTGATGGGCTCAGCGCGATGCCTTCCGCGAAGCCGTTGGCCAGCGCTTCCATCTTGATCAGCTGGCCGCCCAGATAGTTGCCCGCCACCTTGGCCAGCGACGGAATGGTGTTCGGCGCGAAACGATGCCAGGTCGAGACGCAGGCGTCCACGCCTGATTCCAGTGCGTCGTCACCCAGATATGCCCCCCACGGCCAGCAGGGCAGGTACACCTCGATCGGGCTGTCGAACGGCACCATGCCGGCCGCGCCGTAACCGCGCAGCACCATCGGGCGCAGGTAGCACGACTCCAGCTTGTTGCGCACCACCAGTTCGCAGCAGGCCGCGGTCAGCTGCTCCAGCGAATACGGCAGCTCCATGCGGTAGATCTTCACCGAGTTGATCAGCCGCGTGAGATGCTCCTTCAGGCGGAAGATCGCAGGACCACGCGGCGTGTGATAGCAGCGGATGCCCTCGAAGGCGGACGACCCGAACTGCATTGAATGACTGAGCACATGGACGTGCGCATCGGCCCACGGAATGAACTCGCCGTCGCGCCAGATCCATTCGGTTTCGGAAATACGACTCATGCAATGCCCGGTGATCGAGGGAGGATGGAACAGGTGAATGCGTGCGGCTACAGCAGGGTGTTGACGGCACCGCCGTCCACGAGGATCGCCTGGCCGGTGATGAATGCGGCCTGGTTGGAGGCGAGAAACGCGATCGTCGCAGCCAGTTCCTCTGGCGCGCCAAGACGCCCCGCCGGCGTCTGTGCGATCCACCCCGCATACACCGATTCACGTGTCGCGCCGGAACGCTGCATGTTCGCCTCGGCCAACTTCTCCAGACGCTCCGTAGCGGTGAAACCCGGCAGCACGGTATTGACCGTTACGCCGTCGGCGGCGACTTCGTTCGCCAGCGTGCGCAGGTAGCCGGTGACGGCGGCGCGCAGGCTGTTGCTCAGCACCAGCGACGGCACCGGCTCCTTCACCGCCTTGGACGTGATGCTGATCACGCGGCCCCATTTCCGCTCACGCATGCCCGGCACGAAGGCGCGCGTGAGCTCCACGGCGCTCCGCAGCAGCAGTTCGCTGGCTCTGGTCCACGCGGCCCAGTCATGCTCCATCGCAGGGCCGGTCGGCGGCCCGCCCGTGTTTGCGATCAAAATGTCAACATGCCCGTAGCGCGAATGCGTCTCGCGCACGACGGTCTCGATGCCCGCGGCAGTCGACAGGTCGGCCGCCATCCAGAGCACCGGCGCACCAAGACCCTCCAACCGCGTGGCGGCGGCGCTGATCGCGGCCTCGTCACGCGAACAGATGGCCAGCGCGCATCCTTCGCGCGCCAGCGCCTCGGCGCTTGAATACGCGATGCCTTTGCTGGCACCGCAGACCAGCGCGACCTTGCCCCTGATACCGAAATCCATGGCTACTTCGACCCGCTGCGCAGGTAGGCATCGCTGCCATCCAGCCAGTCCTGACGCGGCGGGTCGAACACGTCCACGTCGAGCGTGTCCTCCAGCGCCTCGGCGCGGTGGCGCACCATGCTCGGAATCACCAGCACCTCGCCCGGCCGCACATCGATGTACGTGTCGCCGGGCGCGTCGGCATGCTCGCCGATCCAGAAGCGCAGCGCGCCGGACATGATGTAGGTGAACTGCTCGTTGTGATGCTCGTGCGCTGGCACGATTGCGCCCCGCTTCAGGTACACATGCGCCAGCATCATGCGCTCGGAGGTGATCAGCTTGCGACTGATCAGCGGTGTCAGTTCCTCGAGGCGGACATCGTCCCACGAGTGATGGCGAACGTCGGGCATGGTGACCGGGGCAGGAGTGACGAAAGGCGCCGCACGACAACATCGCAATCTACGCCCCGCACCCACACCCCGGACCACGGCGCGGTCGCTGTAGATTCAACGTGTGCAATTCGATGCGTCACACCGCTACCTGCTCAGCTGCGACCGGCGCAGGCATCGTGTCGCACTGGACCCTGCCCGGTACTGGAAGTCGGCGCGCTGCCCGGTCTGCGTGCTGCGGATCGACCGGCTGCGTATCCGCCGCGGCATCAAGTGGCTGCAGGGCAAGGCACCGCGGTCCGGCCTCACATGGAACGGCCGCTTCCGGCTGGTGCCCGCCGATGGCATCGCCATGCTCTTCGCGGTCGTCACGCTGATCCTGACGCTCGTGCTGCACACCGTGGCCGACGCATGGTGGCCGGCCACGATTCTGCTCTTCCTCGGCCGCTGGCCCTGGCTGCTCATGGCGGTGCCGGCGGTGCTGCTCACCGTCGTGGCCGGGCAGCGCCGCCCCATGCTCATCGCGGTACCGGCGTTCGTGATCGGGCTCACCGGCATCATGGAGTTCTCGTTCGGGCTCGGTCGCCTCGCGGCATCGACCGAGAGCGAGGCACCGATGCGCATCATCACGTTCAACATGAATGGCGATGCCGCGGGCCCGTTGCTCACGGGCCTCGTACGCGGGTGGGAGCCTGATATCATCGCGATCCAGGAATGCGGCGGCAACACGCACCAGTCGCTCCTCGACCTGCCCCGCTACAACGCCGACATCGGTATCACCTGCCTGCTGACGCGATATCCCATCATGTCGATCGACTCGATGCGTCGCGAGAACTTCGCCGCGGCCGGCGGGGCAGCACTGGTCAAGCGCTACCGCCTCAAGGGACCGCGCGGTGAGTTCGACTTCACCAACGTGCATCTGGACACACCGCGCCGCGCGTTCGAGGCGCTGATGCATGGCGACGCCGATGCCACTGTCACCATCACGGGCAAGACCGCCGTCCGCGACCTGGAATCACGACTTGCGCGGCGCTGGGTAAACGCTGGGCGGGGCCCGCGCATCGTCGCCGGCGACTTCAACATGCCGACCGAGAGCGCAATTTTCCGCGCGCACTGGAGCTCACTCACCAACGGGTTCAGCCACGTGGGCGTCGGCTTCGGCGCCACGCGGCTGGCCGGCTGGATCCGGCTCCGCATCGATCATGTGCTGGTCGACGAGGCGTGGGTCGTGAAGACCGCCCGCGTGCTCCCGGACTACGGCTCCGACCATCTGCCGGTGATGGTGGAAGTGGAGCGCAAGGTCCGTTGACGACCCGTGCGGTGCGCGCAACGGCGCACCGCACGGGGTCACACGTTGCTCAGCTGATCGTGAACGGCTTCACCATGCCATGCGCCAGGTGCGGCTTGCCGTCCTTCGCGTCAGGCAGGAAGCACATCAGCGCGTACTCGCCCGGCGGCAGGTTCACGGAGACGTAACCGACCGCACCCTTGGGCATGGCCGAGATGCCGCCCATTGGCGTCGCTGGCGGCGGGCCTTGCTGCGCGCCGAACCACTGCAGGAAGTCGTTCACGTTCTTGCCCGGTGCCAGCTGAATGATGAACATCTCGTGCGGCTGCGCGGCGTTGTTCTCGATCTGGATCACATGCTTGCCGGCGGTGATCGCCGGCGACACGTCCCAGGCATAGTCGCTCATCACGACCTTCACGTCAGCCGACGGCGCCATGACTCTCGGACCCGTAGAAGGGATCACCGTCAAGCCCTTCACCATGCCCTTCGTGGCGTGCATCACGCCATCAGTGCTCGGGATCATGCAGACGATCGCGTAGTTGCCAGGTGTCAGCTCTTCCGTCAGCGACTGCTCACCGCCCGGCGCCGGCGAGTTCGGACCGGCGACAGGCTCCAGCCAGGGCGGCGGCGGGGACTCGGCCTTGGCCATCTTCATGCCCATCTCCACATCGGCAATGCTTCGGCCCGCGGCAATCCGAAACAGCTGCACGTGATGCAGTTCCGGTCCCTTGTTCACCAGGCGCAGCGTGACCATGCCCGAGGCGATCGTGTCCGGTGCCGAGTACGAATAGTTCTGCGCGGTGATCGTCACCACCGGCGGCGCGGGGTCGCTGCTGGCAGCTGCCGCGGTCGCAGCCGGTGAATCGGCGATGGCGGTCTTTTCGGACGCGCCGCATGCGGCAAGGCTGCAGAGCGCAATGGCGCCGAGCAGCGGCGCATGCCTGGATCCACCTGCCGCGCGACGCGACGAGTGGAGGGACGGGTCGGTGAACATGACGAGGCCTCGAGCGAAAGTGTGGTGACTGAGCACAGCGGAATTGCACACGATACAACACAGTTTTGCGGCACGCGCACCTGGCCGGAGCCGTCACCAGTCCGTGACTCAGCGCAGGATGCGGCGGCCCGCCGCATCCAGCGGCACCATGCGACCACCCGGCTGCACCATCAGGCGCGGTAGCAGCAGGTCGCCATCCAGCGGAAACGTCGTGCCGATCACGCGCCCGGAGACCGATGGGGCAAGGACGGCATCGGGCAGCATGTAGTCCTCGTATGCCTCCATCTCGACTGTCCACCCCAGGTCGCGAAGGGCCGCCACCGTGACCGCGGACAGCGGCTGCGCGCCGTTGACGAGCGACGACGCCATCAGCTCGCCGCCGAACGCCGTGCTGCGCCAATGACCCAGCACCCCCACCTGCAGCGGCACGGGTCGGCCCGTGAAGCGCGCGCTGCGGCCAAGTCGCGAGAAGGCGGTGAGCGCCGCCGGTCCCACGAAGATGGGATCCGCCGCGCTGCTGTCCCCATCGATCAGGCCCGCCAGTGCTCCGCGCCCCCACACGGTCCCGATGCCCAGCACGTGACCCACCTCGTGCTGCAGCAGGTCGTCCAGCTTCCGGTCCGACAGGTTGCCGTAGGTGAGGATATTCAACGAGATGGTGCCCAGCAGCGGCAGCCCGCCAGGCCGCACCACGCAGGGTCCGCCCTGACCCGCAATGCGCGGCGGCAGCGTGTCCAGCTTCACCAGCACGCGCACGCCCGTGATGAACTGGCTCACCGGCACGGCGTTGCGGCAGTCACCGATCCGCAGGCGCACGAAGTCACCCGGCGGTGCTCCGCGCAGCGCACGACGCCACTTCGTCGACACCCGCTCCATGCTCGTCAGCAGGCGCAGCGGCAGCGGGTTCTGTCCATCACCATCCACGATCTCCAGCAGGAATTCCGATGGACCCTGCGCCGTCAGCGTATCGAATGCGACCTGCGCGCCATTCGCCGCCCGCACCACCACGCTGCCAAGGCCCACCGCGACGAGGTATCCGCGTCGCACCACGAAGCGGCCTGTCGGTTCGGTGGTGACGATGGTGCCCGCCGTGGTGACGTTGCGTCCCAGGCTGTCCATTGCGGCGAGCTCGAACGGCACGCTGTCGCCAAGCCCCGCCACGCGCGACTCGATCTTCAC
>JACMPK010000220.1 GCA_014377535.1 Gemmatimonadaceae bacterium
AGCAGCTGGTAATCGATCCAGAGACCGGCGATGGTCGGCGCTCCTTCCGGTCCCAGCGTGAGGCGGGCGTTACCCATCAGATGGGCCAGCGTGCGAGCCGCGAGCTGCTGGCCGCCGGCGGTTGCGACAGCGGTCGACGCGGGCGCCGGCGATCCGGTGCCGCAGGCAACAAGACAAAGCGCGGTCATGAACCGCGACGCAATGACGAGGTGTTTCATGTCCATGCAGAGTTAAGCGGACACGGCGTTCGGCACCAGCGAACGAGTCGCACGGGCGGTGCACGTTGGTATGAAGCAGCCGGGCGATGCTTTGAATGGTTGCGGACGCACGAAGGGCGCGACCGGAATCCGGTCACGCCCTTCATGTCGTGCAGCCTGCTACCAGCACTCAGGACAAGCGGCGGCGACGTGCCATGAAGCCGATGACGAACAGGCCAGTGCCGAAAAGCACGTACGTGGCCGGCTCCGGGACCAGCGCCCGGGTGATGAAGGCAGCGTGGATGTAAACCGGCACGAAGCCGTTGAACTCGCCGAACGAGCTTTGAATACCCGGACGGGAGTCACCAAAACCCGCACCGAAAGACAGACCATACGACGTCACGGACGAAATCATGCCACCGACGAACTGCGGACCGCCCGAATCACCACCAGCGACGCTGGCTTCCCTCGCACCGCGGCCCAGATTGCAATACTTCGCGTTGGTCAGCGTAGCATTGATGGCGGCGGCAATACGGCATGAGGCATCATTCACCGCCAAGCCGCTGTCGAAATCGGAAACATACGAAAAATCGATGTTCGCGAGTCCGAAAAAGTTTCGACCGGTACCCGGATTTCGATCAGTCCAGAAGCCGTTGAAGTCCCGGTCGCCAAAGCGGAAGTCGTAGCGGTTGTCACCCTGCCGAAGCACGCCGACGCCGAGGTTGACGCCGAAAGAGCCGCCCACGTCCGAGCGACCGCCATAGCCGGCGACATTGAAGTCAGTGCCGGCCAGCGATGGCGGCGTGAACAGACCGTAAGAGCTTGCCGTCAGGGGGGCCGGCGCATTCAGGCGCAGGATAGCGATGTCGTTCTGGTCAATCACTTCACCCGTGTAGTTCGGGTGCACGATGTACTGGGTGACCGAGCGTGACGCGATGCCTGCCGTGATGTGCACGACCGCATCCGCATTACTGCCCGGAAAATAGACCATCGTGGAGACCGGGTTGGCTGTGCCAAAGCCACTCGAGACGCAATGACCGGCCGTCAGGATCGAGATGCGATCGGGCAGGAGCGTGCCGCTGCAGATGAAGCGCGAGCCGTTCGCCTGCGTCATGATCAGCGAGACCACGCCGCTGTATGCCGGCTGGCTGGCAACGTAGATCGGGTTGCCGGTGCCGGGCGGGTTGACCGGGCCGGTGCTCGTCGTGCCGACGATGCGGCTCTCTGCCTGCCATGCAATGCCGTTCGACACGCCGGACGCCACGCGCTGGGCGCCGACCTGCAGTGGTGCCGCGGAAACGGCAACGGCGGCAGCCAACACCGACATGCGTGCGAGTTGAACAGTCTTCATGCAATCTCTCCTGAGGGTGGCAGGACGGAACAGCGGATCAGTGCGCACTGCGGGAGCACCTTTTCAATTCGTCGAAGGCGCAACATAGGCAACTGCGCGTCGCAATTCACGTTCCCGACATCGATGACCTGTGCGTCGCCTGCGCGGTACGCGCCAGTTGTTCGTTCGCAAGCGCGCACGTGCGCGTCAATACGAATGTAACCTCATTCCGACGCGCCACTTCCACTGATAAGTTCGTCTGCCGTATTGCATTCTTGCGCGAACTTGCGACACGCGGCAAACTCTGCCGCTTGGACGTGCAGTCGTCGGAATGTCACCACACAAGCGATGCACCGATCTCGACAGTGCACGTGCCTCTGCTGCATTGACAACACGTCTTGTAACGCGGCGGCGGCGCGCGCCACGGCGACCCGTGCTAGCCTACAGTCGCGCCGGCGGTGAGCCTCCCGAGTCACGCGCGTTCTCTCTTTCTGATCTCGACCACGTGCCAGTCCCCGCACTGCCCGCACTCCCGCCCCGATCCGCAACCGAGATCGTCGATGGTGCCGTTCAACTGATCAGGCTCGAGTTCGGCTACTTCCTGCGCATCGCGACCATCGGGGCCATACCGTCGCTGATCCAGGCGGTGGTCACGCTGATGCTCTTTCCCACGTTGCCCACCGACCCCGTTGCGGTGCTGCGCCAGCAGGCCGCGCTGTTACCCCTCACGCTGCTCACTTACGCATTCGCGACGATGCAGTCCGGAGCGATCGTCGGCAGCGCGCTGGCGCTGCTGCGAGGCGATCCGCTGCCGACGGTGTGGGACGCGTTCCTGGGCGCGCTTCGCCGGATCTTTGCGTTGCTGGGCGCCAACCTGCTATTGGTCGCGGTGCTGGTGGTGGTGGCGCTGCCACTGATCCTGATCGCCGCATTCGTGGTCGCGTTGAGCGGCACCACCCTCGCCTCCCTTGGCACATCCGGACATGGCGGTGCCGTGATCGCCGTGGTGATCGCAGTTGCGCTGCTGGCACTGGTACTGCTGGCGGGCGTCACGATCTTTGCACGCTCGGCGATCATGACGGCGCTGGTGATGGCAGAGGGTCTGGGTCCCATTGCAGCACTCCGGCGTTCGCAGGCGCTGTCGCGTGGTAACTACCTGCGGCTGGCCCGCACCTACGGACTCGTGCTTCTGATCGTGTTCGTGGTCTACGCCGTGCTGCTCATGCTGGCGACGCTCTTTCCGACGCAACAGCAGGCGCTGCAAACGCTGGTCTCGGTGCTGCTGATTCCCGTCGTGCCGATCATCGGCAGCATCATGCTGCTCACGTATGCGGACCTGCGTGTGCGGCGCGAAGGCGCGGACCTGGACGCCGCGCTCGACGCGCTCTCCGCCTGACGCCCGTGGTGCTGCTGCAGACACCAGTTCCGGCAGCGGCGATCCGCGACACCCTCTCGCGCATCGTGCTGGAACGCGGTTACCGCCGCAGCGTCACGTCGACGCTGCTCGCACGCGGGTGGGAGTGGGTCACGCGCACGCTGGGTGGTCTCTTCACCCAGGCGGCGGGCAGTCGCGGCACCTTTCTGGTCTCGCTGACGGTGCTCGCCGTGCTCATCATCGCCACCATCGCGCGTGCGGTGATCGTGGCGCAAGCGCGGCGACAGGCGGCACGCCGGCTCGTGGTCGAGGTGTCTGCCGACGCGCAGCTGGCGCAGGCACGCGGGCTCGCGGCGCAGGGGGCGCATGTGGAGGCGGCACACCTGCTGTACGCGGCAGTCATCACGCAGCTCGTGGAGCAGAAGCGCGTGCGCCGGCACCCGTCGAAGACCGTTGGCGACTACTGGCGCGAACTGCGCGCCGCGGGCGATGGATCGGCCTCACCATACCTGTCGTTCTCGCGCACCTACGAAATCGTGGTGTACGGCGACGGGCTCTGTGACGCGACGCGCTATGCACGGCTCGAGCAGCTGGCTGCACCGATGCTGCAGGCGCCTGGCAGCGCGGCAACGGTGCGCGCGGCCTGATGGCAACTCGTTCGCCGGAACCGTCCACACTGGCGGAGGACGCGTTGGCGCGTCGACGCGCGCGCCGCGGCACACTGGCGATCGCCGCCGTCGTGCTTGGTCTGGTGACGCTGGTCGTGCTGCTCACGCCCGTGAGCGACAGCGGCAGCGACACGCGGCTCACGACGCGGAGTTACGGTCCGGGCAACGCGCGGCTCGCAGCCGACCTCGCGCGACGTCTTGGCTGGCGCGTACGCACCACCGACGCGCCGCTGCGCGTGGCACTGGACTCGACGAACATTTACGCCGTGTTCGACGGACCGACGCCGATGTCGACCGCGGAACGAGTCGCGCTGCTTGACGCAGTGCGTCGCGGAGCCGGGCTGCTGGTGGCACCGGCGACCGAGACGCCGTTCGCGCTGCTCGATTCGCTGGGACTGCGCACCGGCGAGGCGGGTGACGTGACGCCGACGCCCCTTGGCGGCTGCCCGCGCGAAACCGATCCGCTTGGCGTACTGCGCGTGCGCTCGCGCATGGTGACGTTTGATACAGCCACACCAAAACGTTCGTCGACACGGAGCCTGGTGCCGTACCCTGCCGGTGCACGCACCCTGCTCGCGAGCGACCTGCGCGTGGTCACGCCATTCGGCGCGCTCACCGGCGCCGACGAACGCGACGACTCCGTTGCCGCTTCGGGCGCGGGGAAGCTGCCGACTCGCGCGGACCGCCTGATGTCGGGCGTCGTGACGGCGGACAGTGCCGGTGCAGCGGCTGTCCGACGGTGGAACGACAGCGCAGCCGCCACGCGCGCATCGCGAAGTGCGGACAGTTCCGCAGGCGCAACGTTCGCAGGCGCTGTGGCGCGTCAGCGTGTCACGCCAGTTCCCTCGCGGGCACCCGATCTGCAGCCGACGATGGTCGCGTTCCAACTGGGTCGCGGTCGCGTGGTGGCGCTGGCCGACCCTGACGTGCTGCGCACCGACCAGATGCGGAACTGTGCGATGGGGTCCGCGCTGAGCGTGGTGCGCGCGCTGGAGTATCTCTCGGAGGGTCGGCGTCGCGAGATCGTGTTTGCCGAGTACTACCAGTTGCCTCGCGACGACGGCGCGGGCGTGGTGCTGATGGAGTGGCTGCGGGGCACCGACGCAGGTCGTGCCGTGCTGACGCTGATCGCGGCCGGACTCGTGCTGCTGTTCGCGCGCGGGCGCCGCACGCTGGCTCCCGTGTACCGTGCGCGCGAGGAGCGCCGCTCCGCGCTGGAACATGTCGATGCGCTGGCGACGGCATGGCAGGCGGTGCGTGGCACGCGCACCGTGGCGCGCATGCTGGCACGAGGCATTCGCCGGCGCCACGCGGCAGGTCGCTGGCGTGCGATGGACGACGCGGAGTTCCTGACCGCGCTCTCCCAGCGGCACCCCGCGATCGCCGATGATGCCGCAATCCTCGCCCGCGCGATGCATGACCCTGCCGCGCCAACTGCACTTCCGGCGTTGCGACAGGCGGCAGCGCACATTGATGCGGAGTGCCTCACTCCGTGACCGACTCACCCGATGCATCCGACGGACGCACATGACCGACGCACACGCAGGCACACTGGCAATTGCAGACGAACGCGCGCAGCACACGACAGGCTCGTGCCTGCATGCGGCGGCCGGACCGCAGGCCGCGCGGAGTGATGCATGACGGAACCTCAGCGCACGTTGTCCACCGCCGATGCCGTCGAGGCACTCCGGGCAGCCATCCGGCGACGGATCGTGGGTCAGGACATCGCCGTGGACGAGCTGCTGGCCGCACTGCTCGCACGCGGGCATGTGCTGCTGGAAGGCGTGCCGGGTGTGGCGAAGACGCTGCTGGTGCGCACCGTCGCGGCGGCGTGCGGCGTGCGCTTCGGACGCATCCAGTTCACGCCCGACCTGATGCCGGCCGACATCACGGGTACGTCCGTCCTGCGCGGCAGCGATGGTCACTTCGAGTTCCGTCCGGGTCCCTTGTTCGCCGACGTCATCCTTGCCGACGAGATCAATCGCGCGCCGGCGAAGACGCAGGCCGCACTGCTCGAGGCGATGCAGGAGAAGCAGGTCACGGTGGATGGCACGCGACACGACCTTGGCGACCGCTTCACCGTGGTGGCGACGCAGAACCCGGTGGAATTCGAGGGGACCTATCCGTTGCCGGAAGCACAGCTGGACCGATTTCTGGTGAAGGTGCGCGTGGGCTACCCGTCGGCGGCGGACGAACTGACGATGCTGCAGGCCCATGCCCGCGGCGATGATCCGGAGCGGACCTTTGCCGCAGATGGCCCCGCGCTGTCGGCCAAGGAGCTGGATGCGCTGCGTGAGGCAACCGATCGCGTGACGATCGCGCCGGAGGTGATCGCGTACATCGCGACGCTGGTGCGCGCCACGCGCGAGGATCCGGCGCTGGCGCTGGGTGCATCGCCACGCGCCGCCGTCGCACTGCTGCGCCTCTCGCGTGCGGGAGCCGTGCTTGCGGGCCGCGACTTCGTGACACCGGACGATGTGAAGGGACTGGCCCCGGCCGCGCTCAGGCATCGACTGATCCTGAGCCCGGAGCTGGATGTGGAAGGGCGCACGACGGACGACGTGCTGGCGGCCGTGCTGCTGCGCGTGCCGGCGCCGGTCTGACATGCGGCGTGCGGGTGACGCAGTCGTGAGCCTCGTCGCATGATCCGGCGTCTCGCATCGCTGCTGTTCAGCTACGCGCCAACGCCGCGCCTCGCACTCTGGTTTTCGGCGGCGGCACTGGCATGGCTGCTGCCGCTGCCGGCGCCATGGTCGATTGCAGTTGCAGTGGCGGCGATCGGTTTCGTACTGGGTGCCGCGCTCTGGGATGCGCTGCAGCTGCCGTCCGGCGAGGCGCTCGTCGTCACGCGCACCGCGCCACTGCAGCTGGGGTCCGGTGACGACGCACTGCTGGAGTATGAGCTGGCGTCGTCGTGGCCGCGCGCGTTGCGCGTGCAGCTGGCCGAGCGTGTGCCGGCGTCACTCGGCGGCGCCGGGCCGCGCATGCAGGTGCTGCTGGTGCCGGCCCTGGGTCGCGTGACCTGCACGACGCCGATTCGCGGAGTGTTACGTGGTCCGGCGTCGCTGGGCCCGATCGCGATGCGCGTGCATGGCGCGCTGGGGCTGGTGGACGTGATCCGCACCGTGACGCCGGACGATCAGGTGGCGGTGGTGCCGTCGCTGTCGCAGGTGCGCCGCTTTCGACTGCTGGCGGTGCAGCATCGCCTGCGCGACGCGGGCGTGCGACAGATCAGGCGACGTGGCGGCGGCATGACGTTCGACGCGCTGCGCGCGTACGTGCCCGGTGACGATCCGCGGCACATTGACTGGAAGGCGAGCGGACGACGCGGCAGCGCACAGGTGCGCGAATACACGGTAGAGCAGGGCCAGACGGTGATCATCGCGCTGGATGCCGGCCGGTTGATGACGCAGATGGCCGGCGACCGCTCGCGTTTCGAGTACGCGATCAACTCCTGCCTCGTGCTGGCCGATGTGGCGCTGCAGGGTCGCGACAAGATCGGCTTGCTGGTGTTCGACGACCAGATTCGCGGCTGGGTGCCACCGTCGACCGGCACGGCGGCCATGCGCGCGATCCGCCGCACGCTGGCGGGCTGTGACGCGCGGCTGGTGGAGCCGGATTATGCACTGGCCTTCCGCACCCTCGCGCAACGCCAGCGGTCGCGTGCACTCGTGATCTGCCTCAGTGACGTGATCGACGTGCGCGCGAGCCGCGCCGTGGTCACGCAGACGCACCATGCCGCACTACGGCACGTCACGCTGTTCCTGGCGCTGCGGAACGATGCACTGGTGGCAGCCGCGCAGCCCGCCGCACGTGGCGACGAACTCGATGCCTGGCGCGGTGCCGCCGCCGAGTCACTGCTCGATGCGCGCGCGGATGCGCTGCAGCGCATGCGTCGTTCGGGTGTGCAGGTGCTGGACGTGCCACCGCAGGCGATGAGTGCGGCGCTCGTGAATCGCTACCTGTCGATCAAGGCGCGCGGCGAGCTGTAGCCGGCGGCATTGACGCGCTGGTGTCGGCGCCACGACCGAGTGACAGGTACCAGGCCATGAAGATCGCGGTGATCGCGGCGGTCGCGAACTTGGCACTGTCCGGCAACTTCGACGGCGAGATGTTGCCTTCGATGAGGCCGGCGAGCACCAGGAACAGCACCACGCAGGCAACGAGATGCAGCGAACGCACGCCATTGGCCACCAGCGCCTCACGTCGCGTACGGTCGCCTGGCACCAGCATGCCCGTCGCGAGCAGCAGCCCTGCCGCGCCAGAGATGCAGATCGCGCTGAGTTCCAGCACGCCGTGCGCCGCGACGAAGCCAAGTATCTGGCCACTGATGCCGCGCGTGATGTAGAGACCCACGCCGGCGCCGAGTGCGGCCATGCCATTGAACACCAGCGCATAGACCGTCAGCACACCGGCAGTCATGCCGCCCGCGAAGGCGACCAGCGCGACGCGGATGTTGTTGGTCATCAGGAACGCCGAGAGTGCAGACCCCTTCTCGTCCTCGCCATTCGGCAGGTAGTCGGCACCGGTGCTTCCGCGCCGCTGCCCTTCCTCGGCGCGCGCAATCATGCTCGGCGGCAGCATGCGCGTCGCGAGTGCCGGCTCGCGGACGATGGCGACGATCGTGACGAACGCGGGCACGAAGAGCAGCGCGCTGGCGACGGCCACGTGACGCCAGCTGCGGCGCACCTCGCGCGGCACATCGAAGGTGACGAATCGCACGACGCGCTCCAGCCCCTGCGTGGGGCGACGATAGAGCAGGTTGTGGCCCGCCGAGACCAGTCGCGAGAGCGCGAACACCGCATCGCCGCCGCGACCGCGGTCGGCTGTGCGGAGTCGCGCGAGATCGGTCGCGACTTCGCGATACCCCTCGACGAACGCCGTGACGTCTTCTTCGCGCAGCGTGTGCAGCCCGCGTCGCCGCACGCTCGCGAGTTCCGTCGCGAAGGCATCCCAGCGCGGCCGACCCTCGGCGATGAGCGACCACTCCTCGCGGCGCGTAGCACCGCTGCTGGCCGTGGGTCGCGCACGCTGCCGCGCACGCAGTTCCTGCTGGTGCAGGGTGCGCAGCGCATTTACCGCATCGGCCTGCGTCTCGATGCCAAGCCGCGCGATCAGTGCCGCGGCGATGCGCGTGCGCGAGGCATCATCGAGCGTCGATTGCCGGTGCACGAATCGGTCGAGCAGCGCAAAGCGCTCATCGTCCAGCGTCGCCACATGTGCAGAGTCGTCCGCAGTCTCGGCGGTGTCAGTCGTGGTGGGACGCTGATGTCGCAGCAGCCGTTCGCGCACCACGATCGTGCCGGCCACGAGATCGCCGAGCCGCTGGTTCCTCGCATTGGCAACCATGGCCACCATGCCGATGAAGTAGCCGAGCGGCAGGAAGTCGACGAAGCGGATCAGGTTGCGCGCGGCGCTGGCGCGCATGTCGATGCCGCCCCCGCCGTTGCGCACCACGCGCAGCCCCAGTACGCGCTTGCCCGGGGTCTGTCCGTCCCAGAGTGCCTCGAAGGCAACGAAATAGCCCCACAGAATCAGGAACTGGCCAATGATGAATGTGGCGCGCACCCATCCGCGACCGCCGAAGCCGTGCAGACCGGGCGCGAGCTTGGGCACCGATGCGGCGGCATACGTGAGCGTGACTGTGAGCACCAGCATCAGCAGCAGGTCGATCAACGCTGCGGCGCCGCGTGTGCCGACACCGGCCAGCGTGTACGACACGATGACTTGTTCCGGTGTCTCCACGTCGACCGTCGCGTCGAGGAGGGGTCGCGTGCGGTCAGCGGCATTGGCAGGCATGCATGGAGTCTACTGTGCAGCCCCATGGCGCACGCGACGCGGGGCGCCGACGATGCCAGTCGGCGCCCCGCGTTCACTGCACAACGGCTGAACTACTTCTTCTTGGCGGCCTTCTTGGCAACCTTCTTGGCGACCTCCTTGGCGACCTTCTTGGCGACTTTCTTGGTGGCGGCGGTCTTGCCGTTCACGAACGCCTTGAGGCTGGCGCCGGCCTTGAACTTCGGCGCCTTGCTGGCGGCGATCTTCACCTTCTCGCCCGTCTGCGGATTGCGGCCGACACGTGCATTGCGCTTACCGATGGAGAATGTGCCGAAGCCGGTGATGCCGATCTTCTCGCCCTTCTTCAGCGACTTGGCAATGATGCCGTCAGTTGCGTCGAACAGCTCCTTCAGCACGGCGGTGGCGTGCTTCTTCGAGAGGCCGACATTGTCGACCAGAGCGTTCACGATCGCGATTCTGCTCATAAGTGGTTCTCCGGGTGGCTGTTGTGACACGTGTTTCCGCGCCAACGGCGCATG
>JACMPK010000022.1 GCA_014377535.1 Gemmatimonadaceae bacterium
AGTCGCGTGCCGTCCAGGATGCGCGTAATGGCGGCGAGCACCTGTCGCGGATTCACCGGCTTCACGAGATAGTCGTGCACGGCCGCACCCAGTGCCTCGCGCAGCGTGCCGTCCTCCTCGCTCTTGGTGATCATGACGACCGGCAGCATCGGATCGATCATCTGCACGTCGCGCCAGGTCTCCAGCCCGCGCTTGCCCGGCATCTGCTCGTCCAGCAGCAGCACGTCGAACCGGCGGCGGCGCAACAGCTCCAGGGCGTCTTCCGAGTTCCGCGTCATCTCGACGTCGTAACCTTTGTCCTGCAAGAAAAGACGATGGGCCTCGAGCATCTCGGCCTCATCGTCAACCCAGAGCACGGCTTTTGGTGGCAGGGTCATGATGCGGAGAAGGTACCCCATCAGCGCATGCCGGGGTTCGCCGGTCGTCGGGTCGATGGCCGGCGAACGGGGGTACCTTTGGCCTTCATGTCACGCCCTGTGCCGCTTCTGACGCCGCTCGCGCTTCCGCTGCATGCACTGGTGCGGCAGGCGTCCGCGCTGGAGCATCCTCGCGATCGTACGGCTGTGCTGGCCTGCTGGATGGTCGCGCGCCTCGCGCTGCCGCGCCTGCCGCGCGAGGCGGACACGGGCGACGTGGACGCGCTGCAGCAGCGAGCCGAGGCGACCCGCCGCTGGCTCGTCACGCAATCGCTGCCGTCGGCGCTCAGCCTTGCCGTCTCGCGCGCCTGCGACGTGGCTGGTGATCGCGACACACTGCAGCTGGCCGATGCGCTGGACGTGATGCGCGACGCCGCTGATGCCATGCTGGATAACGGTGCCCGTGCCGAGCTCACGACCTTGGCGCAGCGCCTCCGTGGTTCCTCCCTCCCTTGAATGTGCTGATGCCCACCAGTCGCGAACTGCTGTCCACCGTCCTGCAGCGCCTCGCGTCCGATGGCGGCCGGCCGCTGCCTGCGCCCGATCTCGTGACGACAGGCTATCCCTCGCTGGACCGACTGCTGGCCGGCGGGCTCCGGCGCGGCGAGCTGGCCATCGTGGGCGGCGATGCAGGTTCGGGCAAGACGTCGCTCGTCATGGGCATCGCGATCCGCGCGGCCGTCGCCGGACACCCGGTGCTGATCCTGGCGCACGAGTCCACCGTGGAGCGATGCTGGGAACGGCTCGTGTCAGCCGAATCCGGTGTGACGCAGGTCGCGCTGCGCACCGGGATCTTGCCGAGTGGTGGTGTGGATGCTTTGAAATCGGCAGCCGACGTGTTGCGCCGCCTGCCGATCAGCGTCGAGCGGGCACCTCATGGGCCGGCGCTGCTCGCAGAACGGCTCGATGCTGGCGAGTTACCGGCGCTGGTCATCATCGACGGACTGGCCGCCGTCGACCAGCCGCCGCGCCCGGTTGCCGAAGCGCACGCACAGGTCGTGCGGCTAGCCAAGCGCGCGGCCGTGGATCATGACGTGGTGGTGCTGCTGACCGCCCCGCTCACCACCGGCCATGCGCAAAACCCGCCACCCCGACCGACGCTCCACGAGTTCGGCGTGCTGGGCGCGGCCGCGTGCGTGGCCGACGTCGTGATGGGGATCTTCCGCGAGGCGTTATATGATGACGCGCCCGATGTGGCCGGCGCCTTCGAGGTGCATGTGCTGAAGCATCGCGCCGCGCCCAGCGCCTTCACGGACCTGCACATCGAGCCCGGCGCCGGTCGCGTCGAGGACCTCCTCGAGTCGTAACCGGTCCCGACCGGCTTATCTTTGCGGCTGACCTCACACGCCGACAGCACGGAGTTGCAATGGCTGGCCACAGCAAGTGGAAGAACATCAAGCATGCCAAGGCGGCGACCGACGCGAAGCGCGGTGCCGTGTTCACGAAGCTCATTCGCGAGATCACCGTTGCGGCCAAGGGCGGCGGCGGTGATCCGGGCGGCAACCCGCGCCTGCGCACCGCGATCGACGCCGCGCGCTCGCTATCCATGCCGAAGGACAACATCGACCGTGCCATCAAGAAGGGCACGGGTGATCTGGAGGGCGTGGACTACGTGGAAATCACGTACGAGGCGTATGGTCCGGGAGGCGTCGCGCTGATGATCCAGGCGCTGACCGACAACCCGACGCGCACGGTGGCCGAGGTGCGGGCCAAGCTGACGCGAAACGGCGGCAACCTGGGCACCGCTGGATCGGTCGCATTCATGTTCGATCGTCGCGGGCGCATCTACATGCCGGCCGCGGGCGACGAGGATGCGATGATGGAACTCGCGCTCGACGCCGGCGCGAGCGACTTCGCCCGCGAGGACGACACCTTCGCCATCACCACGGGGTTGAGCGAGTTGCATGCAGTGAAGGAAGCGCTCGAGGCGAAGGGCATGAAGATCGGCGAGGCAAAGCTGGAGTGGCTGCCGCAGGGCACCGTCGCCGTCACGGGCGACGATGCGCGCCAGCTGGTGAAGCTGCTGGAGATTCTGGAGGACCTGGACGACGTGCAGAATGTCGAAGGCAACTTCGACATCGACGAGTCCGCGCTTGACGACTGACGTTGCGCGCGACCCGACGACCGACGTGTTCACTGACGGCCGGGCCTGACCCTGCTCGTTCTTGGCCTGGACCCGGGCACGGCGGTCACCGGCTTCGGCGTGGTGCGCGGTGATGGACGCGGCACGGCGACGCTGGTGGAATGCGGCGTGTTCCGCACGTCGCCGCGCGACCCGCTCGCCAATCGACTGGTCGAGATCTTCGAGGGCGTGACGGAGTTGATCGCGCGCCACCAGCCCGACGCGCTCGCGGTGGAATCCATTTTCTACGCGCGCAACGTGCGCACGACCGTCACACTTGGTCACGCGCGTGGCGTGCTGCTGCTGGCGGGCGCACGCGCCGGCGTGATCATCCACGAGTATCCGCCAGCCGAAATCAAGAAGGCGATCACCGGCACCGGCGGAGCCACCAAGGAACAGGTGCAGTACATGGTCAAGACACTGCTGCGCCTGAAGTCGGTGCCCAGCCCGAACGATGCCGCCGATGGGGTGGCGGCGGCCCTCACCTGCCTGCTCTCGATGCGCACGTCGCAACTGCTGGCCGACGCGGCGGGACGTGCACGATGATCACGCTGCTGGTAGGCGAACTGCTGGAGCGCGACCTCACGGTGGTGCAGCTGCTCACGTCGGGCGGTGTGGGCTACACGCTCGCGATTCCACTCTCGACGTTCGAGTCGCTGCCGAAAGCCGGTGAGACGGTGCGCCTGCACACGCATCTCGTGGTGAAGGAGGATGGCTGGCAGCTGTTCGGCTTCGGCACGACGTACGAGCGCAACGTCTTCATGCGCCTGCTGAACGCCAAGGGCTTCGGGCCGCAGCTGTCGCTCAACATGCTCTCGGCCCTGAGCGCCGAGCGACTGGTGCGCGCCATCCGCGAGCGCGACGTCGCAACGCTGATGCAGGTGAAGGGACTGGGCAAGAAGAAGGCGGAGCAGGTGGTGCTGGACCTCGCCGACAAGGTGGACGACCTGCAGCGCGGCACCTCGAGCATCGCGACCACCGGCGGCGCGGGTGTGGACGATGCGGTGCGTGCGCTGCAGTCGCTGGGCTATGCGAGTGCAGAGGCGGAGGCGGGGATTCGCGCGGCGCTGGATGCCGGCGACGGCAAGGACGGCACCGCGGCGCTGATCCGCGCGGCGCTGGCACGCATCGGCTCGCGATAGCGCGCCGGTGTTTCTTCGGGTATACCTTCCGAGATGACGCGCGCCGAGATCACGACACCCGAAGCGATTGACGACGACTCGCTGGTCGAGCTGTCGCTGCGGCCACAGCGCCTGGCCGAGTTCATCGGGCAGCCAAAGGTGAAGGAGTCGCTGCGCATCTATATCGATGCCGCACAGCACCGGAAGGAACCGCTGGATCATGTGCTGTTCTTCGGGCCGCCGGGCTTGGGCAAGACCACGCTGGCTGAGTTGATCGCGCGCGAGATGGGCGTGAACATCCGCACCACGGCAGGGCCGGCGCTGGAGAAGCCCGGTGACCTGGTTGGTACGCTGACCAACCTGCGCGAAGGCGACATCCTGTTCATCGACGAGATCCACCGTCTACGTCCCATCATCGAGGAGTTTCTCTACCCCGCCATGGAGGATTTCCGCGTGGACATCCGCCTGTCGGATGGACCGAAGGCGCAGACGATCACGATGCCGGTGGAGAAGTTCACGCTGATCGGCGCCACCACGCGGCTCGGCATGCTGACGGCGCCGATGCGCGCGCGCTTCGGCATCCATCAGCAGCTCAAGTACTACCCCACCGAAGACCTGGAGCAGGTGGTGAAGCGCACGGCGCTGGTGATGAATTGCACCATCACGCCCGATGGCGCACACGAGCTGGCACGCCGCGCGCGCGGCACGCCGCGCGTGGCCAACCGACTGCTGCGCCGCGTGCGCGACTACGCGCAGGTGAAGGCAAACGGCATCATCGACAAGGCCGTGGCCGACGCCGCGCTGGAACTGCTGGAAGTGGACACCTTTGGCCTGGATGACATGGATGCGCGGATCATGCGCGCGATCATCGAGATGTTCGAAGGTGGGCCGGTGGGCCTCAAGACCGTGGCCGCTGCCGTGGGCGAGGACGAAGGCACGATCGAGGAAGTGTACGAGCCTTTCCTGGTGCAAAATGGCTTCCTGCAGCGCACGCCGCGTGGTCGCATGGCGACGGCGATCGCGTACCGGCACTTCGGGTACACGCCACCGGGTGATGCTGTTGCGGTGCAGACGTCGCTGCTTTGAGAGCTGCGCTGTCGTGCTGTCGTTCTGTCGCCTGCGCTGTCGTCTGCGTCGATGGAAGATCGTCAACGCCGTTCACGCGGAGGCGCGGAGCAGCGGAGGGCAGGACACGCATAGCGGCGGTCGATGTGCACGCGGTGCAGTGCGTTGAAGTGCGTTAAAGTGAATTGAAGTGCGTTGCTTGTGCTTGTCTGGCGGTGCCTTGCGTTGCGTTTCTTGTATCGCAAAACGAACGCGGGGGCCGTCGTTGGTGACGGCCCCCGCGTTCGTTCGAATTCGTGCGACAACAGCTCAGGCGTTCCGATCGATGCAGGCCGGGATGCCGGGCTGTGACTGCGGGATGAGGCGGTTGTTCGCTTCAGCGGCCGGCGTCGGGAACGTGACGTCCGTGCCGTAGCCCGGCACGCGATTGATCTGCCAGATGCCGTTCGGCCAGACGTCGGTCTGCGTCATGCCGTACTGGCGCATCATGCGGCGCATGTCGCCGAAGCGGTGACCGGTGCCGAACAGCCAGAAGCCTTTCTCGCGGAAGATCAGGTTGCGACGAGCATCCGGCGTGACCGGATCGACCAGCGCCGCGAGGCCGGTGATCGTACGGCCCGGCAGCACATACGCCGGCGGCGCGTTCCGGAGTGCATTCAGCAACGGGAGCGCCACATTGAAGTTGCCCAGGCGATTCTGCGCCTCGGCCTCGAACAGGCGCGCCTGCAGGCCGTTGATCAGCGACACGCTGCGGCTGTCGGTCTCCCAGATCAGCTGATACCGCGCGTTCGGCACGGAGTTGTTGCCGCTGTCGAACGGACGCGTGGTGGTGAAGCCCGCTGCTGTGCAAGCGGCGGCGTTGAACCCACCCGCACCAGGCTGGCAGGTCGGCACACGCGGATCCTGCGTGGCATTGGCGAAGCCCATATTTAACGGGCCTTCGTTGTTGCTCACGATGTAGCGGCGCGTGTTGTTGATGAGCGACCAGACACCCGGCGTGCGCACGTTCAGGTTGTGCTCCTGATCCCACGTGTACGTGCTGGGCACCGTGCTGGCAGCCGTGGATGCGAGCGCGAAGTTGCCCTGGTTCAGCGCAATACGGGCGCGCAGCACGAGCAGCGCGTTGCGGACGCGGACATCGTTTGCCGTCGCGAGCGCGGGCAGCAGAATGGACGATGCGGAGTCGATGCGCGCCTGCGCCAGCAGGTACAACGAGTCGGTCGGGATGCGCGGACTTGGCGTCTCCAGAAAATTCTCGAGGGTGCTGAGCGGCTGGCCGTTGCAGAAGTGCTCGGCCATCAGGTTGATCATGTACGCCTCGACGAAATACATCTCGGCCAAACGCCACTCGTTCCCCGTGGACTGCGGGAACTTGCGAAGCGCATCGCGCGCCTGCAGCGCACCCACGCGCACGAGGTGGATGCCGCGATAAGCGGTCGTGACGTTGCCGTTCTCCGGCGTCAGCGAGCGCTGGTCCGTCTCGATGCGCTGCGTGAACGTGTCACCGGTGGTGAATTCGTCGCCCATCAGCCCACCGTAAAGCAGCATTGACTCGCCGCCCGTGGTGCTCGCGTTGAAGCGGCCCAGCGTGCCCACGCGGATGCCGTCGGCACCCGATGCACTCTGGATGAAGGCCGGATCGATGATGTCCGGGTCCGTCGCCTTCACGATCGTGTCGAGCTGGCATCCGCTGAGCAGCACCGCGGCCGCGACGGCGCCGAGTCGCGCTGCAGTCCGTGCGAATCGCACGGAGGAATTCACTGGCATCGGAATGATGTGTCGGGAGGTCATGTGTGGTCGCTCCTCAGAAGCCGAAGTTGACGCGGAGCGCGAAGGTGGTCAGCGGCGGCGTGACCTGGAACTCGTCCTGCACGTTGCCCAAGCCACCGCCGAACGTCTCGGGATCGACGCCCGTGAACTTCGTCCACGTGGCCAGGTTGCGGCCGGAGAGCGTGAGGGTGGTGTTGCGCATGCGCGGGATCTGCGTGGCGAGGCGAGTCGGCACACGCCAGGTCACGGCGAGCTCACGGAAGCGGACGAAATCGCCCGACTCCAGAAAGCCGACCGTCGAGTTGTTCACGCCGGGAACGAGTGCCGCGGCGCAGCGTGCCTGTCTGTCCAGCGACGCACTCGGATCGATGCGTTCCTGCGAATTGATGCGCGTCGTGCAGCGGAAGCGCTCTGTGGTGTTGTCGATCTTGTAGCCACCACGGAAGTCGAACAGCGCCGTGATGCGGACCGAGCGACCGAACAGGTCGAGGCCGGCCTGCGTCGAGATTTCCGTGCGTGGCGACGAGTAGCCGTGAAACGTGATGGCGGTGTCCGGCGTGATTTCGGAAACCGTGATCAAGCCGTCGCCGTTGCCGTCGGCATACGTGTACTTGCGCTGCCAGAAACCGTTGAGAGGGTAGCCCTTCGTCTGTCGAATCTGCGTGCCGATGATTGGCGGGATCGGGTTGCCGGCGGCGTCGCGGCCCAGGTCATCGAGCGTGTTCGTGTTGTACGAGCCGTTGACGGTGAAATCGAAGCCGATGGGCTTCGTGTCGACCACACGCACGGTCACGATGCCTTCCCAGCCCTTGTTCGTGACCTGGCCCAGATTGGAGGCCTGCGTGGTGGAGCCGGTGCCGAACGACGGGGCGACGATACGATTCACGATGGCGTCCTGTGACACCTTCTGGTATCGGGTGACCGTGAACGTGAAGCGGTCGTTCCACATGTTCAGGTCAGCGCCGAACTCGCGCTCCGTCACGGTTTCCGGGCGGAGATTCAGGTCGCCGAGCTGCTGGAAGATCAGGCCTGGCACATCGGCGGCGTTGGCGCGGTACTGGTTGGCGCCGAAGAACGGCAGTGCCGCCGTGGTACCCGGACGCAGGCCGGCCTGTCCCCACGACCCGCGCAGGCGGAACTGATTGACCACCGACTTGAACGGGAACCACTTCTCTTCCTGCACACGGTACGAGATGCCGGCACCCGGATACAGCACGGTACCGAAATTCTTGCCGAATGCGCTGTTCTGGTCACCACGCACGCTCGCGCGGATGTCGATGCGGTCGAAGACCTGGATGTTCTGTTCCACGAAATAGCCGGCCGTGCGGGCAATCGTCGTCCCTTCGTTCGCGCCGGGCACCGAGCCCTGCGAGATGGTCTGCGCGCCGGGCGGCAGCTGCTGCGCAGATGCGTTCACGTTGTCGCTGGAGGCCTGCACGTACTGAAAGCCGCCGACGGTGCGGAACAGGTAATCGTTGAACAGGCGGAACGTCGCAGTGGCCGTCGCTTCGCCGGTATACTGAAAACTGCGCGTGCGGCTGGTGCTCACGAAGCCGAGGCGGTTCTGGCCGAAGTTCGGGCACTGGTCGCGCAGGCAGCGGTTGGACTCGGTGCCGGACGTGAAGTCCAGGCCGAGGGCAGCGCGCGTCGTGAGCCAGGTCGTGGGCGAGTACGTGGGGTTGATGGAGCCGATGTAGCGATGCGTGACCTGCTCGTTCGTCTGCTGGAAGATGTCACCCGGCGTGAACAGGCGATATCCACCCAGCGAGTCGTTGCCTGGCACGGTGCCGGCCACGCGATTGTACGTGCCTGCACCACCGAAGGCATGCGAACCAAGCCCGTTCGTGTTGTTGCCATCCTGCGGATTGCGGAACGTCGACGTGGTGAAGTAGTTGCGGATCGGCAACGTGAAGTTGGGCGCGAGCGTGAGGTCCAGGTTCGCGCGCAGTCCCCGACGGGTGTAGTCGTTCGGGTTCAGCCATGCATCCTGCACCGCGACCTGCGTGCGGCTGAATCGGCCAAGTTCGAATTGCGGCACCGTCAGCGTGCCGGACGTGCCCTCGGATTCACCAGACACGAAGTAGCTCAGGGCATCACTGCCGCCGGAAACGTTCACGCCGTACTGGTTGCGGTAGCCGTTCTTGAGCGGCGACGAGCGCGGATCGTTCCAGACGTTGAACGTCGTCAGCGAGTCCGGACGGCATGCACCCGAAGCGATCGACTGGATGTTGCAGTCGATGCCCGCGCCCACGGCATTGCGGCCCCACATGGTGTACGCCTTGGGGTACCGGTTGTTGTCCTGCACCTGCCCCTGCTCGGTGTACATGTTCCACCGCGGCGCGCCGATCTTGCCGCGCTTGGTGGTGATCACGATCACGCCGGTCGCGGCGTCGGTGCCGTAGAGCGCCGAGGCGGCCGGACCACGCAGCACATCGAGCGTCTCGATGTCGTCCGGGTTGATGTCATTCAGGCGACCGGCCGGCGCACCGCCGGTGCCGAAGGCCTGCTGGTTGCCGCCGCCCACGCGCACGCCGTCAATCACGTAGATCGGGTCGTTGCCGAGCGAGAGTGACGCGGTGCCGCGGATGCGGATACGCGAGCCCGAGCCCACCGATGAACCGCCGGCCAGCGACACGCCGGCCACCTTGGATACCAGCACGTCCGAGATGCTGGCAACCGGTGATTCCTCGATCGCCTTCGCGACGTCGATGGACGAGATCTGGTTCGGCACCTCGGAGCGGCGCTGTGCGCCCGTCACCGTGGTGATCACCGGTGCAAGCAGCACGGCGACCTTGCTGAGCGAGACGTTCAGCGTGGCCGTCTGCCCGCTGACCACCGTGACGACACTCTTCCGCTCTCCGTATCCGATGCGCAGCACGCGCACCGAGACCGAGCCGGCGGGGATGCCGCGAAGAAAAAAAGTACCATCCGCCTTCGTGACGGCGCCGATCGACGTGCCGGGCACGTTCACCTGCGCGTCGGCAATCGGGGTGGTCGACCCTGCTTCTGTCACACGGCCGGACACATTGCCTCGACCGGACTGCGCCATCAGCGCCACCGGGAAAAACACTGCCAGCACGAGCGTCACTATCCGACGTGGAAAGGACATGAGCGATCCTGACTTGTTCGAGTGGACCTGCGATTCGCGGCAGTGCCGCATGGGGACATGCACGTGCGATGTGGAAGCGTCACCGTGGCAATGCGGCACGCGACCGCCTTACTCCGGCAGCAGAACCAGCCCGAACGCATTCAGCGGCGCCGTGGTGGCGCTGGGAAACGCGCGCCGCGCCACGACGGTCGCCTTGAACAGGTTGGTCAGCGTCACGCTCGTCACGATCAGCGGCGTGGCCGTGGCGGGAGTCGCGCCCGTCGCAAACACTTCCACGGTGTAAGCGCCCGGTGTCGTCAATGGCAGGTAACCCGTGACGGCGCGATACGAGGCGTTGATGATGCGAATCGCGGTACCGGCAGCTGGTGCCGCGGCGGGCCGCACGGTGCCCTGCGGGTAGATGTAGATGTCCACACCCGACGTCGCGGCACCGGCGGTGGCCGACACCGAGTCGGCCGCGTGCACGGTGCGCAGCCAGGCACCCGCCGTGGGCGTCGCCGCGGGGTCCTTCAGGGCGACAGGCTGGAAGCTGCGTGCCGATCCGGCGACGAACACGGTGCCCGGATTGCCGAAGGCGATGATCGTCTGGGCGGTGTCGCGCAGCAGCGGGATCTGCGCATTGAACAGCGTGATGCCGGCGGCATCCACCACATTCAGGATTCCCGGGCCGGCGGGCGACGAGCCGTATGCCGTTGCAGGCGACACACTGCCGAACGCGAGGGCGGTCGCGAGCGAGGCGCCCCTGCGCG
>JACMPK010000023.1 GCA_014377535.1 Gemmatimonadaceae bacterium
GACTTCGACATGCGACACTTTCTTGTGCGTGCAGTTCTGGCTGCTGGACTCCCGTGCATTGCGTCGGGCTGCGCCTCGATCCGTTCCGGTTCCGCCAACGACATCGACAGGACGCCGCGCGTCGCGGTGATCTCGGCATTCGATGCGGAGCTCGATCGCCTGCGCGCCGCGACCGTCATTTCGTCCACCCGCATCATCAATGGACGCACGCACTACCTGGGACGCCTTGCGGGGCAAGACGTGGTGCTGCTGCTCAGCGGTTACAGCATGGTCAACGCCGCCATGACCACACAGTCGCTGCTCGATGGATTCACGGTGCGGTGCATCGTCTTCTCGGGAATCGCCGGCGGCGTGAACCCGGGACTGGCCGTGGGTGACGTGACGGTGCCCGCACAGTGGGGCAGCTATCAGGAGCAGGTGTTTGCGCGCGCGGTGCAGGGAGGGTGGGAGACCAACGGCATGGCCGGCGAGTTCGGCGGATACGGCATGATGTTTCCGCGAGGCAGTTCGGTCGCCGCCCAGCGCGGTCGACCCGATTCGCTGGAACGCCGCTTCTGGTTCCCGGTGGACAGCCTGGCCTTGGCGGCGGCGCAACAGGTGTCGCAGACGGTGCGGCTGTCACGCTGCACGCAAACGAATGAGTGTTTGAGTCGCGAGCCCCGTGTGGTGACGGGCGGCCGCGGTGTGAGCGGCTCCACCTTCGTGGACAACGCCGAGTACCGTGAGTGGGTGTGGCGAACATTTCAGGCCGATGCGCTCGACATGGAGACCGCGGCAGTCGCGCAGGTCGCCTACCAGAACCGGGTGCCGTACATCGCATTCCGCTCGCTGTCCGACCTTGCTGGCGGTGGCGCTGGCCGCAACGAGGTCCGCACGTTCGGCAGGCTGGCGGCAGACAATTCAGCGGCGCTCGTGCTCGCCTATCTGAAGGCGCTACCCACGAAGTAGCAGCACCGCCACGGTCACCGATCACCACACGCGCACACATGCACAGGTACTTCGATTTCGCTGGCCGGAACACCAGCTATCGGCAGGAGACGCTGGCGGGCATCACCACGTTCCTCACGATGGCGTACATCATCATCGTGAATCCGGCGATCCTCGAGGCGGCGGGGCTGCCGAAGGGTGCGTCAATCACCGCGACGATCATCTCCGCCGCGTTCGGCACGCTGGTGATGGGTGTGTATGCGAAACGGCCGTTCGCGATCGCGCCGTACATGGGCGAGAACGCGTTCATCGCCTATGCCGTCGTGAAGGGCATGGGCTTTCCGTGGCAGACGGCGCTCGGCGCGATCTTCCTGGCCGGCGTGCTGTTCACGATCCTGTCGGTCTTCAAGGTGCGAAGCTGGCTGGCGAATGCGATTCCGACGTCGCTCAAGCACAGCTATCCGGTGGGCATTGGCCTGTTCCTGACATTCATCGGCTTGAACCAGGTCGGTTTCGTGGCACTCGGCATCCCGGGCGCGCCGGTGAGCCTGGGCAGGCTCTCGAGTCCCTCGACGTTGCTCGCGATCGTCGGCTTCATGATCATTGCGTGGCTGCTCGTGAAGCGCGTGCATGGCGCGCTGATCGCCGGCATCCTCGTGACGACCGTTCTCTCGTTCGCGACGGGCATCACGCCGTGGCCCGCACAGGTTATCAGCCTGCCGCCAAGCCTTGCCCCGATCATTGGGCAGCTGGACATTGCGGGCGCGCTCACGCTCAAGGCGCTGCCGGTGGTCATGATCGTGTTCGTGATGGCATTCGTCGACACGATCGGCACACTGATCGGCCTCTCCGCGCGGGCTGGCCTGCTGGATGCACATGGGAACCTGCCCGACATCGAGAAGCCGATGCTGGCCGATGCGCTGGCGAATCTCGTCGCGCCATTCGTCGGCACCACGACCAGCGGCGCGTTCGTGGAGTCGGCGGCCGGCATCGAGGAGGGAGGGCGCACCGGTTTCACCGCACTGGTCGTCGCCGCGCTGTTTCTGCTGTCGCTCTTCTTCGCGCCGCTGTTCACGGCCATTCCGCCGCACGCCTACGGTATTGCGCTGGTGGCGATCGGCATCCTGATGGTCAGTCCGATCACGAAGCTGGACTTCACCGACTACACGGAACTGATCCCTGCATTTTTGACGATCGTGCTGATCAGCTTCACGTACAACATCGGCGTGGGGATGACGGCAGGACTGCTGGTGTATCCGGTCCTGAAGGTCATCAGCGGCCGTGGCCGCGAGGTGCCGCCGCCGCTCTGGCTGCTGGCGGCGATGTCGCTGGTGTTCTTCGTCGTGTATCCGTACCGGTAGTGCGTGGCTGCCGCGTGTCCGTCACGCACGGGCGGAGCGCGGCGCCGCCGCCGCGCCGTGATGAATCGCCGTCACCGCTACATTCATTCCAGCGTCACGCCTTCGTCTCCCTGCCCGCGTCACCGTGCTGCACCAATATCTGCTTCCGAAGCAGGCACTCACCGCACTCGCCGGTCGCCTGGCATCGGCGCGCGCCGGCCGGCTGACCACGTCGCTGATCCGTACTTTCGTGCAGCAGTACCGAGTGGACATGATGCAGGCCGCCGAGCCGGACATCACGCGCTATGCCACGTTCAACGACTTCTTCACGCGTGCGTTGAAATCCGGCGCTCGGCCAATTGCGAGCGCAGGGCTGGTCTGCCCTGTGGATGGCGCCGTGAGTCAGTGCGGCGCCATCGATGGTGACCAGATCGTCCAGGCGAAGGGGCACATGTATTCCACCGTCGCGCTGGTCGGTGGCGACCCCACGCTGGCCGCGCAGTTCGACGACGGCAACTTTGCCACGGTGTACCTCAGCCCGAAGGATTATCACCGTATTCACATGCCTTGTGACGGTCGCCTGCTGCGCATGCTGCACATTCCCGGCGATCTCTTCTCGGTGAACGGTGCGACCGCGCGCAGCGTCCCTGGTCTGTTCGCGCGCAACGAGCGCGTGGTCTGCGTGTTCGAGGGCCAGCATGGTCCGTTCGTGCTCGTGCTGGTCGGCGCCACGATTGTCGGCAGCATGGCCACTGTCTGGCACGGCGTCGTGAATCCGCCGCGTCCTGGCACTGTGCGCGAGTGGCACTACGCGGATCGCGACGTCCGCTTGAAGCAGGGCGACGAGATGGGCCGCTTCCTGCTCGGATCGACGGTGGTGCTGCTGTTTCCAGCTGGGCAGGTCGCGTTCGACTCGCGTTGGAGGGCAGCGCTGCCGGTGTGCATGGGTGAGGCGATGGGCGAGTTCCCGCCGCTGCAGAAGGCCTGACGGTTGCAGGTCGCGTGCATGTGTCGCGACACGTTCATCGACCAGCACGACAAGACGAAGGCCCGCCGACATGCTGCTGTCGACGGGCCTTCCTGTGATGACCGCTGCGTGCGCTGTTTTACGGCTTTGGCGGCACGACCTGCGCGGGCGCACCAAGCGGGATTGCGGTCGGCATGGACGTATCGACAGGCTGCGGTGCGCCGAGGATGGCGGCCTCGCCACCGAACCAGTTCAACGTCCGCGATGCGACGGCGATGTTCTTCGCCGTCGACACCACGGCCTTTGCATCGGCTTCGCGACCGGACGCGCGCAGCGCATCGGCCAGCACGATGCCCGCGCTGACGTACAACGCCGGGATGCCGGCCGACGGCTTGTCCACCCAGTCCGCGCGGCTGATGATGCTCTTCTGGCCCATGAACACGTCGTTCCACAACGTGTAACTGCGCTTCACGTCGACGAAGCCTTCACCCTGGATCGCGATCGTATCGCGGCTGGCCCCCGGCGGGTTCGGCAGCAGCTTCCGTGCAAGGCCCTGCGTGAGCAGGTACTGGCCCAGTCCCAGCGACAGGCCGTAGCCGCCTGACGTGCGCGAGAAGTACAGCGGCCGCGTGCCCCAGTTGTCGCGGATCATGTACAGCGTCAGGATGTCGGCCCGCTCCAGCACGCCCTGCGCCAGGTTCTTCGGGTCGATGATCGCCTGAATGCTCTCGTGCGTGAACACCATCGCCGAGTCGAGCTGCACGTACAGCGGCACGGAATCGGCCTGCGCGAGCGTCAGGTTGAGCGGCTTGGCTGTGGGCTTTGTCCACGTCCCGTTGCGATACACCGCAGGACCGGCGGCCGCGTCGTACTCGTAGATCGGGCGGCGGATCATCTGACGCGTGTACCAATCGGTGTTCATCAGCGACGTGTTCGCGACCAGTACATCCTTGCGGATGCCTTCCACTTCCTGCGCGTACCAGAGCGGAAAGGTGTCGTTGTCACCTACCGTGATCAGGATGCCGTACGGCTCCACGCTGTTCAGCAGGTCGTACGCGAAGTCGCGCGTGTCACGCTGTCCCGCGCGACTCGCCTGCGTCCAGTTGCCGATCATCGGGATGAACGCCAGCGCCAGCACCGGCGCGCTCATGCGCCATGCGCGAGGTGTCGGCGACGAGAATCGCCGCTTGCCCAGTTCCACCGTTTCCGTGCCCAGGAAACCGGCGATCGTTTCCCAGAGGTAGATCATGCCGAGGCCAGCCCAGACGCTCCAGGCGCTGAAGCTCCACAGGTAGAAGTAATCTCGATCGCGGACTTCGCGGGCGACGCTGTCACCCAGTTCCGGGTCCTGCGAATAGCCGTACTTGAAGTTCAGGTAGATGATCAGCCCTACCGTGAGCGTGCCGATCAACGGCCCGAAAAAGAGAAAGCTTCGCCGGTCCTTCTGGTAGTGCACCCAGCCGCCGATGAGGCCAAGGCCCAGAAACACCACGGCGAGTGCGTTCTGCAGGCCGGTGCTCTCATTGTGTGCGTCGCGCAGCCACTGCCACTTGAAGTACAGCCACCACATCCCGACCTGCGCGGTGATCGGCGCCTGCCGTTCAGTGAGTTTCGGCTTGCCGTACTGGCCGCGATCGAAGTTGTACTTGAAGCGTTCCCACGTCTTCGCATCGAAGGTGCAGCTGACACCGATCTCGGTGGAGCACGCCGTCGGCTCGCCTTCATTGATCGCAGGAAAATGTGCGGCGCGAATAGGCTGTGTCGCGAACGGTGTCAGGCCAAGGATCACCGCGGCGACGCAGGCGATGATCAGCTTCCAGTTCAGCAGCGTCTTCGGCGCGCGGAACAGGATCGCGAGACCCACCGCGGGTGCGGGCAGCATGCCGGCGGGATGGTTCGCGTAGCCCAGGCCGAGCAGGAACGCGATCAGGATCAGCAGCTTGTTCGCACGACGACCTTCCGGCTCGTCGCACCAGGTGACCGTGAGCCAGGCGACGATCGCGAAAAGGGCCAGCGACACCGTGTAGACCTTCTCGTTTACCACGCTCTGGTTCCAGACCGTGAATGCCGTCGCACCGATCAGCGTGGCCACGCTCGCACCCAGCAGGCGCATCCACTTCTGCGGCAGCCAGCTCACCAGCACCCGTTCGGTGATCAGAAACCATGAACCCGCCGCCACGGCGCTCGAGAGCGCAGCCAGCATGTTCAGCTTGACCGCCACCGACACGCCCGGAATGGGCAGGTGCGCGAACACATTCCCGATCAGAATGAAGAATGGGTTGCCAGGCGGATGCGGCAGGCCCAGGACGTAGGCGGCGGCGATGTACTCGCTGGCGCCCCACATCGCCGTCGAGGGCGCGAGCGTGATCAGGTACAGGATGAAGACCGCCAGCGTGGCGATCCCCGCGGCCATGTACGACGGGCGGTAGTCGAGCTCAGTATGAACGACGGACGTCGGGCCGGTGCTGGACCGGACGGCCGGTATCGGGGCTGCGGAGGAGGCCATCAGCTGCTGGAAGGGGACGAGTGTGCAGGCCGGAATACGGAAAGGTCGCCGGACCCCGGGGGGCTTAGGTAGTGGTGCCGCCGCGAACGGCGGATCCGGCTAGTGCCGAAAAAGACGCGCGCCCGTGAAGACCATCGCGATGCCATGTTCGTCGGCCGCGGCGATGACCTCGGCGTCGCGCACGGAGCCGCCGGGTTGGACAATCGCAGTCACCCCGCATGTTGCCGCATGATCCACCCCGTCACGGAACGGGAAAAAGGCGTCGGAGGCGAGCGCGGAGCCGGCGGTTTCGTGGCCGGCCTGCCGCGCCTTGTGGCCGGCAAGGAAGCTGGCGTCCACACGCGACATCTGGCCGGCACCGATGCCGATCGTGGCCCCACCGCGGGTCAACACGATCGCGTTCGATTTCACCGTTGCCACTGCGCGCCAGGCGAACGCCAGGTCCACCAGCTCGGCCGCGGTCGGGACACGCCTGGTGACGACCTTCCACGGAACCTCGCCTGTCGGCACGCGCATCCGGTCCTGCAGCAGCACGCCACCGCGCACGCGCTTCATGTCCATGCCGCCGGTGTCGCCAGCCGGCAACGTGCCGATCAGTACACGCAGGTTCTTCTTGCGGCCCAGCAGCTCGGCGGCACTTTCGGCGATCGCCGGCGCCACGATGCACTCCAGGAAGAGCGACGACATCGCCACGGCAGTCGCCTCGTCGATGGCGACGGAGAAGGCGACCACGCCGCCGAACGCTGACGTCGGATCGCAGGCCAACGCCTTCTGCCACGCCTCGAGCGGCGTGGCGCCGATGGCCAACCCGCACGGCGTAGTGTGCTTGATGATTGCGCAGGCCACCTGCTCGGCAAACGGCTCGATGGCCATCAGCGCGCCATCGACATCCAGCAGGTTGTTGAAGCTCAGTTCCTTGCCACCCAGCTGTGTGAGCGACGCGAGGCCGGCACCGGCGCGTTCCACGTAAAAGGCGGCGCGCTGTTCCGGGTTCTCACCGTAGCGCAGGCCCTGCGCCTTCTCGAATGCAAGCGGCAGCGTGGCCGGAAAGGGATCCTGAGGCGCGACCTGATGCTGCAGCCAGCCGGCAATCGCGCTGTCGTAGCTCGCCGTATGCGCGAAGACCGATGCGGCGAGGTCACGCCGCATGATCAGCGCGCCTTCCTCGTCCTTGGCATCCAGCGCCGCGATCACGCGTCCGTAGTCGGCGGGATCGCAGACTACGGTGACGGCGCTGAAGTTCTTCGCGGCCGAGCGCAGCATGGATGGGCCACCGATGTCGATCTGCTCGATCACGTCGTGCGGCAGCACACCGGCGCGCGCCGCGGTCGCCCGGAACGGATACAGGTTCACGACGACGAGATCGATGGCGCCGATGTTGTGCTCGGCCACCGCGGCGACGTGCTCGGGCAGGTCGCGACGGTACAGCAAGCCGCCATGCACCACCGGATGCAGCGTCTTCACGCGCCCGTCGAGCATCTCCGGGAAGCCCGTCACGTCGCTGATGTCGGCGACCGTGAGGCCGGCATCGCGCAGCACCTTCGCTGTGCCACCAGTCGAGATCAGCGTCCAGTGACGCGCAATGAGTTCACGGGCGAAATCAACGAGACCGGACTTGTCGGAAACGCTCAGCAATGCGCTCGGCATGTGAATCAGAGAAAGAATGAAGAGAAAACTGCGTCAATCATTTCGAGAGCGCGTGATCCAGGTCGCGTGCCAGCGAGGAACCATCGAGCAGCGAGAAGACGTCGGCATGGCTGCCGGTGAGGAACGCGCCATGCACGCTGCCATCGTCGTCCAGCGCCAGCGACTCGGCGCAGAGCAGCTCCACCACGCGCGGCAGCAGCGCGTGCTCCACGCGCAGCACGCGCGCCGCCAGCGATTCCGCCGAGTCCTCCTCGAAGACCGGCACCGGCCACTGGGCGATGATCGCGCCGCGGTCGTACACCTCGTCCACGAAATGCACGCTCGCGCCGCTGATGCGCGCGCCCGACTCGATCACGGCCGCGTGCACCCGCCGTCCGTACATGCCCGGCCCGCCGAACGCGGGCAGCAATGCCGGATGCACGTTCACGATCCGGCCGCGATATGCGCGCGTCACCGCCGCAGGCACCAGCGCCAAATATCCTGCCAGCACGATCACCTCGATGCGGTGCGCGATCAGCAACGCCAACAGCGCGTCACCGTCACGCGGCTGCTCCAACACCACGCACGCAATGCCGCGATCGGCGGCGCGCGTCAGTGCCGCGCAGGTCGACTTGTTCGAGACCAGCAATACCACGGCACCGGCTGCACTCTCGCCACGGTCACGCTGGTAGTCGTGCACGGCGACGAAATTGGAGCCGCCACCCGAGACGAAGGCGGCGATGCGGGTGCGTGGTTGTGTCGGCATCGTCGCGCGCGTTCAGGGTTGTTGCGCGGGCATGCGGAGCACGCGATCGACGGCCGCGCCGAGCGTGGTTGCGACCACGGCGTCGTCCTTGGCCTTGGCCAGGTCGCGGAACGGCGTCTCCGCGGTCGGCACCAGGGTGCCCATGGCCTCGTGCGTCACGGCAGGCGCGACGTCACGCCACAAGTCACCGATGTAGAACGACCCTTTCAGATCCAGCTCATGCTCGCGCGCGGCGCGCTGATGCATCCGGTCGCCGGGCTTGCGGCACGACTCCTCGTCCGGCACGTCCGGTGAGTCGGGGCAGTGATAGGTGGCAGTCAACGTCACGCCATGATCCAGCAGCATTGCATCGAGGCGCGCGGTGATGCGCGTGAAGTCGTCCTCGGTGAACATGCCGCGTCCAATGCCCGACTGGTTCGTGACCACGATCAGGGGCAGCCCGACCGCAGCCAGTCGCGCGAGCGCCTCGGGGACGCCGGCGATGAGCACCAGCTGCTCAGGGCGCGCGAGATAATGCACGTCGTGCACGAGCGTGCCGTCACGATCGAGGAAGACTGCAGCGCGAGCGGTCACGCGATCTCCGGAATGCGTAAGTGGTGCATCAGCGGGGCGGACGCAGCGGTGCTATCGGCTGCGTCGATGTCGGAATCGTGCGCGCCGTCGAGTCACGGCGTTGCGCAGGCGGACGTGAGCTGGGCGCCGTCGCCGTCGTATCGACGGGTGCCGGCTGCGGCACGATCAGCAGTCGCGACGTCGTCCCGGAGTTTCCGAGCAGGTTGCGCAAGCCGGTCAGCGTGATGCGATAGGTCGCGCCGACGGGTAATGGACGCTGCAGCTTGATCACCAGCTCTGCCGATGGAGCGGCGCGCGTCGGCACGGGTACGGCAACCACCGGCAGCGTGTCGAGACGGCGCATCGGGTCGATCGTGCGTCGCGGTGGCACATTCGCGTCCGGTGTGCGCAGTGACGTATCACGCGTTCGCGCGAGGCTGTCGGCCGTGGCGCGTGCAGCGCGCTCGTCGGCACCTGTCACGATGGAGCGCACCACGACCGGCAGTGAATCAGCGCCCAGCACCCGCGCGGCTGTCTCGGGAATGGTGACGCCCGGCTGCAGCGGCTTGTCCAGCACGATCGCGATGCTCGCACTGTCCAGCATGCGGGGCTCCGTGATGCGCGCCGGCGTCGTGTCGTGCACAAAGACGTACAGGTCGGTGCGCGCGGAATCCAGCAGCGTGATTGTGGCGGTGTCCCATGGCTCGCGCGGGTCGAGCGCGCGATTCGGTGTGCGCTCGTCGATGGCGCGCATGAGATACCTGCCGGCAGGCACGGCGCCCAGCTCGAATCGTCCGGTGGAGTCCGCGACCGTCAGGTGGACGATGGAGGTGTCCTTCGTGTCGATCGCGAGGATCGTCGCCTTGGGCAGCGCGCGATTCTGTATCCAGTCGAATGCGACGCCGCGGATCACGCTCGTCGGGATCGTGGCACCGGTACTGAAGCGAAGCACGTAGCCATACGGAATTTGCTGACCGCGCAGATCCGAGAGGCCCGGCAGCACGGTGATCGTGTACGCCGTGTTCGCACGCCAGTTGGTGCGCGGCTGCACCGAGATGCCCGTGCGCCGCCACTCCACACGTGGCTCGCCATCCCACGGCGAGATCAGCACGTTGCGTGCGAGCGGTCTGCCGGCCGCTTGTTCACCGATCACGTCGTCGTAGCGCACCAGCACCTTGTTCGGGCGCACGTTCACCGCACCCGTCTCCGGCAACGTGGCGATCACGCGCGGAAACGCCGATACCGTCGGCCCACCGGGTGGCAGCCCCGGTGATGCGCACGCCGCGATGGCCGCCACGGCCGCAATCACGATCAGCGCGTGCCGCACAGCGCCTCGACTTTTCGCGTGAGGGCGTCCACCCTCTGCGACAGGTCACGTGCCTGGCCGCGCGCACCCTCGACCACTTCCGGCTTCGCACGCGACGTGAACGACTCGTTGCCGAGCTTCGCGGTCACGCCATCCAGGAGCTTCTGCGTCTGCGCGATCTCGCCCTGCAGGCGTGCAATCTCCTTCTGCGTGTCCTCGGCCGACTCGGTCTCGCGCAGCTGCGCCAGTGCGATCACGATCTCGGTGCCGCCGGTGAGCAATTGGTGCGCCGATGCACCTCCCTCGGTGCTCGGAGCCATGCTCGTGACAATCACCGTCGACCGTGTCAGCGAGCCGATCGTCTCGGCCAGCAGTGGCGCGCTGGGCACATCCGCACCTGCCGGCACGAGCGTGACCTCGATGGACTTGCCCATCTTCACCTTGTACTCGTTGCGAACCTGTCGGATTGCCACCACGCTGCTCAGCACCAGGTCAAATGCCGCGCCGCCGGGCGCCGAGCCGCGCGCGCAAGGCCACGACGATATGCAGAGGAAGTCCATCCCGCGCGACGCACCATTTGTGAACGCGGGCAGCTTTGCCCAAAGCGTCTCGGTGATGAACGGAATGATCGGCTGCAACAGGCGCAGCGCGTTGTCGAACGCATGCACGAGCACTGCACGCGCCACCTCGCCATCGGCACCACCGGCGCCGATGCGCGGCTTGACCGTCTCCAGGTACCAGTCGGCCAGTTCGTTCCAGACGAAGACGCGGGCTGCATCGGCATAGGCGTCGAGGCGCATGCCCATCGTGCGCTCCGCCTCCGTCCAGCAGCCGCTCGCACCCGGACGCACCGGGCCAAGTGCCGCATTCGCTGCCGCAATCGCCGCATCGAGCCGATCGAGGATCCAGTGATCGGCGATGGTGAGGCGGTCGGCGCTGATCGATGCGAGCGGCAGCACCGGATCCGTGCCGACCTTGGTCAGCAGGAAGCGGCCGATGTTCCAGAGTTTCGTGAGAAAGTTGCGGCCCGGTGCGAAGCTCTTCTCGAGATCCGTCGGGTCCAGCAGCACGTCGACACCCAGTCCCATGCCCGCGATCATCGTCCAGCGCAGCGCGTCGGCGCCGTACAGCGCGACCACGTCCAGCGGATCAATGCCGTTGCCGAGTGACTTCGACATCTTGCGGTGCTGCATGTCGCGCACCGTGCCGTGCAGGTACACGGTGTGGTACGGCGCTTTGCCCATGAAGTGATAGCCGCTCATGATCATGCGCGAGACCCAGAAGAACAGGATCTCCGGTGCGGTCACGAGCACGTCGCCCGGATAGAACGACTTCAGGTCCGCGGGCATGGGGTCCGGGAGCATGGGGTCGGAGTTCTTGAACCCAGCGGGCAAGGAATCAGCGTCCGTGAATCCGAGCACGGACTCTGACCCCTTGCTCGCCGCCGTCCCCGCGGCACCCGGCCAGCCCAGCGTCGAAATCGGCCAGAGCCAGCTCGAAAACCAGGTGTCCAGCACATCCTCGTCCTGACGCGTCGGTGCACCGCACTCGCTGCAAACGGTGACCGTCGTGCGTGACGCCTTCGGGGCAGTGCCACACGCATCGCAGTAGTACACCGGCACGCGATGGCCCCACCAGAGCTGTCGCGAGATATTCCAGTCGCGAATGCCCTCGAGCCAGTTGATGTACACGGCTTCCCAGCGCTCCGGCATGATGCGGATGCGTCCCGTGCGCACCGCTTCGAGCGCCGGCTTCGCGAGCGGCGCCATCTTCACGAACCACTGGTCGCTGAGACGCGGCTCCACCACCGTGTCGCAGCGATAGCAATGACGCACCGCGTGTGCATGCGGATCGATCTTCACCAGCGCGCCACGCTCGCGCAGCATGTTGACGATGCGCTCGCGTGCTTCGAACCGGTCCACGCCTCGCAGCTCCGGTGGGACACGATCCACCGAATCGCCGGTGCCGTTCATGCGCGCTTCCGCGTCCATGATCACCGGCGTCGCAAGCAGGTGGCGCAGGCCCACTTCGAAGTCGTTGGGGTCGTGCGCCGGTGTGATCTTCACGGCACCGGTGCCGAACGTCGCATCCGTGTAATCGTCGGCAATCACGGGAATGCGCACGCCGTTGAGCGGCAGCACGAGGTCGCGGCCCACGAGGTCGGCGTACCGCTCGTCAGTCGGATTCACGGCGACGGCCACGTCACCCAGCAGCGTCTCGGGCCGCGTGGTCGCGACGGTAATGCTGCGCGACGGATCGTCGGCCACGTGATAACGGATGTGGTACATCGCGCCCTGTGTGTCGTTGAACTCCGCCTCTTCGTCCGAGAGCGATGTCATGCACCGCGGGCACCAGTGAATCACGCGATGGCCGCGGTACACCAGCCCTTCCTCGAACAGCCGCACAAACGCTTCCGTGACGGCCTCCGACAGGGGAGGGGAGAGCGTGTAGGCCGTGCGCGACCAGTCGGCACTCGCGCCGATCGCCTTCAGCTGGTTCAGGATCTCGCCGCCGGTCGTCTCCACGAACGCTGCCGTGCGAAACACGAATGCGTCGCGTCCAAGCGCGCCACGCGAGAGTCCTTCGGCAGCCAGCTGCTTCTCGACCACGTTCTGCGTCGCGATGCCCGCGTGATCGGTACCCGGCAGCCAGAGCACCTCGTCGCCGACCATGCGGCGCCAGCGAATCAGCACATCCTGCACGGCATTGTTCAGCCCATGACCCACGTGCAGGATCGCCGTCACGTTCGGCGGCGGCATCACGATGGTGTACGGATCGCGCGTGCCGCCGCTGCGTGTCACGCGCGCGGCCTGCGCGCGGTCGGTGCCGGCGGCCTGCCAGCGCGCATACAACGCCGACTCGACGTCGGCGGCACGGTAGGTGGTCGGCAAATCGTCCGCCGCATCGGCGGGGGACGCGGGGGGAATGGGTCCGTCGGTCATTGGCATGGGAAGGCAGAACGTAACGACCACCGCGGGCACTCACCGATGCGGCTCATGGTCACCCTCCCGCAGCTGGGGCTGGCGCCACGCAACGCACGATCAGTCGGAGCGGGAGATCAGGCGGCTGGTGTGTTGCCGCGAACCATCAGCCGATTCAGAACCGTGCTGACACCGATCGTGCCGCGCGTGAGCGTCGTGGCGAGGCGCACCTCGTCGGGCGCATCGACCCAGCCGGTCAGTTCGATGATGCCCGTGCCGATCGCGCCGATGTCGATCGGACGACCCATCAGCACCGGATCATTTCGGAACGTCTCGAGCACGCGCGCCTCGAGTACCGCCTGATCGTCGGTCGCCGTGCTGCGTCTCGAGCCTTTCGCCGTAGGCAATGGGGCATCGGCCAACGGGGTGCGACGGGCGCGCATCGCCGGCGGATCACCATCCACACCGGTAGTGCGTCGCCGACGCAGCCCCGCCAGTGCGCCGCGATCGGCCAGCAGGATGCCGACGGCCACGCCGGCGAGTGCGCCGAGCATCACGGCGCCGAGCCGCTGGCTCGAGCGGGTCTGGTCCTGATTTCGACGACGGATGACACGCATGTTCTTTTTCGCAGGAGGTTAACGTTTAGTATATCCACCCAGATACCGCCGAGCGACGGGCAGCATGCACGTCGTGCGGTTCGTGACCCGAGAAGCGCAGGACCTGGCGGCTCGCATCGTGCGGCTGCGTGCGCTTCGCCACGCCCCGACTTCGAATGCCTGACATCGCGACCGCACCGCTTCGCCTGACCCTTCCCGATGGTGCCGTGCGCGAGGTGCCGCCGGGCACGCTCCCGCGGGAGGTCGTCCTCAGCATCGGCGAGCGCCTGCTCAACGCCGCCGTCGCCGTGAGCGTGGATGGTGTAGTGCAGGATCTGCGCACCCCGCTTCGGCATGGCGGCGCGTTCCGCGTTCACACCGACAAGGATCCGGAATCGCTGCCGGTGCTCAGGCACTCGGCCGCGCACATCCTGGCCACGGCCGTCCGTCGCGTGCGTCCCGATGCCCACATCGGCTTCGGTCCCGCAATCGACGAAGGCTTCTACTACGACTTCGAGGTCGCGACACCATTCACGCCCGAGGATCTCGCCGCCTTCGAGGCCGAAATGCGGAAGATCATGGCAGAGAAGCTGCCCTTTGAACGGGCGGAGGTCTCGCGCGAGGTCGCGAAAACCGTCTTCGCCGACGATCCGCTGAAGCTGGAACGCATCGACGACCTGGGCCTGGACGAGATCATCTCGACCTACACCGATGGCCCGTTCGTGGACTTGTGCCGCGGCCCGCATGTGCCGCACACTGGCTGGCTGAAGCACGTCAAGTTGCAGAGCGTGGCGGCAGCGTACTGGCGTGGCGATTCCAACCGCCAGTCGCTGCAGCGCATCTACGGCACCGCATTCTGGAAGAAGGACGAACTCGAACAGCACCTGCACCGGATCGAGGAGGCGAAGAAGCGCGACCATCGGCGCCTGGGCAAGGAGCTGGACCTGTTCCTCTTCCACCCGTTCTCGCCGGGCGCCGCCTTCTGGACGGAACGTGGCACGTCCATGATCAACTCGCTGCACAGCTATCTCCGCGAGATGCAGCGCGACGGCTATCAGGAGATCAAAACACCGCTGCTCTACAACAAGGCGCTGTGGGAAATCTCGGGGCATTGGGGGAAGTACAAGGAGAACATGTTCCTCGTGCTGGACAACGAGACGGGCGAGCACGATATCTCGCTGAAGCCCATGAACTGCCCGTCGCATCACCTGATGTTCGCGGCGAAGAAGCACTCGTATCGCGAACTGCCGCTGCGGTACTCGACCTACGACGTGCTGCACCGCAACGAGCTCTCGGGTGCGTTGTCAGGCCTCACGCGTGTACGCCAGTTTCAGCAGGACGACTGCCACATTTACCTGATGGAAACCCAGATCGCCGACGAGGTGCATCGCCTGGTCGAGATGATCCTGGGCTACTACCGCACCTTCGGTCTGACCGCGCGCCTCAAGTTCGCGACGCGCCCGGAGCAGCGAATCGGCAGCGACGAGATGTGGGACAATGCCGAGGCGGCGCTCCGTGGTGCGCTGGAGAGCACGGGCCTGCCGTTCGAGCTGAAGGTCGGCGACGGGGCGTTCTACGGCCCGAAGATCGACTTCGACGTGATGGACTCCATCGGGCGTGCCTGGCAGCTGGGCACCATCCAGCTGGATTACGCCGCGCCGGACCGTTTTGACCTGACCTACACGGGTGAGGACAACACGGCGCATCGCCCCGTCGTGATCCATCGCGCGATCAGCGGCTCGTTTGAACGCTTCATGGGCATCCTGATCGAACATTTCGCCGGCGCATTCCCGGTCTGGCTCGCGCCGGAGCAGATCCGTGTCGTTCCGATCGTGGACGACTACGCAACCGAAGCGCGGGCAGCCGTGACACGGATGCGCGCCGCCGGCCTCCGCGCGACGTGTGACGATCGGAACGAAACGCTGAACTATCGCATCCGTGAGAGCGAACTGATGAAGGTGCCGTATACAGCTGTGGTCGGGAAGCGCGAAGCGGCGGATGGTACGCTCGCGGTCCGCGTGCGCGGTGCCGACGGCAAGAAGCAGGAAATTCTGTCTGTGGACGATTTCCTGACGCGCGTGCTCGAGGAGGTGCGGACGCGCGCGCTGCCCGACCTGTCGTTCCTCCCTGAACCCACGGACTGATTGCATGCCGCCGGCACCCCGCCCGACCACGATCCATATCTCGGATCGCCTGACATCGCTGCAGAAAATGGCGGCGCTGCACGGGCAGGGCGGAGACATGGTCGGCGAAGCCAGCGGTCGCCGGAGCTCGGCCTGGTCCGAGTTCTGGCGGGTGTCCGACCGGGCCCTCCGCGATGCGGGACTCGAGGGCGAGCGGACCATCGCGAAGTACCGGCTCATGGCGGCCCTCCTGCTGTGCGGCATTGCATTGCGTGCGGTCGTGACCTCATACGACCTGCGTGAGACCTGGGTCGGCCTGGGCATCGGCCTCGTTGGTGCGCTCGCATGCGTGTTCTTTCTCTGGCTCACGCACCAGGACCGGGTGCGGTCATGGATCGGCTTCGTGGCGTCGCTGCTGGACGTGACGCTCGTCAGCGCGGGACTGGCGCTGTTCGTCGTGCTCGACCTGCCGCAGATCGCGACAAACTCGCGCGTGATCTTCGAGGTGTACTTCATCTGTCTCGCGGTGACCTGCCTGCGCTACGATCGCCGCATCTGCCTGGTGACGGGGCTCACGGCGGCGGCGCAATATGCGCTCATCGTCTGGTGGGCAAGCACCACGATCGGCATCAGTCCCACGTGGAATGATGGCTCGTACGGCCGGTTCGACGTGCAGGACCAGATTGCGCGCGTAGTGCTGCTGCTCGTCGCCACGATCGTCAGTCTCAGCATCGTGCTGCGCGTGCAGCAGCTGCGTGTGCTGTCGGTGCGCGACCGCCTCACGGGCCTCATTATCCGCGGCTATTTCGACGAGCGCCTCGGCGAGGCGTTCGATTCGGCGCGGCGCACCGGCGAGCCGATCGCCGTGGCCATGATCGACCTCGATTACTTCAAGTCGTTCAACGATCGCTTCGGCCATGCAGTGGGTGACATGGTGTTGTCATCCGTGGCGGGCGCAATCAAGCAGCTGGTGCGCGACGAGGACGTCGTGGGCCGCTACGGTGGCGAGGAGCTGATCGTGATGCTGCCTGGCCTCGACCGTGCGAAGGCCAGCGAGCGCATGGAACTCATCCGCCTCGCGATCAGCGAGGTCGGCGTCGAGCTGGATGGGCATGCCAGACGGCGGGCGGCAGACCACGCGCAGGCCGAGCTCTTCACCGACATTCCGGCAGATTACGTGCGCACGGTGCTGACGGCGAGCATCGGTGTCGCGTCGTGGCCCGAGGACAGCATGGACACCGTGGCGGCCCTCGTGTGTCGCGCCGATGCTCGTCTTTTGAAAGCGAAAAGTTCAGGACGAAATCGTGTGGAGTCCAACGCTGACGGATTTGATGAGTTCGCCGTCATCTCTTCGTATCAGGCAGCCGATGGCGCGGCGTCCCACGCTGGCTGAGCGACGCCGCGTACATTCACATGAGTTTGTTATTCCTGCTGCCGACGCGTCAAGGCGCGGCAGCATCCTGCAGCGCCACGCCGCCCGACGGCAGCCGCTCGCTGCTCGTCTCGGCGTCAGGAGTGCATTCATGACAGTGTCTCGTGTGTTGGCTCGACGGATCAGCTTCGTGCTGGTTACCTCGATTGTCGGTGCCGTATCGGTTTTCGCGCAGGTGCCAGGCCGCGTCATCGGCAAGGTGACGAGTTCAGACGGTGGCGCCGCGGTACTCGGGGCCACCGTGCAGCTGGTGGGTACCGCGTTCGGTACCATCACGAAGTCCGACGGCACGTATTCCATTGGACTTCGCCCCGGCGCGTACACGCTGCGCATCCGACAGATCGGGTTCAGCAGCAACACGCAGGCCATCACGATCGTCGCCGGTCAGACGCTCACGCGCGACGTGCGTCTCGAGCGCACGGCAACGAACCTCGAGGCCGTCGCCGTGGTCGGTACGCGTGCCGAGGAGCGGACCGTCACCAAATCGCCAGTGCCGGTCGACGTGTTCACGGCGATGGACCTGAAGGCCACGGGGCGGACGGAAACGGCGCAGATGATCCAGGCGCTCGCACCGTCCGTGAACTTTCCGCGCTCGGCCATCGCTGACGGCACCGATGCCGTACGTCCGGCCACGCTGCGCGGCCTCGGCGCCGATCAGGTGCTGGTGCTCATCAACGGCAAGCGTCGACACACTACGGCGCTGATCAACGTCAACGGCACCGTTGGCAGGGGACAGTCAGCGGTGGACCTCAACGCGATTCCCGCCAGCATGATCGATCGGGTCGAGATCCTGCGTGATGGCGCCGCGGCGCAGTATGGCTCCGATGCGATTGCCGGCGTGATCAACATCGTCCTCAAGACCACGGCACCCAGCGAGGTGAACCTGCAGTCCGGCATCACGTCGCTCGGCGACGGTCGCGTGATGCAGGGTTCCGCGAATGCAGGCTTCGCGAACAGCAGCGGCAGCTTTTTCCATGCCGGCTTTGAGGCACGCGACCGCCAGTACACTGATCGGTCGCGCGCCGACGCCCGTGTGCAGTATTTCGCGGGCGACGCACGCGAAGGCACGATCGGCCGCATCAACAATCGCTTTGGTGATGGTGCAACCTCCGACCTCGTCGGCATGTTCTCCAGCGGTGTGGCGTTCGGCAACGGCGTCAATCTGTATGCGTTCGGTGGGTCCAGCCGTCGCCAGGCCACGGCACCGGGCTTCTGGCGTCGGCCGCTTGACGATCGCACCGTGCGATCGCTGTACCCGAACGGCTTTCTGCCCTTCATCAACAGCACGCTCTGGGACGCCTCGACGGCCATCGGCTTGAAGGGCGCGCTCGCCGGCTGGACGTGGGACCTGAGCCAGACGGTGGGTCGCAATTCGCATAATTTCCTCATCAGCAACACCAACAACGCGTCCTTCGGCAATGCCAGCAAGACGGCGTTCGATGCCGGCACACTGGTATTCAGCCAGGCGACGTCGAACCTGGATCTGTTTCGTGAAGTGAAGGCTGGCTCACTGCCGATTCGCCTGGCCGGCGGCGCGGAGTGGCGCAAGGATCAATATCAGATCCGGCAAGGCGAGCCCGGCTCGTGGCAGGACGGCAAGGTGCCGGTGCTCGATGCCAGTGGCAATCCGACCGTGCGCCTTGCCGCCGCGGGTTCGCAGGTGTTTCCGGGCTTCCGTCCGACCGACGAGACGAATGCCTCCCGCCACAACACGTCGCTGTATGCTGATGTCGAGTCCGACCTGACATCGATGCTGCTGGTCGGCGGCGCGGTGCGTTACGAGAACTACAGCGATTTCGGTAGCCAGACCACCGGCAAGGTCACGGCACGGTTCGCACCGATCCAGCAGTTTGCCGTGCGCGGTGGCTACTCCACGGGTTTCCGTGCCCCGTCGCTGCAGCAAAGTTACTTCACGGCCACCTCGACGAACTTCGTCAACGGCATCCCGTTCGAGGTCCGCACGTTTCCGGTCTCGAGCCGCGCCGCTCAGCTGCTCGGCGCCAAGCCGCTCACGGCAGAGAAGAGCAGGAACATCAGCGGCGGCATCACACTGCAGCCCGTGCGCGCGCTGAGCGTCACGGCCGATTATTACCGCATCGACATCGATGATCGTGTGGTCCTGTCGGAGAACCTGCTGCAGGTCGCCGTGCGTGACTTCCTCACCGTGAACGGCGAGACGGGCGTCAGCGGTGGCCGCTTCTTCACGAATGCCATCGACACACGCACGAGCGGCGTGGATCTGGTCGCGAATTACGGCTTGAACTTCAACAAGCGCGGAATTCTGCGCCTGACCGCCGGCGCGAGTTTCAACGAGACGAAGATCATGGCGATCAAGCAGGTCACGCCGCCTGCACTCGCCGCACTGAACGATGCCCTCTACTCGCGCATCGAGCGTGGGCGCGTGGAGCGTGGCCAGCCTCGCAACAACTTCGTGTTCACCGGCACGCACGAAGTCGGCAAGTTTACCTTCACGGCGCGCACGCAGCGCTTTGGCGAAGTCACCGGCTTCGGCACGACGGCCGCCAATGACCAGACGTTCGATGCCAGGTGGATCACCGATGCGTCGCTTGGCCTCGCGCTCCGCGAGAACGTGCGGTTCACCTTCGGCGCAGACAACCTGTTCGACGTCTATCCCGAGGAAAATATCGCGATCAACAGCAACAACGGAGTCTTCCCGTACAGCGGCGCGTCGCCATTCGGCTTCAACGGCCGGTTCGCGTATGCCCGGGTGAACTTCCGGTTCTAGGCATCGCAGGGTGCGGGAACGACGACGGCGTTCCGACCATGGTCGGGACGCCGTCGTCGTTCACGCTTTGAAATTTTGCACCGCCGTGATGTGCCGACGCCTTACGCTGCCTGACCGCCTTCACGTTGCTTCAGGAATGCGACCACAAGGTGAGCACGTGCAGTGCACAGCAGGTCCTTCAGCCGAGCACTTGGGCTTACGGCCGAGTCACTATCGAAGTAGAGACACCCGATCAGCCGGCCCGAAAGCACCAGCGGCAGCAGGGAGAAGCATCGCGGGTCGAGTTCCTTCAACAAGGTGTCCCGGCGGTAACGCAGCGCGTCGTGATCGCGCATGTCGACGAACAGGTCGGTGCGGTGATCCAGTGCCGCAGCGAGCGCGCCGAACATCGCATGCGTACCGACGTCGAAGCACTGCAGCAGTTCCTCATGACCTGGGCCGGATCCGATTCGTCCTCGGACGCTGGTGAACGTCTCGTTGCTCAGGGCGAGCACGCCGCGGCTGTAACCGGCCGCCTGGCCAGCGGCGAGCGTGGCGTTCAGTGCTTCCGCGAACGTCTGGCCGCCGACGGCGCGTCGCTGCTCCTGGGCGGTGTCCACCAGCGAGCGCACCGCAGCTTCCGCCATTGTCTCCGCGTCCACTTCAGTGTCGGCACCGCCGCGTTGTTCCTCCTCGAACGCCGTCGCACGAGCGTCGCAATCGCGGAGGCGCGCGCGTCGCCAGCCGTCGATGGTGATGTTCATCTGGCTCAGCGCCGGGATCGACTCGCTGCGCGCTTGACTCATTGCAGCGTCGATCGCCTTGCGCTCGAATGCCAGGGGCGCGGCGTACAGCTCGATCAGTGTCTCGACCGCCTGGTTGGGCCCACCACCCGCCGACGTGGAGTAGATGGCACGTGTGAGGTCGGCGCCGAACTGCGCGATGTGCAGCAGCCGATCACGCGGAGCCTCCTGTGGCGGTGGCAGGCGGCGCAGCGACTGAATCACCTCCGGTGGCATGCTCCACTGCGTGGCAAGCAGCACGGCCACATGCTCGAATGCAAAGCCGAAATGCGCGGCCTCGCTTCCATCAGGCCCTGCATCGGTCACCCGGCGGGACGCTGCCCACACGTCGTACTCCGCGCTCCGGTAACACGCCGCCATCACCTCACCGAGGTTGCTGAACAGTCCGCAGAGATAGGCCAGCTCGGGGCGTCCGTTGCCTGCCTGCACCGCGAGCGCCAGCCCCTGGTTGGCGGTCAGTACGGACACGACAAGCAGGTCCTGCACGGCGGCCGAGTTGCGCTCGAGCCTGTCGAAGACCGCCGCTGAGGACGACAGGTTCGTGACCCGCTCGTAGCCGAGCAGGATGATGGCCTGCTTCACGCTCGCGATCGAGTCCGACTGACTCACGCAGCTGGCCACGCGCAGGACGCGACTGGTGAGCGCGGGATCCTTCAGGATCTCCTTCTCCAGCAATTCGACGCGAACCTGCAAGTCGGCGGCGAGGGTCCCGATGGAGCGGATGTTGCGCACGAACGCAGGCAGGCGCGTGGCACTGCCAATGGATTCCACGAAGCGCCGCGCCGCATCGAGCTCCTGGTCGACCGCACCGCCCATGACTATCGAGGCATTCATGCGGCGCGCTCCGGCACGTGACGCGCGAGATCGCGGTGCTCGTGGCAACCTGCGCGGCAGCCGGAACCTGCTCGGGCCGAGGAGTGCAAAGGTGCGAGGGTTGGGCGCGCAAGACGCGTGGCAAGGAGACACTCTGACATGTCAGGATCGTCATGCGTCAACCGCTTCTTGAGTCGCGTTCACCCGATGCGAAACGCCAGCCTGCTCGCAATCAGGCCCGTCGTGACCAACGGAGAGGCGCCGTTCTGTCAGCGCGGCGTTGGCGACTCTTACGGGTCAATGCCCCGGCACACCATCCGAGCTAATGGTCCGAACCAACGCTCCACACCAATGCGCTATCTTCAGCGGCTGCCCGACTCCGCGCACTGCCTGAAACGCCATTCCACGCCTGTCCCACATATGCGGTCTCCAGAACACACACCCGTCATCGTCGCTGCGAAGCGCACGCCCATCGGCAGATATCTTGGCGGCCTGTCGTCACTCACGGCGCCCCAGCTTGGCGGCCATGCCATTGCCGCTGCGCTCGCCGCCAGTGGCGTACCAGCCGACCTGATCGAGGAAGTGATCATGGGCCATGTGCTGCAGGGTGGCACGGGTCAGGCCCCGGCGCGGCAGGCCGCCCTGCACGGTGGCGTGCCTGTCACCGCCTCGGCGCTGGCGATCAACAAGGTGTGCGGCTCGGGCCTCAAGGCCGTGATGCTTGCGGCGCAGGCCATCAAGGCTGGCGACCGATCCGTGCTCATCGCCGGCGGCCAGGAGAGCATGTCGAATGCACCGTATTACGCCTACGGCATCCGCGGCGGCGTGAAGCTGGGTGACCAGACGTTGGTGGACGGCATGATTCGCGACGGGTTGCATTGCGCCTCATGTCATGTCCACATGGGCGGGCACGCGGAGCACACCGCGCAGAAGGCACAGGTCAATCGGGCCGATCAGGACGCGTTTGCCGCCGAGAGCCACCGCAAGGCGATCGCCGCGCAGCAGGCGGGCAAGTTCACCGCCGAAATTGCGCCGGTGAGCATTCCGGGCCGCAAGGGACCAGCGGTCGTGAGCGCCGACGAGGGGCCGCGCGCCGACACGACGGCGGAGTCGTTGGCAACATTACGCCCGGCCTTCGGCAAGGACGCACCGAAAGACATGACCGCAGCC
>JACMPK010000221.1 GCA_014377535.1 Gemmatimonadaceae bacterium
ATACGCAGATTCGCGCGCTTCGTCGTGGTGTGGATGTCGTGGTCGCGACACCTGGTCGCGCGCTCGATCACATCCGTCGCGGTACGCTGCTGCTCGATGCGGTTCGCATCGTCGTGCTCGACGAAGCGGATGAGATGCTGGACATGGGTTTTGCCGAGGATCTCGAGGCGATTCTGGCGGCCACGCCGAAGGAGCGCCAGACGGCACTCTTCTCGGCGACGGTTGCACCGCGCATCGCACAGATCGCCCGCAAGCACCTGCGCGACCCGCTCACGGTCAGAATCGACAGGGTGAAGGTCGAGCCGGGCCAGACCGCGAAGGTGCGCCAGGTGGCGTACATCGTGCCGCGCGCGCACAAGATGGCCGCGCTGGGACGTGTGCTTGATGTCGAGCAGCCGACCTCCGCAATCATCTTCTGCCGCACGCGCACCGAAGTCGACGAACTCACCGAGACCATGAACGCGCGCGGCTACCGCTGCGAGGCGCTGCACGGTGGGCTCTCGCAGGATCAGCGCGATCGCGTGATGAAGAAGTTCCGCGCCGAGAAGACCGACTTGCTGGTCGCTACTGACGTCGCTGCGCGCGGGCTGGACATCCAGCATGTGTCGCATGTGGTGAACTACGACGTGCCGACATCGACCGAGGCGTACGTGCATCGCATCGGCCGCACCGGTCGCGCCGGTCGTGAAGGTGTCGCGATCTCGCTGGCCGAGCCGCGTGAACACCGCATGCTGCGCAACATCGAGCTGGCGACGAAGTCGAAGATCGAGATCGCCACGGTGCCGACAGTCGCAGATCTCCGCACCCGTCGCCTGGAACTGACCAAGGCGTCGCTGCGCGAGGGCATCCTGGCCGGTGACCTGGACGCATTCCGTAGCATCGTGGAATCGCTGGCCGACGAATTCGACGTGATGGACGTGGCCGCCGCCGCCGTGAAACAGCTGGAGCTGTCAACGGGTGGCAGCAGCGACGAGAAGGAGATTCCGGCCGCGGAGCCGCGTCGTGGTGATCGTCCGGAGCGCACGGAGCGTTCTGGCCCGTCATCGCGCGGCGACCGTCCGGAGCGCAGCTCGACGCGCTTCGAGCGTGCAGATCGTCCAGAGCGCACAGAGCGTCCCGCCGCACCGCGAGGCGATCGCCCGGATCGACCTGCGACAGCTCCCCGTAATGAAGTCGATCGTCCGGCCCGTCCCGCCGCCCGCAAGCCAACCTGGGACGTTGCCCGACTCTACATCGGCGCCGGCCGCCTGGCCCGCGTCCGTCCGGGCGATCTGGTTGGGGCCATTGCGAACGAGTTGCAGCTCGACGCAAGCGTGGTCGGTGCGATCCAGATCCAGGACAAGTTCTCGATCGTGGAAGTGCCGGACGAAATCGCGGACGACATCATCGACGCACTCCGCAATACCACGATCAAGGGCAAGCGAGTCATCGTTCGGCGCGAGCGTGACTGATTACGGTGCGCTGAATTGAGGAGTGCCCGCCGTGTGAGATCGTCAAATCTGTCCACACGGAGACGCGGAGCCACGAAGGAACTGCAAAAGCTGCGGGAAGTGCGTGTTCGCAAGCGCAGTTCCCGCAGCTTTTCTTTTTTGTCGAAACACAGACTGGGTCACATTCCGCGCAGATGTCCGGCTCTTCTTCGCGGCTCCGCGTCTCCGCGTGAACAGAGTTGACGATGCGCACGGAAATGCGGAGCTCAGGCCGCGCGCACCTTGACCACAGGTTTCGGCGTCTGCGGCGGCTGGCGGTAGACCCAGAGGGCAACGGCGATGCCGCCGATGATCATGAGGCTCGACAGCAGCTGTCCCATCGTGATTCCGCCGGCGAGAAAGCCGAGCTGGGCGTCGGGCTGGCGGGTGAGTTCCACGAGCGAGCGGATGATGCCATAGCCGATCAGGAAGGCGGAGCCGCCGATGCCCGGGCGCCACCAGCCTTCGCGACGCGCCTTCGCCTCGAACCACCAGAGGAAGGTGCCCAAAATCACGCCTTCGCCCAGCATCTCGTAGAGCTGCGAGGGGTGGCGCGGCACCTGTTGCGGGTCGGTCGGGAAGACCATTGCCCACGGCACATCGGTGGGGCGACCATACAGCTCGGCGTTGATGAAGTTGCCGATGCGACCGAACGCGAGACCCGGCGTGGCGCACAGCGCCAGCGTGTCGGTGAGCGTCATGATCGGCACCTTGTAGCGCCGCGCCGTCCAGATGCAGGCGATGATCATGCCGGCGGCCGCGCCATGGAACGACAGACCACCATTCCAGACCTTCAACCAGTCCAGCCCAGTGTGCAGCGAGCGGTCGTAGACCAGCACGTACATTGCGCGGGCGCCGAGCAGCATGCCGACGAACATCGCGGTCAGGAACGTGTCCAGCCCCTCCTGCGTCAGCGGGAGCGTGCCATCCCTCATGCGCTTGCGGCAGAGTCGCGCAGCCACGATGTAGCCGAGGACGTACATCATGCCGTACCAGCGCACGCGGAGCGGGCCGATGTGGATGATGTCGGGCGAGATGTTTGGGTAGGGCAGCGTCATGGTACAAAGCTACATGCGCCGGATCGTGTGGCTCGTGTGGGGCGGGCCATCGCGTGGCAATCCAGGGAATCCCTGTCGCGGTTTGGCCAGCCTGCCTAACCTTCTCGCGTGACCAGAGAAGCAACTCCAGCCGGTGGCATACTGACGATCGTCGTGATCGACGATGAGTCGCAGATCCGCCGTCTGGTCGCGAATGCGATGACCGCCGACGCACTGCTCGGCACCGATGCGGCGTGCTGATTCCGCGGCCGTGCGCCGCGTGGTGACGGCGCACACCGAAGGCCGTCAGTTCGGCGTCTTCGGCGAGCCACGCGTGAACGTGCTGCTGCTCAACATCGCAATCGATTCCATCTTTCCACTGCCGCGCGCTGCTTCGTCCGCGCCGTCGGCCGCGGCAACCAATCGCTGAGTTTCTTCATGACCCGTCTGTTCCTTGCTCGGTGCGCAGTGACGATCGCCGCATGCACGCCCACGCTCGCTGAAGCCCAGACTGCGGCGAGTGACACTGCACCAAAGATCACGGTTGGTGCCTTCGTCGACGGCTATTTTGCGTGGGACGTCGGACGCCCACCGTCGTTCGACCGATCGTTCGCTGGCGGTACCACTTTCACGACGCAGCCTGCGCGACACAACGAGTTCAACGTCAACCTGGCATTCATCGAGGTGAAGCTCGATGCGCCACGCTATCGGGGCCGCGTCGCGCTGCAGACCGGCACCTCGGTGCAATCGAATTATGCCGGTGAGCCGACCAACGGCACGCTGAGCGGGCCCCTGGCGTCGCGCATGATCCAGGAAGCGGTGGCGGGCGTACGGCTGGCGGACAACCTGTGGGTGGATGGCGGCATCTTCTATTCGCACCTGGGCGTGGAGTCGTGGGCGTCGCGCGACAATCTCACCTACACGCGCTCGTTGGTCGGTGACTACTCGCCATACTACCAGAGTGGCGTGAAGATGACCTGGACACCGACTCCGAAGCTGACTGCTCGAGTTGATCTCGTGAATGGCTGGCAGAACATCTCCGAGAACAACTCCGGCAAGGGGGCGGGCGCTCGGCTCGACTACGCCGCCACGTCATCCACCTTGCTGAGTTACTACAATTTCTTCTCGAACGAGGCGGGCTCACGGCTGCGCACCTTTAATGGCGTCGGTGGCAGGCATGCGATTGGCAGGCTGACCCTGCTGGGCGAGTTCGACTACGGAACACAGCGACGCGCCGTCGGCGAGGACGGGCAATCGACGTGGTCTGGCTGGACGGCAGTCGCCAGAGTGCAGGCCGCGCCGACAGTGGCCTTCGTGGCGCGAGTCGAGGCCTACAACGACCGGGATCAGGTCATCCTGTCGACCGGCGCCGTGGAGGGTGTCAGCAATCCGGCATTTCGTGCAGTGGGCGGATCCATTGGCGTGGACGTGACACCGGTTTCGCGCGTCGCGTTTCGCACCGAATTGCGAGGCTGGCGTAATCGTGACGCCATTTTCCCCAATGGCCGCGTCGGTGCACCGCGCCCGGAAAGTGCCTTCGTGGTGACCTCGCTCGCGCTTTCCTTCTGACAGCAGACGAACGCACGACGGCCGGGTACGACGCGAGTTGGCGGTCACCGTGCGGCGCGTGGAACGTGCCGCACATGTGACGAAGACGGTGGACCGGCTGATGGTCTGCCTGTCGAGCGACCAACGTCACTCGCGGCTGCTGCTGCGCAAGGCGAGCCGCATCGCCGGCCGACTGAACTCGGACTGGTAGTGCGTCGACGTGCAGGCGCCTGCCGAGGCGCCTCATCACATCGACGCCACGGTGCAGCGCAAGCTTTTGGACAACATTCAGCTTGCTCAGTCGCTTGAAGCAGAGGTGGTGAAGCTGACCGGTGACGACGTGGGAGTGACGTTGGCACCGTTCGCGGCAGAACGCGGCGTGTCCCGACGGTGATGTGACAGGCCGAAGGTGCTGACCGACCGGACGCGTCTGGCGGAAGCATTGGCACTGTTCGGCGCCATGTCGGCCCACGTCGGTCCTGATGCCGACCCACCACGTGTGGCGACCGGACAGCGCGACGGTCAGGTCTGGATGCGTATGTCGCCGGTCAGCCTGCCGACGGAGCAGGGGGCGCGCTGCAGATGATGCTGGCGACGCGCCTGGTCTCGGCGCAGGGTGGCACGGTGAGCATCGTGGAGCAGGGCGTGGAAGTGCGCCTGCCGGTACAGCGCACCGTCAGAACCTGATCACCTGATCTGCCGTCGACCCACCCGAATAGAACAACGTCGTTTCCTTGCCGCTCGCCATGTGCTTCACCTTCACGATGTTCTGCTGGTCGTCGAACAGTTCGAACAGCGCGGCATTGTGCATCGAGACCGACGTGATCGGCGCAGTCGACGTCCAGGTCACGATGTACGAGGACATGTTCTTCTCCAACGTGCCGCGCATCACCACCGGCAGCAGGCGCCGGCCGTTCGCCGTCACCTGGAACATGTCGACGAGGTACGCCTTGAACGCCGCATCGCCATCCGGCGAGTCGAGCGTCATCGCAGGCTTCTTTGAGCGCTCGATGAGCGCGCGCGTCACGTCATCGGTGAACAGCCGGATCTGTGCCGAGATCACCGTGGGCTCGATCGCCATGCGCGTGTACGAGACGTGGAAGTCGTGACGTGTCACTGCGCGGTCGGGGGTGGTCGTCACCACCACCCCCGCAAGCAGCCCTGCCGTCAGCCAGCCGGGCATCACGGGATCGCGGCGGTCGGCTTCGACCACTTGTTGTTCGCCGTGTTGATGTCGGCGAGTGCGTTGTCCGGATCCAGCTCCACGCTCTGCACTTCCTTCTGCGAGAAGCGGCCGTACTCGAACTTCTTCTCGTTGTTGCGCCAGATGCTCACGGGCAGCTTCATGCGTTCCTTGCTGCCGTCGGTGTAAGTGAACTCCATCACCACCGGCATCACGAGGCCACCCTTGTTCTCCAGCGAGACGCGGTTGTAGAACCGCCCGCGCGCGCCCATGCCCAGCGAGTCGGCGCTCTGCACATCGACCGAGGCAATGGCCTGATCATTCGCATGCGTGCTGTAGAACCAGCCCCGCCAGAACCAGTTCAGGTTGTCGCCGCTCGCCTGCATCATGCTGCGGAAGAAGTCGGCCGGCTGCGGATGCTTGAACATCCAGGCCGCCGAGTATTCACGGAATGCGGCGTCGAAGAGTTGCGGGCCCAGCACCTGCTCGCGCAGGATGTAGAGCCCCGATGCCGGCTTGGTGTATCCGTTCGGACCGAATCCGCGGTGGATAAGATCCGACTCGGTCATCAGCGGCACCTGGTCCATGTTCCTCATGTAGCCCACGATGTTCGCGGCGATCAACGGGAGGCGCGCTCTGGGCCACGTCGTGTCGAATTCCATTGACGCCATGCCTTCCAGGTAGCTGTTCAGCCCCTCATCCATCCAGGTCCACTTCCGCTCGTCGCTGGCGACGATCATCGGAAACCAGTTGTGGCCGACTTCGTGGATGGTCACCGCCACGAGGCCGTAGCCCACGCTCTTGAGCACCGCCGCGTTCGCGTTGGCCGGCGGGCGTGCGCCGCAGAACGCGATCATCGGGTACTCCATGCCGCCCACGATACCGTGGATGTTGCTGGCCTTGGGGTACGGGTACTCGAACGCGAGCTTGCCGTACGTGCGCATGGTCTGCGCGATGGCCTTCGTGCTGAGTGAATCCCAGACGCCGAGTGCCTCGCGCGGGTACAGCGAATGCATCTCGATCGGCTTCGACGTGGGCGTGTAGCGGAACGCCGCGGCATCCCAGATGAAGCCCGATGACGAGGCCCATGCGAAGTCGCGCACGTTCTCGGCCTTGAAGCGCCACGTCATCGGCGCGGTGCCGGCGGGGCGCGTGACCGGCGTGTTCGCCTCGTCCTTCGTGATGATGTAGACCTGCTTCTCCGACGTCATCGCCTGCACGAGACGCTGGCGCTGCGTGGCTGTCAGTACCTCGGTCGGGTTCATCAGCACGCCGGTGCTCTGCACGATGTGATTGTGCGGCACGGTGATGCTGACGTCGTAGTTGCCAAAGTTCAGGTAGAATTCGCCCTGACCGCGGAACTGGTCGTTCTGCCAACCCACCACGTCGTCATAGACCGCTGCGCGCGGGAACCACTGTGCGGCGAGGTATTCCCAGCCGTCCCGCAGCTTTTCACGTGCACCGCGTCCGTTGCGACTGGCGAACGACTCGGGCATCACGTAGCTCCAGTCGATCTCCACAGCTTGCACGCCGCCGGTGGGCAGCGCGGTCGTGAGCGGCACCTTCATCTGCGTGCCCTGCATCACATACGGCGCATCCATCTTCTGGCCGCTCTTCGACACGAGCTGCACGCGTGTGATGCTGTAGCCTTTGGTGTCGAGACGAGCGTTGATGAACTCGAGTGCGCGAGGGCTGACGGTGCGCGGCAACATCTCACCGCTGAGCATCTCCTCGCTGAGGCTCGGGTTGTCGATGTTCTGGTCCAGCTGGAACCAGAGATAGCCAAGCGCGTCGGGCGAGTTGTTGTGGTAGCTCACGCGCTCGGACCCGGTCACGGTGTGCGTGGTGGTGTCGACTGCAACCCTGATCGCATAGTCCACCTGCTGCTGCCAGTACTTCGACCCGGGCTTTCCGCTAGCAGTACGCGTCTCGTTGGGCGCGGGCCACTGGTCCAGCACGCGGAACATGGACTGGTTGGTGCGAGCGATGGTGTCTGGATGCAGCCACTGCTGGGCGCCCGCGGGTACTGCTGCGAGCAGCGCAGCGGTCACCAGAATCCTGCGACTGACGGACGGGAAAGGCATGGAGGCGAAGCGGTCTGAGGGTTTGCGCAGCAACTTCACACGTACGAGAGCAGACTCGGCGATGTTCCGCCATGCTCGGCGAATCACTACAGTCGGCTCACCAGCATCTGGGTGGCGCATCCCAGCGTGATGCCGCTGGCGGCCAGCACGTAGCCGCGCCGGTCGAACAAACCGATGGTGAGCACGGTGCCTAATATGGCCAGCAGGCCCAGCACGACGATCTGCGCAAGCTCGATTCCGATATTGAAGGCGAGCAGCGGCACCAGCAGCGATTCCTCGGCGCCCAGCAGGGCGCGCAATACGGCGGAGAAACCCAACCCGTGCATGAGGCCGAAGCCGAGCGCCATGGCGTAGCGAGGCCAGAGGCGTGGACGGTGCTTGAGTGGCGGATCATTCGCGCGTCGCCCCTGCCGCCAGGTCCAGAGGTTCACGACGCTCATGATGATGATGGTCGCGGGGATCAGCGTTTCGACCGCACGGGCATCGACCTGCACGACGTTGAGCGTGGCGAGAGCCAGCGTCAGCGTATGACCGGCCGTGAACGCGGTGACCAGCACGACGAGCTGTCTCCACTTGCCCGGCTCGTGTGCGAGGATCAGCGTCGCCAGGAAAAGCAGGTGATCGGCGGCCTCGACCGTCAGGATGTGTCGCAGGCCGAGCGCGAGGAAACTTCCGAAAGACGACATCACGTGGAGTGCGGAGACGATTGGTGCCGGACCCGACCAGCAGCAGGGCGAGTGCAGGGCAAGCTAGGCGATCAGTGCACCAATTGGGCCGTCCACCGTTGCGCTCGGTGCTACGTGTGCCTCATGCGCAACGCGCCGGATGAGCAAACTCGATTGGCGCGCCATGCGGCATTTCAGTGCAAGACAGCGTCAGGGCCAGCGCCCGCCCCATCGCATGCCTGCTGTGTAACCGTCGTACGGAAGTCCAAATCCTACGTCGCTCGGAGTGGCCATGCGGCCAGCCGGAACTTCCGAAACAAGTGCCATACGAAAGAAGTCGTCCATGTTCAGAAATCTGTTTTCGAGATTGGCGAAACTGAAGAGTGCCGTTCCTCCGCTCCGAGCGAGAGCGCGTCGCACTTGAGTCCGCTGTTGTGCCACCACGCGCTGACGTTTGCGGTCAGCGATGGCGAATACCGCAGACTCCCCCCGTTCGCCAAGCCAGGCTTCCGCCATTCTCGCTGGCAATTCCGTAGTAGCCTCGATCAGCGCGTCCATGGACAGCCGCTCCACTGTCTCCAGCTCAGTCAGATTCTGCACGAGCGGGCGCAGCTTCGACAGTCGGCGCTTCACCTCTGCAGGGAACAGCGTCGTGTCCAGCTGCACGATGAAATTGACGACGCGCGGAACCTTCGTCGTTTCAGCGTCGTCCGCCTCCACATAAGTGAAGGCGTCGAGATGCGTGAATGCGAACACTCCGGAGGCGAGGAAGCTGCGCCCAGCGTCGCAGAAATAATCGGCGCTGACGAACACATGCTTCCGGTCAGCCGACCATCGTGCAGTCTCAGCTCCCCGGCAGGGGCCGCGCTTGTAGATCGCCGTCCGGCCTGACGCATCGATGAACGTACGCCCGATCACGGAATCCCGGAACACGGAGAGAAATTCAACGCGGCTGGACGAATCGGTCGGGACTATGCAGACCATCACCCCGATGACGCCGGCAGATGATGTGGACCAGCAGCCCAGAAACGGCGACCATGAGGTGATCACCGCCGGCGCGGACTGCGCGCCCAGCGGAGAGACGAGCACTGCCGCCAACCCTGTCACCGCCACCAGACTCAAGATGCTTCGCATCGTGGTGCCTCAATGTTCAGTGTTCGGCTTCGCCGCAGGGCACGGAACAAGGCCCTGCGTCTGCCGACTGAAACTACGGGCGCGGCTTTGCCGTGCGACCACTGCCGCCACCGCCGTTGCTGCCACCGTTGCTGCCACCGCTGCTGGCGCCGCCTGATGACGATCCGCCTGAACCACCCGATGACTCGCCTCCGTTGACCGATCCGCTCGGCCGCGCAGTTCCGCCGTCGCTGCCGCCCTGCGTGTAGCCGCGTCCGTTCACGGCGCGACCGCGAAGTTCGGCCACGGCCGGTTCACGCGGCACGATCACGTACGGCGTGTTGCCCGTGAGCCAGCCGTTGTTGAAACCGTTGTTGAAGCCGTTGTTGAAGCCGTTGTTGAAGCCGTTGTATCCGAAGGCGCTGCCGAACGGAGACCAGTAGCTGAAGGGGAAGGCACCGCGGAAGCCCTGCATGCCGAAGGGCGAAAAGCCACCGTTCATGCCGTAACCAAAGTTGCCGAACCCGTAGCCCCACAGTGACGCTTCCCGCAGCGCCAGCATCAGCATCTGTTCGCGTCGCATCTGCGCGAACTCGGTGGAGTTCGCGCCCCGTTGAAATGGATCCGACGGGCGCACACCAGGCTTGCCACCCGCGGCGAGCGCAAACGTCGATGGATTCGACACGGCGACGAGCATGTCGATGACGCTGCCGGGCACGCCGGCATCACGCATGGCACGAAGATCGTTGGCGGCGAGGACGAGTCCCTCTCGGCGATCGGCGAGCCACGCTTCCACGACGGGCGCAGCGACGGCCTTCGCCGCATCGGTGACATCGGCAGTTGAGAGATCGGCACCGGCCTCGGACCGCGCGCCCAGCATCGGCAGCGACGTCAGCGCCGGCAGGCGGCGGCGGATGGAGGCGGGAATGATGGCCGTGTCGTTCTGTGCCTCGAAACGCACGATGCGGACACGCGTGCCACTGCGCGTCTTCACACCTTCAACGCGCGTGAACAGGTCGCTGCCGCTCATGGCGATGATGCCTGACGCCTGCTGCGCGACGCCGTCACCACACGTGTATTCGGCGGTGGTGTACAGCCGGCGCTCATCCATGGACCAGCGTCCGGTTTCCCATCCCGTGCAGTCGTCGCGCGTGCGCTGCACCTTCGCGCCCGATGCCGAGATCGGCGTGCTGGAGGTGATGGCGTCACCGACGACCGTCATCATGTCGACCGTCTGAGGGTCGGCCGTCGGCACCAGGCAGACCATGGGGCCCGGCGCACCGCCCACCGACGTCACCCAGCAGCCCAGGTATCCACGCCAGTGCGGGTCGATGGCGACCGGGCCTTCCTGCGCGCGAGCCGGCGCGGCGGCCAGCACCAATCCGAGCGCGAGCGTCATCGTGCGCATGCGATCTGTCGTCATGATCTGCTCCATCTCAGTAGCGCACCGTGAAACCCATCGTGGCAGCGGTGCCGGACAGGTCGATCTTGTCGAACCCTTCAAACGATCCACCCAGTGGCGCGCGGGCCGCGACGTAGCGCAGGTCGCCGGTCAGCGCGAGCCGTGTACTCAGCTTCAGGTCCAGCGCCACGTTCGCGTATGCCATCGGCGTGAACCCCTCGTCACTCAGCGTCTGCTTGAAGACGTTGAGGTTCTTGAAATCGACGAAGTCACCGGACTGCCTGAAAGCATAGCCCATGTAGCCCGCGCCGGCGCCGATCCAGGGCGTGAGTCGGTTCGGGATCCAGGCGAACTTGCCGATCTGGTCGCCGGGAGGCGTGAGCGCGTATCGAGCCCCAAGCGTGATCGGCGTGCGTCGCAGCGTGGTGACCTGCTCGATCGGCTTGTCGTCGTTATCCACGAACTTCCGGAAATCCGACGGCGCCTGGCGCGAGGCGCTCCCGCCGGACGCGACGATCTCCACTCGTTCCGTGACTCGCACACCGAGGTCCGCATGGAACCCTGCGGCTGCGAAGTCACCCTTGCTCAGCGTGAGCTGCTCGGTCGCGAACCGGTAGATGTCGCTCGAGGCGTTCGGCCGCTCATAGCCACCGCGAATGGCGAGGCTCACGACCGGGCGACGGAACAGGAAGCCGTTGCCGCCATGGCCCTGCATCTGTGCGAGCAGCGGGAGCGGCGCGGCTGCCGCGAGACCTATCATCGCCCAGCGCCACCAGCTCGGTCGCCCGGTGGCTGGTTGCGCGATGACTCGGGCGTGCTGCTGGCGGAGGGAACGCATCGGAGTTTCCGGCAGGAGAGGCGGTCGCGACACGGGATATGGTATGAGCTGCATACCAGATACGCCATGCTCTGTTCCGAGGGGGCCGCTGTCTGTCAGCGCGGTCGGAAGGAACGACACCCCGACGTTCGACGTGTGGCTCGTGCTCATGCGCGAGATTCAGCGAAAGTGCCGTTCGACCGTCACGCATCGCGGCGTCTGCCGTTTCGTGGCGACGCCGCTGCGGATTCAAGCGCCGAAACAGCATCGGAAGCAGCGTCGGAAGCAGCGTCGGAAGCAGCCTCAGTCAACGCGCAGCAGCCCGTTGACGAGCAGGTCCTCGCGCAGAGTCGGGCCGGGTTCTGTGGGCCTCCGGAAATACCACCACTGCCATTCGGGTCGCCAGCTGTTGGTGCGCGCGATCTCGCTGCCCCAGAGGCAGGAGGAGGGGTGCGTGATGGCGACGAAACGTGCGTCGGCCTCGGCGAGGCGAAGGGCGGCGGTGGCGCGTTCGCGTGGGGTGGCGGCCGCGAGGGCGCCGGCGAGGATGTCGCGCAGGTCCATGTCGGTCAGCCACTCGTCGAGCGATGCATCCCGTCCACGCCCCGCCGCCGCGACGATGCTTGCCCAGTGCTCGAGCAGGCCGCCGACGCCGCGGCGAACCACCAGCGGCGCGCAGCCGCGACTCACCAGGTAGGTGTGCACCGGATCGTGTTCGATCGTCATCGGCCACTACCGGGCGTGTGGGCCAGGTCCAACAGGTTTGCCAGGTCCGTCGCCGCTGTCGCTGTCGCCGTTGCCGCCGACACGAGCGGCGACACGGGCAGTCCGGCCGATATCGCCGTGCGCGCCGCACGCGCAGCGACGATCGCGGCCAAAACGGCGATCACCACGGCGATCGGGGTGCCGATGCGGGTACGGCGTCGGGCGGGAGGCATGCGCGGCGTGGGACGGAGACTCGTCGCGATGCCGGCTGGCGACGACGTGCGCACGACGGTCGCGCCGAAAGCCGCTCGACGCAAGCCGCCGCGCGACGGTCAGGTCACCGTGATGTCACCCTGCAGCCTTCATCACGGCTTCACCGTGCGTGTCGAGTCGCGGCGGCGGTACAGCGTCAGACCGTTCGACCCCCATTCCGTGCTGTCGAACTGCACGAGTCCGAGCTGGTCGCCGCGAATCGCGAGCAACATCGAGGTGGGCCGGCTGGCAGTATTCACGCCACGGACCACGACGCGCACCAGCGAGTCGGCGCCATCCCACGTGCCGCGCTCGGCGATGGGCGATTTGCCGATGTCCTCGCTCACCAGTTCAGCCATACCCGCGGCGGTCATGCTCAGTTGGTACATGCGACCCGGAGAGCCAGCGACGGGCAGCGTGTCGCTGCGCCATGTGCCCACCACAGCGCTCTCGCGCAGACGGGGCTTCTTGCCCTGCTGGCTGCAGGCCGCGGCGCTGAACGCGAGCGCGGCGATAAGAATTATGCGAAGGTGCATGAGTGCAATGTCGCACCATCCGCCCTGGCATCACAGCGGCTCACCAGCAGTGTCCCCGCTGCTGGCGCCGGCATGCACGGGCGGGTAGCGTCACTGCATGCCAATCCATACCGCGCTTCGTGCGCTGCTCCTGAGCATGCCGGTCATCATGCCCGCCGCCGCCGCACAGGCCCAGACGCGCGCCACTGTCGCCGGTGCACCGAACACCGACATCTGGCTCGCGCGCATCGGCAGGCGCGATGGCGCCGTGATCGTGCAGCCACCGCTCAACCTCACGAAGCGCGAGGGCTACGACAACCAGCCCAGTTTCGACGCACGCGGCCGCACGATCTTTTACACACGTCGCGCGCCGAACGCGCTGCTGACCAACACCGAGCGTGACGTGCAGACCGACATCTGGAGCTACGCGCTGGATGGCTCGTCGCATGTACCGGTCACCGTCACGGCAGAGTCCGAGTACTCGGCACAGGTCACGCCTGACGGGAACGCGATCACCGTGATCCGTGTCGAGCGCGACTCGGCGCAGCACCTGTGGCGCATGCCGCTCACGACGGGTGGAACTGCGGAGCGGCTCGTGGGCCGGGTGAAGCCGGTGGGTTACTACGCGTGGGTGGGGCCGAAGGTCGTGATGTTCGTGCTCGGCGCACCGGCGACGCTGCAGCTGATGGACACCACCAGCGGCATGATCGACACCGTCGCTCGCGATATCGGTCGCGGTGTGAAGCGCGTGCCTGGTACGTCACGAGTGAGCTTCGTGCAGAAGGCGGGTGCGCAGTGGTTCATCGATGAACTCGACATCACCACCAAGGCCGTGACTCGACTGGTGGCCACGCTGCCGATGGTCGAGGAATACACCTGGGTGGACAGCACCACGCTGCTCGCCGGCACCGGTACCAGGCTGCACACCTGGACGCGCGGCCAGACCGGATGGACCGTCGCGGCCGACCTGTCGTACGCACCACTGACCGACATCTCGCGCGTCACGATCGACCCGACCGGTTCATGGCTCGCCTTCGTCGCCGTGCCCGCGGCACCCGCCTGCCCGACGCGAACGTGCAGGGCTTCCTCAAAGGCAGTGATCCGGCGCTGAAGACAGCGGCGCAGGCGATGCTGCTCCTCGTGACTGGTCCGAAACTCACCTGGCACCCGAATGGCCAGCCGGTCGGCACCGCCGCACCGATGCGCTGATCACCGCGCGTCAGTACTCCTCGATCTCCACATCCTGCAGCAGCGGATAGTCAGTGAATCCCTTCGCCGAGCCGCCGTGGAAGGTGTCGGGGTCGGGAGTGTTCAGCGGGGCATCGATCTCGAATCGCTCCACGAGATCAGGATTGGCGATGTACGCACGACCGAAGCTGATGGCGATCGCGAGTTCGCTGCGGATTGTCGCATCCGCTGACTCCGCGGTGAAGTCGCCGTTGAGCATGAACGGCTTGCCGTGCACGTCACGCAGGCGGCGGCAGAGGTCCGTGTCACCCATGCTGCCCAGGTGCACCCACGCCAGGTCCAGCGCGGCGAGCTGGCGCAGTGCGGTGCCGAACGTGTCCAGCGGCGCGTTGTCGCGCATGTCGTTGTACGTGCCGTCGGGCGACAGCCGCACGCCGGTCCGATCGGCGCCGAACTCCTTCGCGACCGCTTCCGTCACTTCGAGCAGGAAGCGCGAACGGTTCTCGGCGCTCCCGCCATACCGATCGTGGCGACGATTCACCGCATCACGCAGGAACTGGTCGATGAGGTAGCCGTCGGCGGCCTGGATTTCGACTGCATCGAACCCCGCCTCGCGCCCGCGACGTGCCGCCTGCGCGAACTGTGCGACGACGCCGGGCATCTCGTTCAGCTCAAGCGCGCGCGGTTCTGCCGCGGGCCCCTTCGCGAGCGCCGGTGTGCGCAGCATCGTGGTCGCGGCGCGCACCGGTGACGACGACACCGGCATGGCCTTGTCCGGCTGCCATGCCTCCAGCGAGATGCGACCGCAGTGCATCAGCTGCAGCGCAATGAGGCCACCGACGGCGTGCACTTCGTTCACCACCGCGCGCCACGATTCCATCTGCTCCTCGGTCCAGAGGCCCGGTGTGTTGGGGTAGCCCACGGCCTGCGGCGATGTCATGGTCGCATCGGTGATCAGCAGGCCCGCACTGGATCGCTGCGCGAAATACTCACCGTACGCCGGCGGCACGGTGCCATCGGCACGCGCACGATTGCGGGTCATCGGTGCCATGATGACGCGATTCGGCAAGCGCAGTGCGCCGAGCGTGACGTTGGACAGCAGGTGCGGATGACTGGACATGCAGATCCTGAAGTGTGATAGCCGCTCGCTCGCGTGAGGAGTGCAGGCACGTCGAGCGGGCGCTGCGCGGCCGGTTTGTGTGCCGATGGCCAACGTGAAGAATACCGCACACCGTGCGCCGCATAGCGGCTGCCGACCGCGATTTGGCTCTGATCCCTGCCGCGCGCGAGGCACGGGCGCAGTTGCGCGCCACCTGTTCCTGCGCCATTCTCGCCGCATGCCTCTGGACGACGCCGACCGGCTGGGCCCGAAGGGACATGTGTACGTGGAGCTCGTGCGCGAGCAGTGGCGCGCACCGCTGGAGCGCGGTTCGGCGCGCCGCGCGCTGCTCACCTCCTTCCTCGGCGCGGCGCTGATCGTCTTCGGTGCGATCTTCGCGCTGGAGGTGTACGGCGAGTCGATCGTGCTGATCGGCATCGGCCTCGTGGCATTCTTCTCGTCGCTGGGAGAGATCCGCGCGCTGATGCCCGAGTTCCGCGAGGCGCGTCGCATTGGCTGGGTGGAGGCGATGCTGGACGACAGCAGCGTGACCATCGGTGAGCCTGCGATCCTGCGCGTGGTGCTGCATGCGCGGCGCGCGCTGACTCTGCGCGGCGCGACCGCAATCGCCGAAGCGCGTCACTGGGATCGATCCACGGTCGGTGCCGTGCTGGCGAGTATCCCGCTGCCGCTCTCGGTCGCCGGTGAATCGGCGGCCCGGGGCGATGACTGGCGGCACGCGCTGACGTTCCGGATTCCCGAGACGGCACCGACAAGTGTCTACACGTCGGCCGACTCCATCCGCTGGACGTTGACGCTGGAGCTGACGTTCGTCGACGACGGACCCTGGCGACGCACCTGGCCCATGCTGGTGTTCCCAGCCGACGTGTCCTGACTGCCGTGGCGACGGCGTCACGATCGCGCGAGCCGAGGGCTGAGCAGCTCGGCACGGCACGATTGATTCTTGCCAGATCGTGACGATGCGACCGTTGCGTGGCGTACGCTGACTCGTCGACCGCCATCACTGTCGGCACGGGTCGCAGGGCATGTTGCGCTGCGGCTGCACCGGCGGCAGGATTCGCATCTCACGTCGGCGTCTGCTTTGCGGTCGGCTGCTTCTTCTCAATTTTTTGGCTTTCACGCCACCTCTCATGGCCATCGAGATCCGCCGCGCCGCTGTAATCGGTGCGGGTACCATGGGGAGCGGAATCGCCGCGCAGCTTGCCAACGCGGGTATTCCGGTTCTTCTGCTGGACGTCGTTCCGCCCGGGGCCACCGATCGGAGCGCGCTCGCCGCGGGCGCGCTCACACGCATGCGCACCCAGCACCCCGCGCCTTTCATGAGCGCGGAAGCCATGGCGCTGGTGACGCCCGGCAACGTGGAGGATGATCTCGAGGCGCTGCACGAAGTGGATTGGATCATCGAGGCCGTGTTCGAGGATCCGGCGGTCAAGGCGCCGCTCTACCGCCGTCTCGATGCCGCCCGCCGGCCCGGCAGCATCATCACGTCGAACACCTCCACGATTCCGCTCAACGCGCTGATCGCGGGGCAGAGCGAGGCGTTCTGCGCCGACTTCGCGATCACGCACTTCTTCAATCCGCCGCGCTACATGCGGCTGCTGGAACTCGTGAGCGGACCGCAGACGCGGCCGGCGGTGACCGAGGCGCTCCATGCCGTGGGCGACGCGTGCCTGGGCAAGGGGGTCGTGGTCTGCAAGGATACGCCGGGCTTCATCGCGAACCGCATCGGCACGTTCTTCATGTACTGCGCCATGCACGAGGCGCTGAAGCATGGGTTGAGCATCGAGGAAGCAGACGCGGTGTGCGGCAAGCCGATGGGATTGCCGAAGACCGGCATCTTCGGGCTGACGGATCTGGTCGGTTTGGACCTGATGCCGCACATCATGACGAGCTTCCATGCCACGCTGCCTGCAGGCGATGCGTTTTTGACGCTGCCGACGACCTTCGCGCCGATGGAGAAGTTGATTGCCGCGGGCAACACCGGTCGGAAGAGCAAGGGCGGAGGCTTCACGCGTCTCGTGCCCGATGCGAAGGGTGGCCGCACGAAGGAAGTCGTGGACCTGCAGACAGGCGACTACCGCGCCGAGCGTGCGCCGCAGCTCGCGTCGCTCGCGGCCGCGAAGGGCCGCAATGCACTGCAGACGCTCGTCAGCTTCGATGATCGCGGCGGGCGCTTCGCGGCCGCGGTGCTTGCGCAGTCGCTCTCGTATGCAGCATCGCTGGTGCCGACGATCGCCGACCGCGTGAGCGCCGTGGATCAAGCCATGCGCCTGGGATACGGCTGGGCGTTCGGCCCGTTCGAGCTGATCGACCAGCTTGGCGCCGACCACCTTGCGGCACTGCTCACGACGCATGGCATCGCGGTGCCGGCGCTGGTCGCGATGAACAGGCCGTTCTACCGCGTGCATGACGGCGTGCTGCAGGAACTGTTGCCAAGCGGCGAGTACGCCGCCGTGCCGCGCCCATCGGGCGTGCTGTCACTGGCCGACGTGAAGCGGAAGGGCAAGCCGGTGATGAAGAACGTGTCGGCGAGCGTGTGGGACATCGGTGACGGTGTGCTCTGCCTGGAGTTCACGTCGAAGATGAACACCATCGATCCCGAGATCATGTCGATGATCCGCCAGATCATCACGACCGTGGGCGATGGCAGTGGCGCGTATACGGCGCTCGTGATTTGCAACGACGGTGACAACTTCAGCGTGGGCGCGAACCTGGGCCTCGCTCTGTTCACGATCAACATCGCGGCATGGGACGCGGTGGAGCAGAGCGTCGCTGACGGGCAGCAGACGTACGCCGCGCTGCAGCATGCGCCGTTCCCGGTGGTTGGTGCACCAGCCGGCATGGCACTTGGTGGTGGCACCGAACTTCTGTTGCATTGCGACGCCGTGCAGGCCGCTGCCGAGAGCTACATGGGGCTGGTCGAAGTGGGCGTCGGGATCGTGCCGGGGTGGGGTGGGTGCAAGGAGATGCTGCTGCGGCACGTCGCACCGGTGCAGTCCGACCCGGCGAAGGCCATGGCGGCTGCGGGCCATGTGTTCCAGACCATCGCAATGGCGAAGACGTCCACGTCAGCCGCCGATGCACGCGCCCTGGGCTACCTGCGCAACACCGATGGCATCACGATGAATCGCGATCGCCTGCTGGCTGATGCGAAGGCGAAGGCCCTGTCGCTCGTACCGGGCTACACGCCGCCGGGCCCGCGCACCGTGGTGCTTTCCGGCGCGCGCGGCAAGAGCATGCTGATGGCGGGCGTCCTCGCCATGGCGGCGGCAGGCAAGGTGACGCCGCACGATGAAGTCGTTGCCGGTCACCTGGCGTCGGTGCTCACCGGTGATGAGACCGACGGCACCACACCGCTGGATGAACAGGCGCTGCTGGATCTCGAGCGCACGCACTTCATGCAGCTCGCACACACGTCAGGCTCGCTGGCCCGGATCGAGCACATGCTCGCCACCGGCAAGCCGCTGCGCAACTGAGAATCGGATCATGCCCACGTACAAGGCTCCGCTGGACGACATGAAGTTCGTCCTGAATGACGTGATCGACTACTCGCGGCTCACCAGCCTGCCGGGCTACGCCGACTTCGACGTCGACACGGCGATGTCGGTGCTCGAAGGCGCGGCACAGTTCTGCGAGGAAGTGCTGCATCCGATCAACCAGAACGGTGACGCGGAAGGCTGCCACATCGACCACGGTGCGGTGACCACGCCGAGCGGCTTCAAGTCGGCGTATCAGAAGTATGTGGAATCGGGCTGGCCGGCACTTTCGGCTGACGAGGCCTTCGGTGGGCAAGGATTTCCGCAGACGCTGCGCTTTGCCGTCGAGGAGATGATCTGCGCCTCGAACCTGAGTTTCGGCATGTTTCCGGGACTCAGTCATGGCGCCTATCACGCGCTGCTGATGCACGGGGCCGATGACTTGAAGGCGACCTGGCTGCCCAAGCTCGTGACCGGCGAATGGTCGGGCACCATGTGCCTCACGGAAGCGCAGTGCGGCACGGACCTCGGCCTGCTGACCACGAAGGCCGAGCCGCGTTCCGATGGCAGCCATGCGATCACCGGCAACAAGATCTTCATCTCCGCCGGCGATCACGACCTGACCGACAACATCGTGCACCTGGTGCTGGCGCGTCTTCCCGATGCACCGTCGGGCATCAAGGGCATCAGCCTGTTCATCGTGCCGAAGTTCCTGCTGCATGCCGATGGCACGCCGGGCGCGGCGAACGGCGTGCGCTGCGTCAGCATCGAACACAAGATGGGCATCAAGGCGTCACCCACCTGCGTGCTGGCGTTCGAGCACTCCGTCGGCTGGTTGGTGGGCGAGACGAACAAGGGCATGCGCGGCATGTTCACCATGATGAACGCCGCACGTCTCGCAGTCGGCATGCAGGGCCTGGGGCTGAGTGAAGTCGCCTATCAGAACGCCGTCAGCTACGCGAAGGATCGGCTGCAGGGACGCTCGCTCACCGGGGTGAAGAATCCCTCGGGACCAGCAGATCCGCTGATCGTGCACCCCGACGTGCGCCGTTCGCTGATGACGATCCGCGCCTTCAATGAAGGGGCGCGCGCACTGTCGTTGTGGGTCGGCACACACATCGACATGCACGAGAAGCACCCCGACCCTGCTGTGCGCAAGGACGCCGACGACTTCGTCGCGCTGATGACGCCGATCGTGAAGGCGTACTTCACGGACATGGGCTTCGAGTGCACGAACATGGCGCTGCAGATCTATGGCGGTCACGGATACATCCGCGAGTATGGCATGGAGCAGTTCGTGCGCGATGCACGGATTGCGCAGATCTACGAAGGGGCGAACGGCATCCAGGCGCTGGATCTGGTGGGTCGCAAGCTGCCCGCCGAGGGTGGGCGGCTGCTGCGATTCTTCTTCCATCCGCTCTCGGAACGGCTGCAGCGCACCGTGCAGGATCCGCAGCTGAAGGAGTTCGCCGAGCCACTGGCGAAGAGCTTTGCGCGACTGCAGCAGGCAACGCAGTTCATCGTGATGAAGGCAATGTCCAATCCCGACGAGGCCGGCGCCGCCAGCACCGACTACCTGCGCATGTTCGGGCTCGTGGCCTTGGGCGACATGTGGCTGCGCATGGCCGAGGTTTCGCTGGCGAAGCTGCCGACGGCGACTGGCGATCGCAGCTTCCATGACGCGAAGATCAAGACGGCGCGCTTCTTCATGACGAAGATGTTGCCGGAGGTGCATGGCCTGTTCGCGCGCATCATGGCTGGTGCCGGTCCGGTGATGGCACTGGAGGCCGAGGGCTTCTAGCGCGGCGGTGACCGGGTGATTGCCGCCGGCGCTGTTCGGCGCTCAACAATCCGGGCGGCGCGCCGATACTGACACCGTGGCAGCCAGTCCGTGTTGCCGACCCGTGCCGCCGTCGTCGTACATGCGAGGCGGTGTGGGACCGCCTGGCTTTCCTGCGACCATGCCCCACTCCGGACGGCGTGGACGCAGCCAGCCTCTCGACGCTGGGAGACTCTCGTGCATCCCGAACTGTTCGAACTCAAGGCCCTGGTGGCGGGGCGACTCGATGCGCACCGCCGTCGCGAGATCGACGATCATCTCGGCACGTGCGCCGACTGCTCGCGACATTATGTCGCGCTGATGCTGGGCAGTGCCTCGCCGAAGACCGCCGAGGCTGAGGCGCGGCAGGGTCGCATGCCCAGCAGCACCGGACTGCTGTCGTTCGCTGCCGCTGGCGGCGTGTCGGACGCGCCTGCGTACGGCATCGATGCACCGCTCGTCGCACAGCCGTCGCGACCACCCGTCACGCGACCGCCGCACAGCAACCTCGCGGCGCTCGAGACGGAGTTCGTTCCACCCGTGTCGCGCACGCAGCTGCCGGTGTCCACCAGCTTCGTCGATGCCATCACGCAGTTGCGCGCCGAGTCGGAGCAGGGGCTGCGGACCGCGGCCACGGCGGCCGCAAAGACGCTCGAGCGCCCGGCCGCAGCGCAGGCCGCACCGACGCCGATCATTCCCGCGCCGCAAAATCCAATCGTGCCGAAGTCGTACGTGCTGCCGCCGTTTTTGCAGGATGGGCCGGTCGAGAGCAGTGATGCAACACCGGAGCTCGTCGTCACGTTCTCGTCAACGCCGACGCGGTTTGCGCGACGCCGCATCGTGACGCCGCCAGCCCCGGTGGAGGCAGTGTCGTACGCGCCACCGGTTCTCCGCGCCGCTGCACAGTCGCCGGCGGAACCATTCGGTGCGCTCGTGGGCGCCGCGGCCGCTGCAACTGCCCCCGCGGTCGTCGAGCCGATGTCACCATTCGTGCTTCACGACGGTGTGGCGTCGCCGTTCGACAGTCATTCCGCAGATGTGCTGCATGCGGAACGACTCGCGCACAAGCCGAAGTCCATGATGCTGGGTGCACTGGCCGGCGGTGTGGTGTTCGTGCTGGTCGTGGTCGCAGGCGGCATCAGATACTTTCAGTCGTCGGTCTCGCAGGCGGCGGCGACTGCAGGGGCAGCAGCGGCACGACAGGTCGAGGCAACGGCCGCGCGCACCGCGGCAGGGGTGGCGGCAACGGTTGCGGCACGAGGGGCAGCGCCTGTGCAGACGCGTATCGTGTACGTGCGTGAACCCGCGAAGAAGGACGAAGCACGGCCTGTCGAGACGCGGGCTGCGCTTCCGAACGTCCCGATTGCGGTGACGCTGCCTGACGTGAACCTGCAGACATCGGGGTTGGAGACTGGCGTGAACGTGAACTCGCAGCGCAGCGCCACGTCAGAGCTCACGCGCAGCGCTCGTGCGACGGCGGCACGCACCACGAATCCGCGGCCGTAGCACCACGGCACGGCGCAAGAATCACGGGGCCTAAGACGGCG
>JACMPK010000222.1 GCA_014377535.1 Gemmatimonadaceae bacterium
ACATCCTGATGATCGGCCCCACCGGTGTCGGCAAGACGCTGCTGGCGCAGACACTGGCCAAGATTCTCGACGTGCCGTTCACGATTGCCGACGCCACGACACTGACCGAAGCGGGCTACGTCGGCGAGGATGTCGAGAACATTCTGGTGCGGTTGCTGCAGGCCCGCGATTTCAACGTGCAGGAATGCGAGCGCGGGATCGTCTACATCGACGAGATCGACAAGATCGCGCGCAAGAGCGAGAATCCGAGCATCACGCGCGACGTCAGCGGCGAAGGCGTGCAGCAGGCGCTGCTCAAGATCCTCGAGGGTACGGTCGCGAGTGTTCCGCCGCAGGGTGGCCGCAAGCATCCGCAGCAGGAATACATCCAGATCAACACGAAGGACATCCTGTTCATCTGCGGTGGCGCGTTCGATGGTCTCGAGAAGATCATCGAGGCACGCGTGGGCAAGCAGCGGATCGGATTCGGCGGTGCCGACAAGGCGCTGCTGGAGCGTACCGCGAAGGAACCGTTTGCCGATGTGGAGCCGGACGACCTGCTGCGCTTCGGCATCATCCCCGAACTCGTGGGACGCTTGCCGGTCGCGGTGCCGCTCGAGTCGCTGGATGAGGAGACGCTGGTGCAGATTCTGCGCGAGCCGAAGAACGCGCTCGTGAAGCAGTACCAGAAGCTGTTCGCGCTGGAGGAAGTGAAGCTGGATTTCGAGGAAAGTGCCCTGCGCGCGGTCGCCGGCAAGGCGCTCAAGCGTGGCACGGGTGCGCGCGGCCTGCGCGCAATCCTCGAGGAGATCCTGATGGATGTCATGTTCGACCTGCCGAGCCGCGAGGACGTCACGGAAGTGCGCGTCATCGAGAGCTGCGTCACCAGCCGTGCGCAGCCCCTGCTCGAGATCTCTCCCGCACGTCGCAAGAAGGAAGCGTAGCTCTGAGCCCGGTCTTCCGGCGCGATGGGGACATGATCGAGACGCCGGAGCGGTTGCCTGTCGTGCCGCTGCGCGACGTCGTGATCTTTCCCCATGTCGTCATGCCCCTGCTGGTCGGCCGTGCCGCCAGCCTCGCCGCGCTCGACACAGCCGCGGCGGATGATTCACTGGTGTTTCTCGTCGCGCAGAAGCGTGCCGACACCGAGGAGCCCGGCAGCACCGACCTGTATCGCGTGGGCGTGCTCGCGCGCATCCTGCAGATCTCGCGGCTGCAGAACGGCACCACGCGCGTGCTGGTGGAGTCGCTCGCCCGCGCCAAGGTCACGCGCTATGCAATGGCGGGCTCGCACCTGAAGGCGAACGTGCAGCCGTATCCGATGGATTCGGCCGCACTGAGCGACGACACGGAGCGTCAGGCGCGCCGTGCGATCTCGATATTCGAGGAGTACGTCGCCCTGCATCGCCGGTTGCCCGACGAGATCGTGCGCCTGATCAGCAGCGCCGAGACGCATGAGCAGCAGGCCTGCCTGATGGCGGCGCACCTGAACGTGAAACTCGACGTGCGCCAACGGCTGCTCGATGCGCCAACGCTGGACATGCTCTTCGAGCAGCTCACGATGACGCTCGCGGCGGAGCTGGAGCTGCTGCGACTCGAGCGGAAGATCGAGGACGACGTGCGTGGTGCCCTGTTCCAGAACCAGCGCGAGTTCTACCTGCAGGAGCAGCTGCGCGCGATCCATCGCGAACTGGGCAACGACGATGGCGACGACGTGATGGAGCTGGAAGCGCAGCTCGTCGCGGCGAAGCTGCCCGAGGTGGTGTTGACGCGTGCGCGTCGTGAGGTGCGGAAGCTGCGCAAGATGGCGCCACTGAGTCCCGAGGCGACCGTCAGCCGCACCTTTCTGGACTGGGTGCTGGCCCTGCCATTTCATGCGCGCACGGAAGACTCACTCGATGTCGCGCGGGCGAAGGAAGTCCTCGACATCGATCATTACGGTCTCGAGGATGTGAAGGACCGCATCCTGGATTACATCGCGGTGCTGAAGCAGGTCGGGAAGCTGGATGGCCCGATCCTCTGTCTCGTGGGACCGCCGGGTGTCGGCAAGACATCGCTCGCGCGGTCCATCGCGGGTGCACTCGGTCGCAAGTTCGTGCGCATGTCGCTTGGTGGTGTGCGCGACGAAGCGGAAATTCGCGGACATCGTCGCACGTACATCGGCGCGATGCCGGGCCGCATCATCCAGGCGATGCGGCGCGCAGAAAGCGTGAATCCCGTGCTGTTGCTGGACGAAATCGACAAGCTGGGCAACGACTGGCGTGGCGATCCGTCGGCGGCGCTGCTGGAGGTGCTGGATCCCGAGCAGAACTCGACGTTCAACGATCATTATCTGGAGATCGACTACGATCTCAGTCAGGTGCTGTTCGTGAGGACGGCGAACTCGCTGTCCGGCATTCCGGAGCCGTTGCGCGACCGCATGGAGATCATCCGGCTCACCGGTTACCTGGATCAGGAGAAGCTGGCCATCGCGACGCAGTACCTCGTGCCGCGCACGCTCAGGAACGTGGGCATCGAGCCGGCGGAGGTGACGTGGGAACCCGACGCGTTGCGCACCATCTGCCGCGGCTGGACGCGCGAGGCGGGTGTGCGTGACTTCGAGCGGCGGCTGGCGCGCGTGGCGCGCAAGCTCGCGCGGCAGCGTGCGGAAGCGCCGGTCACGAAGCGGGGCCCTGCACCGCTCGTCGTGCGCACGAAAGAGCTCACGACACTGCTTGGCGCGATGCAGTTCGATTCCGACGACGCGTCGCTCGAGGACAAGGTCGGCGTGGCCGCAGGACTCGCGTACACCACGGTCGGCGGCGAGACGCTGGAGATCGAGGTCAGCGTCGTCGAAGGCCGCGGTCGGTTGCAGCTTACCGGCACGCTCGGTGACGTGATGAAGGAGTCGGCATCAGCGGCGATGAGCTATGCGCGCCAGCGCGCCGGCCAGCTTGGCATCGCCGCGGATTTCTACAAGACGAAGGACATCCACATCCACATTCCTGCCGGCGCGACGCCGAAGGATGGGCCGAGCGCCGGCATCGCCATTGCGACCGCGGTGATCAGCGCGCTCACCGGCACGCCGGTACGCGGCGATGTGGCCATGACGGGCGAGATCACGCTGCGCGGTCGCGTGCTGCCGATCGGCGGTGTGAAGGAGAAGGCTGTTGGTGCGCATCGCGCCGGCATCAGCCACGTGCTGCTGCCGAAAGGCAATGCGCGCGACCTGGACGACGTGCCGCAGGACGTGCGCGACTCGATCACGTTCCACACCGTGGGCAGCATGGACGAGGTGCTGGCCCTTGGCCTGCGCCTGCCCAGCGCGCCGCTGACGGTCGCCGCGCCACCATCCGCCGTCGCCGGCTCGCTCGTCGTTCCATCAGTGCCCGTGCAGCCACGCCGCGAGCGCGGCAGCCGGCGGGCACCGGTGCACCCCCACTGAGATTGCGTGACCGATCCTGACGTGCTGCAGCACCCGCATGACGAGACAAGGCCCGCCGGCGAGGCGCCAGCGAGTGACGCTTCGGTGCCTGCGAAGGACGCGCTCGTCATCCGCTCGCTGACCTTCTCCGGCCCGATGGCCACGGAGCATGGCTGGCGTCCCGAGCCGCAGCTGCCCGAGATTGCATTTGCGGGACGCTCGAACGTGGGCAAGAGCTCGCTGCTGAACGCGCTGGTGAAGCGGAAGGCGTTTGCACGCGTGAGTCGCACGCCGGGCCGCACGCGCGAGATCAACTTCTTTCGCGTGAACGAGCAGTTCATGCTCGTGGACCTGCCGGGGTACGGCTACGCGAAGATCAGCAAGGATCGCAAGGCCGCGTGGAAGCCGTTGATCGCGGGCTACATGCGCAACAGTCCGTACCTGCGCGGCGTGGTGCAGCTGCTGGACGTGCGGCACGATCCCACCGGCGACGATCGCATCATGCTGGATTTCCTGGCCGACCTTGGCGTGCCGACGCTGCTGGCATTGACCAAGGTGGACAAGCTGGGTCGCGCTGCGCGCGCAAAGCGCATCACGGAGTTGTGCATCGCGTACGGCGTGGACGAGGACCAGGTGATCCCGTTCAGTGCGCACGAGAACATCGGGCGTGATGAGCTGGCGGCGGCGCTGGTGTCACTGCTCGAAGCCGGGCCGTGGCGCGAGGAGCCTGTCTACGTGGCGCGCGCGGAAGGCGAGGCCGATCTGTCGGCGTACGAGGAATCGCCGGTGTTCGAGGACGACGAGGATCATGACGGCGCCGGTGACGCGACCGATTCCGACAAGTCGGGCACGCCAGCGTAGCTGTAGGGTCCGCACCCTTCACGATGCGATTCGGCGTCTATTCGCTGCTGCTCGCCGTTGCCGCGGCGAACGGATTGCTCCTCGCCGCGTTGCTCCTGCTGCGCTCGGGCCGGCACGCCGGATCGCCGTGGCTGGCGGCGCTCACAGCCGGTCTCGCACTGCGGGTGGCCCCGTACATCCTGGGCTTCGGTGGCGCCTATGACAGTCATCCGGCACTGACGTTCATCCCGTTCGACCTCACGCTGTCGTGGGGACCGCTTCTGTGGATCTACGTCACCACCCTGGCCACCCGAGCAGCGCCGCATAGATGGCGTCGCCACTTCGTGCCTGCCGCGCTGCAGGTGGCGTATCAGGTCGTGGCCTTTTCGCTGCCGCTGCCGCTCAAGTTGCGCTGGTACCGCAGTGTCCACCTCGACGTCGTCGAGCCGCTGGGTGCGCTGCTGGTCCTGGTCTCGGTTGCACTCTACGGCTTGGCGGCCTGGCGGGTGTACGATCGCTGGCAGGCCTGGCTGGACGCCAATGTCAGCAATCGTGAAGAGAGCCGGCTCAGCTGGCTGAGAGTGATCTTATGGGGCTTCGGGATGACGGGCGCACTCGGCGTGGGGCTGGTCGTCGTCCACCTCCTCGTGCGGCCCCTCGACTATTTCGCGCGGCTCCCGGTGATCGTGGCACTGGGTCTGCTCGCGTACCTCATTGCCCTGCTCGGGTATCGACACGGCGGTCAGGCGATCCCGCTCGGGGCGACTGCACCGGACTTGCCGCAGCCGCCAGTTCCGCCGCCGATGCCGTCGCGAGTCACACCGCTCCACGGGGCCGCGCGGCCTGCGTCGGACGACGAATCGTCGGCGCCGGGCAAGGACTACGCCGGCGACGCCGCGCAGTGGCGTGAGCGTGTGATCCAGGAAGGCTGGCACCGGGATTCCCAGCTGACTCTCGCGGTACTGGCCGCCGCGCTGCACGTCTCGACGCGATCGCTCTCCCGGGCACTGAACGAAGGGCTCGGTGAATCGTTCAACGACTTCGTGAATCGCGTCCGTGTCGAGGAGGCCGTACGGCGGTTGGCGGCACCGGATGCGCCGGACGTCCTCCGCGTTGCCTATGAGGTCGGGTTCGCGAGCAAGGCATCGTTCAATCGGGCATTCCGGCGACATGCCGGAACGACACCGAGCGAAGTACGGGCGGAGGCGCAGCGCACGACGGCGCAAGATCCGCCAACGGCATGATTGGCGTGATTCGCGACGACACGCGGCCCGGCCGAGGGTAGCCTCGGCGCACCCCTTTTCACGGAGTGCTCGCATGTCGTCGTTCTTGCCACGGTGCCCGTTCCTGGTGTCTGCGTTCGCCGTGGCGGTTGCCGCCAGCCCCCGCGCGTTGCCCGGCCAGGCACCGCCGGTTGTGGACTCCATCTTTGCCGAGATGCACAGCTCGACCGGGCCGGGGTGCACGATCGCTTTCGACTCTGGCGGTCGCCGGCAATGGATTGCCGCCTTCGGGCGTGCTGATCTGGAGCGGGGCGGCATGACCGACTCGACCACGATCTTCGAGGCCGGTTCCGTCTCGAAACAGCTGACGGCCGCTGCGATCATTCTGCTGGCGAGGGGCGGGAGACTCTCGCTCGACGACCCGCTTCGCCGCTGGATACCCGAGTTTCCCGAACTCGGGCCGATCACCGTCCGAATGCTGCTGACACACCAGAGCGGGCTGCGCGACTGGCGCAACCTGTCGGAGATGCATCGGTGGAACAGCGACAACGCCGCATACCGGAACGCCGACGTGCTGACACTCCTCCGTCGCCAGCGCTCCCTGAATTTTGAACCGGGGGCGGAGTTTTTGTACAGCAACTCCAATTACGTCCTCGCCGCGATCGTGGTGGAGCGGGTGACGGGCGAGTCGTTCAGGGCGTTCACGACACGGGCAATCTTCGGCCCGCTGGGCATGCGCTCCACCAGCTGGCGCGATACGGCTGGTGAGATCGTCCCGGGCCGCGCGCGTGCGTACTCGCCGGACGATGCAGGCCGATTCACCGAGAACACCCCGGTCGAAACGGTGGTCGGTCCCGGTGGCTTGATGACCACGGTGCCGGACCTCATGGCCTGGTTGAGGAATCTCGACACCGAACATGTTGGCGGTGCGGGATTCCGGGAGGCGATGGAGCGGGTCAGTGTCCTTCGCTCAGGGCGCAGCACGCAGTACGCGATGGGGCTCGAGATCAGCACACTTGGCGGGGAACGCCTTGTAAGTCACGCAGGCTGGACGGGAGGATACGTCGCATGGGCGGGCAGGTTGCCAGCGCGCGGCCTGGCGCTTGGCATTCTGTGCAACGGCAATGCGATCAACACCGAGGATCTCGGGCCGGCGCTCCTGGCCCGCCTTGCCCGGCTGCCTGCGCCCACAGCAGATCAAGCGCCGGACCTCGGCACCGCAGGTGCGAACGGCGGCAGCAACAGCCTGGCGGGGCTGTTCCGCAATCAGCGAAACGATCAGCTGGTGACGGTCCGCGCGTTTGAGCGTGGTGTGACGTTGAATGCATGGACCGGGTACGCCGACGTTGGCGACGGCACGTACCGCAGCATCGATGGCACCCGAACGCTGAACAGCTCCCGCGACAGCACCGGTCGCGTCGATGCCTTTCATGTTCGTCACAGGAACGGTGACGCGGTTGCGTACGTGAGGCTCGATACGACGCTGTCGACGGCGAAGGAGCTGCCGGCGTACGCTGGGCGCTACCGAAGCGACGAGACCGACGCGGAAATGCAGATCCTGGTCGGAACCAAGACGCTGATCGTCGAGCGAGGGGGCGTGTTGCGTGACACGCTGCGCGCCACGTTTCGCGACGGCTTCCGCGCACCGTCACGATCATGGGTGTTGACGTTCCGTCGTGATCCGGGGGGACGCGTTTCCGGGTTCGACCTCGGTCTTCCCCGCTCACGACGGATCCGGTTCGAGCGAATGGCAGACAGCGGCTACCGCTGACGACGCGTTGAGTCTCGGTCGCCTGGGCGGGGCGGATCAAAGGTCTCCGGCCCCACGATCGAGGATCAAGATCTCTGACCCCATGATCGAGGATCACGATCTCTGCCCCCAAGGTCCGACTCCATGATCCGAGCGACTCAGACGCGCAACACATCCTCCACCGCACCCGCATCGCACCCGTTCCGCAGCAAATGCGCGGTGTGCTGCATCGCCTCGCGTTCGCGGGGCCACGCACACTCCTGCATCGCGTCGGCGATGGGCAGCCAGCGCCACGCGTCATGTTCCGCGCCGATCACCGGCTCCGCATCCGCGGCGACCAGCGCGCAGAACACCACCGTCAAGCTCAGCACGCCCTGCGTGTGCCGGTAGAATCCCCCGAGCGTGATGTTGTAGAGGCACGCGCATTCGAGGCCCGTTTCTTCGCGGAGCTCGCGCAGGGCCGCCGCTTCGGGCCGCTCACCCGTCTCGATGTTGCCATGCACGACCTCCCACGCACCGGTGCAGCGCATGCCCGCCGCGCGACGCAGCAGCAACACTTCGAGCCCCGTCGCGCCGAACCGCGCGACGAGCAGGTCCACGATGCTCACGCGCACCGGGATGATCGTGTCACTACTCACAGCACTCTCCAGAAATCGCGCGTGACATCAATGGAAAACATCCAGCGACCATCGCGCAGGCCGCGTGCGACATCCACGCGCAGCAGGTTGAACAGGCCGATGGCGCCGAGGCCCACGGCGGGATACACGCCGCGTGGTGTCGCGATGGCGGTGGACGTGCGCCCGTCGGTGATCGCGAGCAGGGCGAACGGCGCCAGCAGGAACTGGCCCGGCACGCGGCCGTATCGGCCGAGCGGAATCGTCGGTGCCGGCACCGGTGACTGCCATTCGACGCGCTGCGAGAGCCCCGCACGACCGCGCACGGCATGAAAGTTCATGCCGGGTAGCGTGACGGGGCCGCCGAGCCACGTCTCGTACTGCAGCGGGACCTCTGCGCCGACGACACCGGACGCAATCGTGCGCAACACCAGCCGGTTGCGGCCGAAGGGGCGCTGCACATCCAGGTCCAAGGTCGCGCGACCGAGTTCGCGCTGGCTCGATCGCATGCGGATCGCGTGGAACGACGCGGCGGTCGAAACTTCGGTGCCGCCGAATGCGAGCGCCGTCGGACGACGCACGAGCAGCGAGGCGCGCGCGAAGCCATCGCTCGTGACGGCAGGCGTGTCCTCGTAGCTGCCGCGCGATGGCGAGGCATTCACATTCACGCGCGAGTGTCGCTCGATCGCCGTCTCGACGGCCACTCGCCACCGTCGATCCAGCAGCGGCGGCAGGTCGGCGCGCAGCACAACCTGCCGCCGCTGGAAGGGGCTGGTCCAGTCGGAGCCGAACTCCTGCGCGGCGAACGAGTTGCGCACCATCGAGCCTTCGGCCACCGTACCGATCTCGCCCAGCTGCCGCTCCGCGCGCAGCGACAGGCCTGCACCCGATGCGCGCTCCCAGGCGATCGTCGCACTGCCGCGCACACGCTGGTCGGCGAATGCATAGCGGGCCGTTCCAGCGACGCGGAGCCCGCCCCCCAGACGCTGCGCGACGCCGCTGCCAAGCGCGAGCCCTTCCACGCGAGTGACGCGCACGAAATCGGAGATTCCGCGCGCCTGCAGCGAAGTCCCTCGCGCACGCTGCAGCGCCTGCGCACGCACCAGCTCGCGCGCCGCGTCCTGCACGGCGCGCACGTCGTTTCCGGTGACGGTGCGCACGTCGGACGGCAGGCTATCCAACAGCGCGCCCTCAAATGCGAAAGCCGCCTGCCGATCGGGCGGCGCCTGCACGATCTCGGGACCCGTGAAGAGGCTCGGCGGCAGCCCGGTGTTCACATCGTACTCGCGAATCTCCCAGCGTCCGCGAATGATGCCGCGAAACGGGAAATCGAGCCAGGTGCCAGTACGACGGATCTCGATCTCCTGCCGGCGCGGCAGCCAGTAACGATCCTCGATCAGCCCATTTTCAAGGATCACGGCCACGTCTTCCAGCGACGTGTCCCTGAGCGCGACACGCGTGAACGAGAACGCCATGCGCACCACCTGCGCCGTGGCGCGCTCCACGAACACCGCACCCACGACACGCGGCAGCCGATCGTTCTTCGGCCGGATGCTGAGCTGGAACACCTCGATGGTGCGATCCGCGAGACGGATCACCAGTGAATCGGCAATGCGGTAGTCATACTCGCCCATGCCGCGTGGCGAGAGCGGGTGCGGCACGTCCATCACCTCGTCGCCATCACCAAGCCGAATGATCTCCGCGAAGTTGTTCTGGATGATGCCGAGGTGATCGCGATGGTAGTTGATGTCGGTCGGCAGCAGCAGCGTGTCGCGGCGGCCCAGAATACGCTGCTTGCCCTGGTCCGGCGAACGCCAGAAGATCTCGAGTGCGAGCTGATCCGCCTTCACGACCTTCGGCGGCTCGGTGAGCCCCTCGCCTGCTTGCGCCAAAAACGTCACGTAGCCGCGTGCACGTGCGCTGTAATCGCGCAGCGTGGTGTCGGCGAGCTGTGCGGACCGGCGAATGGTTGCGCGCTGCGCCAGATCGAGCGCGCGTGCATCATTCCATTCTGCCGCTTGGCCGAGTACGGTGTCGGGGTGCAGCATGACCAGCGTCAGCATGATGCCGGTCGCGCAATTCGTGACGCATCGCATGACTGCAATCTCTCCAGTGCTGCTAGCGCATGGCACCCACCTTCTTCTGCCCCCGTCGAGTGTCACTGGTCACGTCGTACGAGACCTTCTGCAGCATGGCCGCGCCCGGCCGCCTGGTGCCGGTGTGGCACGACTGCCTGCTGGACCTGGACACGCCGGTGTCCGCCTTCGCGAAGCTGCGTCGCGGCCCGTTCGCGTTCCTGCTGGAGTCGGCGCCGGCGGGGAGCGAGACCTGGGGCCGCTACACGTTCATGGGCACCGAGCCGCGCGCCGCATGGCGCCTGCGCGACGGGACGGTCGATCGCTGGACACCTGATGCCGGCTGGCACGGCGCGGAACCTGTGGCTGATCCATTTGAATCGTTGCGTGCCGAGGTGTCGCAGTACGAGCCCGTGATCGTGCCGGAGCTTGGGGAGTTCTGGGCCGGTGCGGTCGGCTTCTTCAGCTACGACGTGGTGCGCCACATCGAGCACCTGCCCCACGCGCCGCCACGGGCGTCGAGCGTGCCGGATGCGCTGTTCGTGTCCACGCGCACGCTGGTCGTGATGGACAACCTGAAGTCGCAGGCGCGCGTGGTGACGGCGGTGCCGATCGACAGCATCGCTGATGACGCCCTCCGTGCCGCGTACGAAGCCGCGGTGGCGGACGTGCGCACGACGATCAGCCGGCTGCAATCGCCTGCAATGCTCGCCCCGCTCACGCTGGACGAGAATGCGCCGATTGCTGACGGCCACTCCAATTTCACGCGCGAGGAGTTCAGCGCGGCCGTGGAGCGGATCAAGGAGTACATCGTGGCGGGCGACTGCTTCCAGTGCCTGATCGCGCGACGCATCACGGTGCCGCACGACTTCGACGGACTGACGCTGTATCGCGCCCTGCGCGCGCTGAACCCGTCGCCGTACATGTATCACCTGGTGCTGGACGGCATGGAGCTGGTGGGCAGCTCGCCGGAAGTGCTGGTGCGACTGGCGGGTGGCACGGTCACCGTGCGCCCGATCGCGGGCACGCGTCGTCGCGGCACGACGCCCGCCGATGACGCGCGACTCACCGAAGAGCTGCAGCACGACGAGAAGGAACGCGCCGAGCATGTGATGCTGGTGGACCTCGGCCGCAACGACGTGGGACGCCTCGCGAAGTTCGGCAGCGTGCGGGTGACGGAGTTCATGATCGTCGAGCGCTACTCGCATGTGCTGCACCTGGTGAGCGAGGTGACGGGCGATGTCGGTGCCGATGCGTCGGCGCTGGACGTGGTGCGCGCGACCTTTCCCGCCGGCACCATGACCGGTGCGCCGAAAGTGCGTGCGATGCAGATCATCGACGAGCTGGAGCCGGAGCGGCGCGGCCCGTACGCGGGTGCGGTCGGCTACCTGGCAGCTGGGGATCGCCGCATGGATCTCGCGATCACGATCCGCACCTGCGTGATTGCCGACGGCGAGGCGAGCGTGCAGGTCGGCGCCGGCATCGTGTACGACTCGGTGTCGGCGCACGAGTGGCTGGAGACCGAGAACAAGTCGCGCGCCGTGCTGACGGCGATCGGCCGCGTCAGGACGCGGTAGATGACCGTGCACGACGCGGTCTCGCCATTCGCCGGCTCGCCGATCTCGACACGCGGTGGCCTGATTCCCGATGGCATGATTCCGTCCGGCTACACGCAACGGAGCATTCGCGACGCCACGGTGGTCGCGCATGGCAGCACGATGGAATTTTTCGAGGAGATGCTGCGCGAGAAGCCCACGCTGCACCAGTGGGCCTCGCGCCAGCCGGGCGTTCGGACCATGCGGGGCCGCAAGCCCGCGTACGCGGTCGCGCTGCCCGATTCGGACGTGGGCGTCGTGGTGCGCCACAGCGCGCATGGCGGCATGTTCGCCAGCATCACGAAGGACCTGTTCGTCACGCCACGTGCCGCTACTGAACTGCGCATCAGCTGGACGCTGCGTCATGTCGGTATTTCGACGCCACGCATTCTTGGCTATGCGCTCTACCCGACGATGGCGGGCCAGCTCTGGCGTGCCGATGTCGTGACGCGCGAGGTCGTGGGCAGCGCCGACCTGGCACGAGTGCTGTCGCGGCACGCCACCGCGTTCAATCAGGAACAGAGCATCGATGCGGCCGTGATACTGCTCCGCCGACTCGCGCGCACGTGGGCGTACCATCCGGACCTGAACCTGAAAAACGTGCTCATTGCGCCCGCCGGGAACGACGAGCTGGCGGCGTATGTGCTGGATGTGGATACGCTGCGCTTCGCGGAGAAGAACGCGGAGTGGATGAACGTCCGACGGCTGTTGCGGTCGGCGCGCAAGCTGTTTGCGAAGCATGGCGATCCGGGGGTGGCGACACTGATCAAACGACTTGGGGGCTGAGTGACGACGACCGACGTCTCGAGGGCATCGGTGCGCGCATCGCTGGATCGCGTGTGCATCGTGATGATGAGCGCCGTGGGCGACGCCGTGCACGTGCTGCCGGTGCTGACGGCGCTCAGGCGCCACCGTCCCGAATCACGCGTGACGTGGATTCTGCAGCCAGGTCCTGCCACGCTGGTGCGCGGCCATCCGGACATCGGCGAGATCCTGCTGTTCGAGCGCAGCAACGGCTGGCGCGGCTTCAACGATCTTCGCCGCGAGCTTGCGACGCGCCGCTTCGATCTCGCGCTGGCGCTGCAGGTGTACCTGAAGGCGGGCATGATCACGCGCATGGTGCATGCGCCGGTGAAGCTGGGCTTCGACATGGCCCGAGCGCGTGACCTGAACTGGGTATTCACGAATGCGCAGGTGCCGGCGCGCCCGATGCAGCATGTGCAGGACCAGTACCTGGAGTTCCTCGATGCCCTGGGCGTGCCGCATGGCCCCCCGGTCTGGAACCTCGGGCCGTGGCCGCATGAGCTGGGGCAGCAGCGCGAGCGGTTGCGCCTCTTTGACCGTCCCATCGCGCCGATCGTGGTCGCGACGAGCAAGGCGCAGAAGGATTGGCCGCCGGAGCGCTGGGCGGCAGTCTGCGATTCACTCCACGCCGACTTCGGCCTGCAGCCGGTGCTGGTGGGCGGACGCAGTGATCGCGAGCTCGCCGCGGAACGTGTGATCATGCAGCAGGCACACGTCCCGGTGGTGAGTGCGCTTGGCAGCGGCCTGCGCGGCCTCGTGCAGCTCATCGACGGTGCGGCGCTGGTGCTGAGCCCCGACACCGGCCCGCTGCACGTCGCGGTGGCACTGGACCGCCCGGTCGTCAGCCTGATGGGCTACTCGAACCCGAAGCGCGTCGGCCCGTACCGCAAGTTTCACGACCTCATGATCGACGCCTATGGCGAGCCGGGCGAGGCGTATGAGATCAGCATGGACAACCGGCTGAACCGGCTGCCGCGGATCACGGTCAACGACGTGCTCGCAAAAGTGCAGCACTGGAAGACGTCGTATGCCGCGCAGTACGGCGATCGCAGCACCGGCGCGGCCGCGTCGCTGAGCGGCTGAGCGTCCTGCGTCATGCAACACACGGCACACCACCCACCGCACGACCTGCTGTGCCGTCGCGTCGCTCAGCGCAGCGCTGCGACCGCTGCGAGCAAGTCCGGATCGGCGGACGGCGGCGCCGGATCGAGCGCCTCGAGATGTCGCACCAGCAGTGAGGCAACGAGGTAGTCGCGCACCGGCTTGCGGTCCGCCGGAATCACGTACCATGGCGCATCACGGTTGTTGCACTGCGCGATGATGTCGCGGTACGCCCTCGTGAAGCGCGGCCACTGCGCGCGATCACGCAGGTCGCCGGGCTGCAGCTTCCACTGGCTCGATGTGTCTGCCGCGCGATGCTGAAAGCGTTGCAGCTGCTCGGTGCGGCTGATGTGAATGAGGAGCTTGACGATGTGCACGCCTGACGCAGTCGCCTCGACCTCGAACGCATTGATGCGTTCGTAACGCGACTTCCAGACTCTGGCCGGCATGGTGCGATGCACACGTGGCACCAGGATGTCCTCGTAATGCGAGCGGTTCCACACGCCGACCTGCCCGAACGCCGGCAGCTCGCGATGCGCGCGCCAGAGAAAATCGTGCGCACCTTCCTCGGGTGTGGGTACCCCGAAAGTGCTGGCCTTCACACCCTGCGGATGCAGCGCACTGAACACCTTGCGCAGCAGGCCATCCTTTCCCGACGCATCACGCCCCTGCAGCACGAACACCAACGCACGCCGTCGCTCGGCGAACAGCATGCCCTGCAGCGTGGATGCGTGCGCCAGCAGTGCACGCGTGGCGGCGGAGAGCTCGTCGTCACCGGGCACCCACGTCGGTGGCGACGCCTCCGCGTCCGTCAGCGATGGCGCCGTGCCGGGCTTCACCGGCTTCAGCGCGCTATGCACGAAGCAGTGGCCCGAACTGGTAGCGCAACCCCATGCGCTCGGCGAGCTGCACGACCGTGACCAGCGAGAGTCCCATCACGGCGAAGAAGTCGCCCTCGATGTGTTCCACGATGGTCGCACCGTAGCCCTGAATGCCGTATGCACCCGCCTTGTCCATCGGCTCGCCCGTGTTGACGTAGCGCGTGATCGTGTCGTCGTCCAGTTCGCGAAAGCGCACCGGCACGCACACCACCTGTGACTCCACACGACCACCGACGGCCACCGCCATCGCCGTGCAGACCTCGTGCGTGCGCCCGCTCAAGCGGCGCAGCATCGCCCGCGCATCGGGAATGTCGGTGGGTTTGCCAAGGATGTCGCCATCGATCACGACGATCGTGTCGGCTGCGATGACGAGTGCATCAGGCACACGTTCCGCAATCACCATCGCCTTGGCCGTCGCGAGGCGCTCCGTGTGCGGAATCGGCGCCTCGTCGGGCCAGGGCGTCTCGTCGATGTCGGCAGGCTGCACTTCATGCTCGATACCGACGAGCGACAGCAATTCGCGTCGCCGCGGCGATTGCGAGGCAAGGATCACGCGCATCAGGTCATCGTTCCAGCCAGAGGGTCACAGGGCCATCGTTGATCAGCTCCACCTGCATCATCGCACCGAACTCGCCACTCTGCACCACGACGCCGCGCTCGCGCAGCATCGTGAGGAAGCGCTCGTACAGCGGAATCGCGACGTCAGGCCGCGCTGCGTCGATGAAACTTGGGCGACGGCCCTTGCTTGCATCGCCGTACAGCGTGAACTGACTCACGACCAGCAGCGCACCACCGACATCGGCGAGCGCGAGATTCATCTTGTCGTCTGCGTCCGGAAAGAGACGCAGCCCGATGACCTTGTCGACCATCCAGGCCAGGCGCGCCTCGTCGTCGTCATGGGTGATGCCAACCAGCAGCAGGTACCCGCGATCGATGGTGCCGGTGACGCGGTCACCCACGCGAACGGTCGCGTGTGCCACGCGTTGGAGAAGGATGCGCATCTGCCACCAAAGTTGACGCACTGCGGCCCATCCACCAGACTCCGCAGACCCCTAATTCTCGCGGGCCGCACCAGGTGAGCTCCTGCCATCGTGTCGCGGCGTCGCCGTCGCATGGAGTGCACCGTCGTGAGAGTCCTCGTCATCGATGTCGGCGGTACCCACATCAAGATTGCCGGCTCGTGGGATCGTGCCACCCAGCGCATCCCGTCGGGCCCCACGATGACGGCGGCCGACATGGCGCGCGGTGTCCTCGAGCTCACGAGGGACTGGGATTACGAGGCCATCTCGCTCGGGTATCCGGGGCCGGTGAAGGACAACCGTCCATTTCGCGAGCCGATCAATATCGGTGGTGGCTGGACGACCTTCGACTTCCAGAAGGCATTCGGCAAGCCCGTGAAGTGCATCAACGATGCAGCGATGCAGGCACTGGGCAGCTATGCCGGCGGCCGCATGCTGTTTCTGGGACTTGGCACCGGACTCGGCACGGCGATCGTGGATCACTGGCGCGTGGAACCGCTGGAGATTGCGCACCTGCCTTATCGCAAGGGCCGAAGCTACGAGGACTACCTCGGCGAGGCGGGCCTGCTGCGGCTCGGCGACGAGCGTTGGGAGAAGCATGTGCATCGCGTCTGCGACCTGCTCCGCGCAGCGCTGCTCTGTGACGGCATCGTGCTGGGCGGAGGAAATGCCCGCAAGCTCGTGACACTGCCCGATGCGGCCACACGCGGCGCGAACGAGAATGCAATACATGGCGGCGTGCGCCTGTGGGAGCGGGTCGCCGAATCAACGCCGCCGGAATTCGTCGATGCACGGACGTCGGCAGCGACGTCGTTCGTCGACGGCGACGGTCGTGTCGAACCGCGCCGTGCGGCCGACGCGAGCACCGAGGAAACAGCGGGATCGGCAAGCTTCACCAATGACGACGCGCCGCAACATCACGCTACGACCGTGCCAACAGAGGCGAAACGGAGCATGCGAAAGTCCGCGACAGCAACGACCGTGACGACGGAGGCAAAACGAAGCATGCGGAAATCTGCGACGGCGAAGACCGTGCCGACCACTCGTGCCAGACCAAGGGAACCTGCCGGCAGCGCTGACGTCACACGTGCTGCGAAGGTCGGAACGAAGCGTGCCGCTGTCAGGCGCCCGACGTGATGAGGCCGCGCGCATCGGCGCAAACACTCTTGCTCATGTTCGCGACGGCCACGTCGCTCACGGCGCAAAGTACCACGCCGACGACTGCCGCACAGCGAGCCGAGGAACGTGCAATTCTTGGCGAATTCGTGAGCATCAACTCGTCGTCGAACACCGCGGGTGTGCAGCGCATCGGGCTGGCGGTCGCGCGGCGGCTGCGTGCCGCCGGCTTCGCGGCTGCCGACGTGCAGCTCGTTGGTCCGTCGCCGACGCTGACGTCGCTGGTCGTGCGGTATCGCGGCCGCAATGCCGCGCAGAAACCCGTGCTGCTGATGGCCCACATGGATGTGGTGCCGGCACTCGCGAGCGACTGGTCGCGCGCACCCTTCACCTTCGGCGAGGCCGACGGCTGGTACTACGGCCGCGGCGTGGAGGACAACAAGGCGGGCCTCGCAGCCATCGTCGCCACGTTCGTGCGCTGGAAACGCGCCGGTTGGGTGCCGGAGCGAAACCTGATCGCCGTGCTGACGGCTGACGAGGAGACCGATGGCCTCTCGATCCGCTGGCTGCTGAAGCACAGGCCCGAACTTCGGAATGCGGAGTACGCGCTGAACACCGACGCCGGTGCGGTGTCGCTGCAGGATGGCAAAGCGCTCGGCGTTTCGATGCAGGCCAGCGAAAAGGTGTATGCGGACTTCATCCTCGAATCGCGGAATCCCGGTGGGCACAGCTCCGTGCCACGTGCGGACAATGCGATCTACGAGTTATCGGCCGGCCTGTCGCGCCTTGGTGCGTTCACCTTTCCTGTGCGCATGAACGAGGTCTCCACGGCCTTCTTCCGCGAGTCGGCGGGCTCGCAGGAACCACGCGTCACAGCACTGATGCGCGCCGTTGCCACCGGCCAGCTCGACTCCGCCACCGTCGCTGGCCTGGCAGCGGTCAACGCGTACTTCAACTCCGTCATGCGGACGACATGCGTAGCGACCCGCTTGGCCGGTGGACATGCCGACAATGCGTTGCCACAGAAGGCCACGGCCCTCGTGAACTGCCGCATGCTGCCCGACGATCCTGTTGATTCGGTGATGGCCGTGCTGCAGCGCGTGGTTGGGCCGAAGGTCACCGTGAGCCGCACGCGTGAAGTGGTGCCCAGCCCTGCCTCGCCGCTGCGCGCCGACATCCTGGCGGCGATGAATGCACTGTCGAAGACGTTTTTCAACGGCGCAGCAGTGGTGCCGGAAATGTCGACCGGCGCAACGGATGGCCTGTTCACGCGGAACGCTGGCGTGCCTACGTATGGTGTGGCAGGTCTGGCAGCGGAGCAGAACGAACCATCGCGCGCGCATGGTCGCGACGAACGCATCGGCGTCGAGGCGTTCCACACGTCGGTCGCATTCTGGAACCAACTCGTGCAGCGGCTTGTCGGACCGGTGCCCGCACTGCCCTGAGCAGATTAGCCAGAAATACTTCCCGAGTGTAACGACCCGGTTAATGCAGGTTCACCTGCAACGCTGGCGACCGCGGTCGCGTTCACTGGGTTCATTGCGGTTCATCTGATTCTGGCATTCCGGAGCGCTGCGCAGCAGGCGCGCTTCGTACCCCCCTTTTTTCATGACTTCGTTGAAGATGCTTGTGCGCCTCGCATGCGTTCTCTTTTTGTGCGCCGCGCCCCTGCTGGCGCAGGCCCCGCCTGCCACGCTTGTCGCGGCGGCGCGGGACACCGGCACCCTTGAATCGCAATCCATCCGGGTGTTTCTCGACTGTCAGGGCCGAAGTCGTGGCTGTGATCGTGACTTCTTCATCACGGACATTCCGTTTGTCAACTTCATGCGGGACCGATTCGACTCCGATGTGCAGATTCTCGTCACGAGCCTGACCAACGGTGGTGGTGGACTCGAGCAGACGATTGCCTTCATCGGGCATCGCAAGTTCGAAGGGATGATTGATACGCTTGTGCTGAACACGCTGCCCAACGACCCGGACGATCGCATCCGGCGCGAGCTCTCGCGCACCTTCAAGCTGGGCCTGACGCGCTTCGTGGCGCGGTCTCCGCTCGCGCGCCAGATCCAGATTTCGTTCGCCACCCCGACGGGTCGCGATCGACAGCTCACGGCCGCGCTGTTGAAGGATCGCTGGAACCTCTGGACCTACACGTCGAACGTGAATGCCTTCGTGCGTGCCGAGGAGTTGCAGCGCAGCACCAACGGGTCGCTGTCGTTCTCGGCCAACCGCGCGACCGCAGACTGGAAGATCAACGTCTCGGTCGGCGGTAACCTGAACAGCCAACGCTTCACTATCCCCGCCACTCAGGCGGTCATCACGAACGAGCAACGCACGTACAACGCCAACACGCTCATCGTGCGGTCGCTGTCGACGCACTGGTCGGCGGGTCTCAAGGCAGGTGCCGGCTACTCGGATTTCCTGAATCAGGACGTGGCGCTCAGGCTGCAGCCAGCGATCGAATACAACGTCTTTCCCTGGACTGAACAGACGCGTCGTCAGCTCACGTTCTTGTACAGCGTGGGTCCGAATCACTACAACTACCAACGGACCACCGTGTACGGACGGGACACCGAGACGCGCGTAAGCCAGCAGGCCACGGCGTCGTACATTGCGCGACAGCAATGGGGCTCCAGCAACGTGTCGCTCGACTGGCTGAATTACATGCATGACTTCCGCCGTCACGCGCTGACATTGAGCGGCAACGTCGACCTGCGCATCGGCCGTGGCTTCTCGCTCAACATCGGCGGGTCTGCGGCGCGCATCAACGACCAGATCTACCTGCCACGCGCCGGCAACACGGAGAAGGAAGTCCTGTTGCAGCGGCAAGCGCTGCGGACCGGCTTCCGCATCACGTCGAACATCGGCGTGCGCTACACCT
>JACMPK010000223.1 GCA_014377535.1 Gemmatimonadaceae bacterium
ACGACCCAACGGCGGGTACCGAAACGGTGAACCCGCTCGAGTTCCTGGTCGGGATCCTCGGATCCGACGATTCTGTGCGCCACCGCCTTGCTGATCGTTTGGCGGTCACGCCTTGGAATGGAAGGCGCATCATCCAGCATGCTCTCGTGCGGAGCATTGTGATCGGGGCTGGGGTCGAAAGGCACGTACGCGACACTTCACCCTCGATCAGCACCGTCAGTCTGCCTTATGCTGATTCTGGTGCAACTGACCCGAAGCCGCAGGCGAGGTTGGTGCGCTTCCGGACCAATGCGGGCGAGCCGGCGCGGGATGAGCCGGGCGACGTCTGAACGGCGCGCCGGCCACTCGCTCCGCTACCTCAGCAGCTGGGTGACGGTGCCCCCGACGCGATCGCGTAACGAGGCCGAGTATTCTCCCATTTGTCGCCGACGCACACTGTCTGGTTCAAGGCGTGCGCCCGCTGCCGCGAGGGCCGCGGACAAGGCCTGCAGCTGCGTCGAGTCACGCAGGAGGAACACACGCATGTGCGTCCATGGCACCGTCGTGTCGTTGACGGCGAACGTGGTGACATCGAGAAACGCACCGGCACGCTGCGCCTCGCGGTCGATCGGCTCGGCGCGTTCGCGAACGTAGCGCGAGTATTCCGCGAACTTGCCGGGGCGGGCGCGCCAGAGATAGACCTGCGCGATCGTCGCGCCCGATGCTGCCGGAGCGGCGGCGACGGGACTGCGCGACGCTCCGGCGCATCCGCTGATGAGCGATGCAGTCACGGCAAGCGACAGCGAAGCGATTACAGCACGAACGTTCGACGGCGGCATCGAGAGCTCCTGGCGACTGTTGGATGGCAGATCCAGCAAGTGTATCACCGAGGTACCGCATCTGGCGTCCACGATGTCGAATGCGGATAGTCGCGGATGCCATGACGAGCCGGAAATGGCCTCCATACCGGCACGCCAGGAGACTCTGTACTCGCTCGGGCGTGTGGACTCCGAGTCGACTCGCCGGATGTCGACGGCTCGAGACCGCTCACCTCACTGCACGCGCCGCAGCCGCAGGGTAAACGTGACCTTCTCACCATTGAACGTCCACGGCCCGCTCAGCTCGAGCGTGTCGCGCTGCACGCGGTAGCGAATGACGTCCCACGTGCCCTCATCGCCCGGATCGATGGATACCAGGTTCTCCATTCGTACGATGTGCGTCGCAGGATCGGGCTCGTAGCGTCCCGCATGCGCACTGGTCGCCTCGAACGTGTCGCGAATGTTTGCGGGCGTCATCGTCTCGCGTCGCCACGTGCGACCCTTCGGCGTCAGCGTTGACGACATGTAGCCGTTGGACGTGAAGATCAGAAGCCCGTCGTATCCGGCCGCAGGACCCGTCGTGAGTACCGAGCCGTCGGCATGCCGGTCGATTTCAGAGACGAAGCGCCACACGCCTTCGAGGGCGATGTCCCGATGCTGGGCCGACACGACGGCCGGCGCGCTGGTGGCAACGGCGACGATGCTGGCGACGAGGAAGGTGTGCTTATGACGCATGATAGAACCTGAACTCCGTGCAGGGGTTGGTGCCGCGCCCGCGACGTTTCAAAGGTGTTTCTTCACCCGATCGCCGCCGCGAACTCCGCCGCTCGACGACCGGCGCGCGCAGCGACTGCACCACCTGCGCGCTGGTGCGCATTCGGTCGTCTGCCTCCTTCTCGAGCAAGCGATCGACGAGCTGTGCCAGCGCGAGCGGAACGTCGGGGCGCAGCGTCTGCATTGGTGGCGGCGTGTGCACGAAGCGACGTGCGATCGTGGCCTGCACCGTCGGGCCGCTGAAAGCCACCTCGCCGGTGAGCATTTCGAAGAGCACACATCCCAGCGCGAACAGATCGCTGCGACCGTCGACGGTTTCGCCAGCCGCCTGCTCGGGGCTCATGTACGCCGGAGTTCCCACGGTCACGCCCACCTGCGTGTGCATGGTGCCATGCTCGCTTGCCGCGGCGAGCGCCTTGCCGATGCCGAAGTCGGCGACGATGGCGTGCCCTTCGTGCAGCAGGATGTTCTCCGGCTTGATGTCGCGATGCACCACCTCGTGCCGGTGCGCATAGTCGAGCGCATCGGCGACTTCCCCGATCAGGTGCATCGTGTCAGCCACCGACAGGCGCCCCGACTGCTCGAGACGGCTCCGCAGCGTTTCGCCCGTCATGAGCGGCATCGTGAACCAGAGCGCGCCGCCCGTGTCGCCCGAATCGTAGAGCGGCAAGTATTCGGTCAAGGACCCGGTCAAGGACTGCGGGCAACGACTCTACCCCCTTGAACGGACTCCATAGACGAAACGGTACAAGAACTCTGTCCTTCTGGGCGCAGCACGCTACCCGTGAGCGCCTCCGCTGCCACCACCCGAGCCCTGCGACGAGCCTGTCCCGCCGGAGCTCTTCGAGCCGGTCGATCCGTTCAGCTTTTTTGCCTTGCCGGCATGATGCGTCTTCTCGTCGCCGCCGGCGAGCTGACCGGTCTTGAGCGCCTCGCCCGACATGCCCTGCTTCTCCTTGTTGTGTCCCTTTCCGGCCTTGGAATCGTCGTTTGTACGAGCCATCAGAATTGTCTCCAGCAGGATGTGGTCGAGCATCGAGCACCGCCCGCGCGGCGAGGGAGCACGCGCGGCTGCAATCGCAATATGTTGCACGATGAGTGCCGTAGCTCCGAGTTCAGGCATTGGTTACCGTGGGCGGCCACGCTGATGTGGAGCACGAGGCATGCCCCACCGCACACACACGTCAATGCGAGTCCACAAGGTAGAATCACGCAACCGAGCTTGCCGCGCATTTTGATTCTGTAACGCGCGCATCACCGTCGGCATCCTGCTGCTGGACTTCTGACGCGTCGCGCTGTACCGGCAGGATGTCACGATGCCGCTGCCGGGGCAGGTCGATGCGATCCACACCCCTGCATGTCGAGCATCACCGATTCACCACCAGCATGATCCGGTGCACGCGACGACAACCGTGTAACGCTCCGAACAGGTTATGAGCAAATGATCGCGTGTGCTGCAGGGCCAGTGGTTCGCGTCGCGGCGTGACGTCACCAGACATCCAGTGTCGCTGCCCTGCTGGTGGAGATCCTGCTCGTGTCCGACAACGCGCGTGCGCAGGTGGGGCCGAGATCGTGACGCGCAAACTGCGTGACGGTCTGCGTGGGCGTGGGCGCGAGGTACGCTGATTCGCGAGTCCCGGTCACGAGGCGAGTACCGTCAGCGCAGCCGACGCATCACGCTTCGACACTATCGGCCCGTTCCGCACGCTCGTGCAGTCTGCAAACCCGAGCGCGTGGCCGCGCCACTCGCGCCTCGTCGATGAATGTCAGCCAGATGTAAATCATGCCGGCAAGCTTCTCACGCAGCTGGTACCCGTGATCCTGCCAGTGCTTCGTGGTCGCACGAACAAGCCGCTCACAGCGCCTGAACGACTACGGCCCTTCACGCATCGACGAGATCCTTGACGCACACCTTGACGGCTTGATAATCACGAGATGTGCCGATGTCAGAATGGACGAATCGAAATGGGCGCGCAGTCGCATGTAGCCACTGCACGCCCATTTCGATTAGAACGGCCAGCTACTCAGCTCCTGTATTTACTTCGCGCCACGGCGACGACGGCGAACGACACCAGCCAGCCCGGCAAGGCCGGTCGCCATCAGCGCATACGTGCTCGGCTCAGGAACGACATTCATGTCCGCTTCAAAGTTCCACGTCGTGGACGAGTCGCCGAAGCCGACGTTGATGTTGTCTGCAAATCCACCGCGCGCGTCCGGGTTGCCGTCGTTACCCTGGCCAACGTCCCAGCCCAGGACCTGAACGGATCCGAGGTCAAGCGTCGAGCCCGTGCCATTGCACGCCTTGAGCCATGCGGCGATGGTTTGTGTGCCGCCGCTCCGATCGGTGTTGTTGCACGTGGTAACAACTTCACCAGCCACGTTGGCTGGCGTTCGGAAGACGGGACGAAGGGCGACATTCTGCATTAACAGGTCGACCGTATTCCACTGTCCGGCAGGCAGCGGTGCATTGCCGGCGCCAGTCCAGAGGAAAGAGCCGTAGCGATTTATGCCCGAGTCATTGTTCGGGTTCAACAGCGTGAAATACAGACGGAACACCGGGGTCGACCCGCCGACCGTAGGTGTGAAGAAGTCGAATTTCAGCGTGTTCAACGAATCAAGTGATCCGAGGCGCGAGCACGTGACAGTTGCGGCGCACACATCAGCCGTACCAGCTGCCACTGTCGAAATGCCATAACCGTATCCCGAGCGCGCGGTGCCGGCCAAGATGTTGAGCTCGATCGAGCCCGTTCCGCTCTGCGGATTGGTGCTGGTGATTGCGTTCGTGCTATTAATCGGAGCACGGGTGCCGGTGGCCGGACCCCAGCCGAGGGAGGTCTGCGTGCCCGGGGTGACCACGACGTTGATGTTGGTGATCTCTTGTGCGAACGCCGGCGATGCCGCGACGGTGACGAGCAGAAGTGAACGACGAAGTGCAGACGGCATGTTGATTACGCTCCAGATTATGAATCATGACGACCAAGGTACCCATAGCCGAACTCAGGCATTGATGGGACCAGACTGAGCTATTGGGTGTGTACGACCTTAAGTCGTTGTCCAGCAATGAGTTATCACAGGTTGTCCGGCACTTCACGGCATCACCCAGGCAGAGATCTGTCGCGTAAAGACGACACATGTGTCGATCAGTCGCACGAATGAGAGCCAGATGACACGCAGCTCGAAGCGCGTTCAAGCACGAGCCGCACGTTGAGTCATGACGCTACACTGAGCCGCACAGCATGCCTGCTCGGCGAACACCTCGGCGTCGATCAGGCACACTTTTCGGAGACGATTGGCGAATCCCTGACGATTCACCTGAGCTACGACCGCGGCCTCGCGCCGATGGTCGGCACCGTGCACCTCGCCGATGTGGGAGGGTCGACGCGCCTGATCGCCACATCGGCTGCAGGGCGGACGGCGGTGTGCCACGATATTGAGGCGGACCCGACGATCCTGCCCGCGGCGGCGGCTGTGGCCCGCAGATTTTAACGACTTGATTCCAATAGCGCTGGCCTTTTGGCTCGATTCTCCATCGACGATCGCAGGCGACAGACCTGAGCAGTGAAAATCTCCACGTGCACCGAATTTCTACGCTGCATGAGACCGAATCGAAAGACTGTGGATATTATCTGCGAAAAGCTGTACACTCTGCGATGCCAGACAGACTGGCAGCCAATGCGCGGTCACACTGCAATCACTCGAATAATCCATGAATCATCGAGCCGCTTTCATCACCACGTTCGCGTTTCTCTTCGTCGCATGCGGCGAACAACGCGTGGCTCCAACCTCGCCAACTGAACTTGGGCTGGATGTCAGCTCGGCGCTGGCGACCACCGAAGTTGTCGAAGGCTCGATCGGGCCAGGCGCGCTTTACAGGATGGTGAAACCCGCGAACTGGAATGGCACACTTCTGGTTTACGCCCACGGCTCGACGACTGCGAACACCCCCAATACGCTTCCCATCACCGGCGCACGCTTTGCCAATGCGTTGGTGCCTGAAGGCGTTGCGGTCGTGTTTTCCAGCTTTTCGGAGAGCGGGTGGAACATCAAGGATGGCGCGCAGCGCACGCACCAGCTGACGGGATTGTTCACGTCGAAGTTCGGGCGGCCGACCACGACGATCGTGGCTGGCCAATCGATGGGTGGACTCATCGCCATCAAACTTGCGGAGGACTATCCGACACAGTATGCCGGATCGCTCCCGATCTGCTCCGTCGCCGGAGGCACGCGGCTACAGGCCGATTATGACGCGCACGTGTGGACGCTGTTCGAGTATTTCTATCCCGGCGTGCTGCCAGGCAATGCGGCCAGTCTCCCGGCGGACGTCGACTGGTACACGCAGATCTACCTCCCTGCGGTCGACGCCATGCGCCTTCATCCTGCGTTTGTAGCCACGATTGCGTCGTTGGACCAGACGCCTGTACCCGGCGCCGATTTTGACGCACAGGTCGAAGGCATAGCCTACGCGCTTGGGCTGAACCAGTTCTTTCTCGGCTCGTTGGTCCCCAGCGGGGCTCCGTATTTCGACAATCGTGGCACGACATATTCGAGCGCAGCGCTGCCGGCGCCAGAGCTGCAGACGATCAACATGGGCGTCCGCAGGTACAGCGCGTCACCCAGCGTGCTGAACGCATTGGTCAAGAATTACACGCCGTCAGGCAAACTGCGGCGGCCGATGTTGATGCTATCCGGTTCATTCGATGCAAACGTTCCTGCCTTTAATCAGACGTCGTACCTGGCCGCCGCCACGACCGCGGGGAGCACGCAATTTCTTGTGCAGCGGACGTTGATTTCGGACGCTCACTGCGGGTATCCATTCGACGACAAGGTGACGGCCTTTCGTGATCTCTTGAAATGGACGCAGACGGGAGCAAAGCCAGCGCCTTGAGCGCGCGTCTGGCGTATTGTTGTGGTGGCGATTGACATGCAACCCACCACAGCGGAAACAGAATTCTCACGCAACTCCTCGCGCGGGTGCCTGGCTTCCGCCTCCCACCCGCCTGCCCGCGGGAGCGCACCGCCGTGCGCACCGAGGAACGCTCGACCGGCTCCGGCAGAGGGAACGCGTGACAGACGGTATGTGCGGATGGTCTCGCTGATGGCGACGACCGCGTCCACCAGGGCTACGACCGCGGCCTCGCGCCGATGGTCGTTACCGTGCACCTCGCCGATGTGGGAGGGTCGACGCGCCTGATCGCCACCTCGGCTGCAGGGCGAACGGCGGTGTGCCACGACATCGATGCGGATCCGACGATCTAACCCGGGCAGGCGGCTCTGATCACCGGCGCCGGCGCAGGGTTCCTCGCCTTCGTCGCCGTGGCGTTGCGGAAAGCAGACGCGCGGGTCGCGATCCTTGCCGTGCACAGCATCGCGCCGCGCCGCTAAACCGACGACGAAGTCGCGCTCATTGAAGAGACGGCTGCGAGGACACGACCGCAGACGCTCATCGCGCGACGCGGATGAGCGCCACTATTCATCGATCGCCACGCAATCGTGACGCTGACCATCACGCCGGACCGTGCGAGTGACGATCGTGCGAACTCGAGTGATCGGGCGCAACCTGCGGACCCTGAATCAGGTCAGGCAGATCGCTGAACGTCCGCCGGTCGCTTGCAGGACGTCCGAGGCGCAGAAAGGATCGCAGCCCCATGACAAGCAGCATGGCCGATCCAGCGGCGAACATCGCGGCGATCAGCTTGACGAACAACGGCGAGCGCAACGTGTCGAGCATGTCGTGTAACCAGAGAATGAGCAGAGCGGCGCTGATGACAGCACCTCACGCTGAGGGTCGCCCGCGACCTCCATCAGCGCAAATCATGAAGACACGAACGAGACTCACAGTTTCATTCCGTCCGCGACAACGGAGCTCGTCGGCATGACTCTTCAACGAATGGTCCACACAAATCCAAGCGCAAACTGACGAGTGTGCGCGAACGCGATGTTGGTCAGCGGTCGCAGAGTCAGCTTGCAGATTGCATCGCCTTGCGACTCGCGGTACAGCGCCAACCGCGCGTCGACGCTTTCTCCTTTGCAGTGCATGCGCACGATCAGCGTCGCCGCAGCGGGTCGTGTCCCCAATTCATGAGCGAGTAGCGCCACGGCGTCTCC
>JACMPK010000224.1 GCA_014377535.1 Gemmatimonadaceae bacterium
AGTCCACTCCCCGTTCACGTGCTGGCAGTGCTGCGACCATGCCACTACGGCGTTGGGCCGGTAGCACGTTCTGCGTCAAACCCGTTGCAGTACAGTGCAGACGTGCCAGCAGCGTGAGAGCATCACCGGAAGCTCAGCGTCATTCAGGAGTCGCCGACGCCTGGCGACGCGACTCGGCGAAGCTTGCTGGTTCAGGCGCGCACTGCACCTGACATATCTTCGCTGCGTTCCCCCACCCGGAGCGCACATGCTGTTCAATTCCCTCACCTTCGTCGCGTTCTTCGCGTGGGTGCTGGCGGTGCATTACGCACCCCTGCCCTGGACCGCGAAAAAAGTGCACCTGCTCCTCGCCGGCTACGTGTTCTATGCCGCCTGGAACCCGCCGTTCGTGCTGCTGCTCTGGCTGTCGACCGTCGTCGACTGGCTCATGGCCGCGAAGCTCGCGACCACCGAGGACCCGCGCCGCCGCAAGGCAATGCTGCTCGTGTCGCTGGTGCTCAACCTCGGCATGCTCAGCTACTTCAAGTACGGCGGGTTCCTGCTCGAGAACTTCACCGCGCTCGTCTCCACGTTCGGCATCGACTACAAGCCGCTCGCGCCCAGCATCATCCTGCCCGTTGGCATCTCGTTCTACACCTTCGAGACGCTGTCGTACACGCTCGACGTCTACCTGCGACGCTCGAAGCCCACGCCGAAGCTGCTCGACTTCGCGCTGTTCGTCGGCTTCTTCCCGCATCTCGTCGCCGGACCGATCGTTCGTCCTACCGATCTCGTGCCCCAGTTCGCCACGCCGCGCCAAGCCACCGGACGCATGTTCGGCTGGGGCCTGCTGCTGATGACGATCGGCCTGTTCGAGAAAGTCGTGATGGCTGATGGCGTGTTCGCGCCAGTCTCCGACGCGGTCTTCAAGGCAGCGACGGTCATCGCCCCGCTCGACGCGTGGGTCGGCGTACTCGCCTTCTCGGGCCAGATCTTCTGCGACTTCGCCGGCTACACCACCACGGCCATCGGCGCATCGCTCGCCCTGGGCTTCTCGATTCTGGACAACTTCCGCTTTCCGTATGCGGCGATCGGGTTTTCCGACTTCTGGCAGCGCTGGCACATCTCGCTGTCCACCTGGCTGCGCGACTACCTCTACATCCCGCTCGGCGGCAACCGGCGTGGACCATCACGCACCTACGTGAACCTCATGCTCACCATGCTGCTGGGTGGCATCTGGCATGGTGCGTCGTGGACGTTCGTGGTCTGGGGCGGACTCCACGGACTGTACCTGTCGATCGAGCGTGTGCTGAAGGCGCAGTTCGGCGAGCAGGCCATCTGGCGCACGACCGGGGCGAGGATCGGACTGGCGCTCTTCACGTATGCGCTCGTCAACATCACCTGGGTCTTCTTTCGCGCCCGCGACTTCACCGGAGCTTCGCGACTCCTGCGCAGCATGCTCTTCATCGACCGCAGCGGTGCCCCGCTCCTCGACAGCTACGCGCTGATCAGCGCAATCGCCACGATCAGTGCATTGGTGGTCACGCATTGGTTCATGCGCGAACGCACACTGCATGACACGGCCGCACGCGTCCCCGCACCCGCCATCGGCATGGCGTGGGGCATGATGCTCTTCCTCGTCGCCATCACACAGGGAGGAAGCAGTGCCTTCATCTACTTCCAGTTCTGAGTTCGCTGCCGTGAGCGCACCGCCGCTCGTCGACATGTCGCCACCCACCGACATGCCGCATCGGAACGCCGAGATTTACGAGCGGCCCCCCTACGTCAGGCCCGTGCCTGCGGTGAAGTTCGGCGTCGCCGCCATCGTCGCGATGCTCGTCTTCGGCGTGCTGCTCGGTGGGTGGGAGGCGTATTTTCGGTCGGACGGCGCCGTGCCGCAATTCGTGGCAAGTGACGTGCTCTGGGCCATGCAGCGCGCGAGAATCGACGACGGCGAGGGAAATGCCACGGTGCTGATCGGGTCGTCGCGCATGCTGTTCGACGTGCAGCTCGATGTCTGGGAAAAGCTGGCCGGACGACGTCCCATCCAGCTCGCGCTCGAGGGCACGTCGCCGATCACGGCGCTGGCCGACCTTGCCGCTGACACGGCGTTCAGGGGTCGGCTCATGATCGGCGTGTCGCCTGACCTGTTCTTCTCCGGCTTCGCCTATCGCGGAAAGGCCATCGCCAACTGGCGTGCGCAGTCGCTCACCGCCAGGTCAGGGCAGTGGCTGTCGATGCACCTGCTCGAGCCGGTGTTCGCATTCATCGACCCGGATTTCGCACTCTTCACGATCCTCAAACGACAGGAATGGCCCGCACGCGCCGGCGTGCACACCCGCGTCAGCGTCCGGAAGCTCACCCTCACCGAGCGTGACCGGAACACGCACATGTGGCCGCGAGTGGTCACGGACACCGCGTATGCGCGACTGGCCCGCGACATCTGGGCGCAGGACTTCGGATCGCTCCCACCGGGCGTCACACCGGCGATGGTGAACGCCGGCATCATCGCCGAGACGAAGAAGGCCGCTGCGGCCGTCGCGACGCTTCGCGCCCGCGGCGTACCAGTGCTCTTCATCCGGCATCCGAGTGCCGGCGCGTACCTTGACCACGAGAACAAGGCGTTCCCACGCCAGGGGACCTGGGAACCGTTGCTGGCGCAAAGCGGCGTGAAGGGCATCCACTTCGCCGATCATCCCGAGCTGCAGGGCTTCGAGCTTCCGGAGTGGTCGCACCTGTCGCACGAGTCGGCGCGCCGGTACACCGCGGCGCTGTACGGCGTGATCGCGCGCGTCGAACCCGCGATCGTGGCTCGCTGAATGCGCGGTCGGTTCACCGGTCGCTGACAGGCGAGCGGTGCACCGACTCTCGACTGCATTTCGGCATGCGTGCGCAGAGACGGAACGGTGTCGCAGACACCTGGCGTATTCCTGCATCGACTGAACGCTTCGTGCATTTTGGCTTTAACATGCGAGTATCGACGGTGGACCGCCGAACAGCCCCGAAGACATCGCCTTGATCGGCTACAGCGACGCGTAGTTCCCGAACCGCGGCGGCAGGCAGTTCCGGGTCGATGCCGACGCGAACGCGCTGATAATGGCACGCTACAACGAGGGGCTCACGTCGCCGAATGTGTGCGCAGGCGCAGCCACCGTCAGTCCGCGACGACGCGTTGAGCCCGGCCACTTGCGAACACCCCGCCACGAAATTGGCGGGCTATTGTATCGTCTCGATACCATGCATCAACGCGCCGCATCGCGTCGCGATACGCCGGTGCGTCACGCCGCCACGCCATGCCGAGATGATCGGTGACCTCTCGCTGACCCAGGTCGTCGCCACGGTGCGGGGACACGGCGTGCACAACCGTCACCCCGGCGCGCGCGCGATGCATGCCGATGGCGACGAGTCGGGCCAGATCATCGGTGGCCAGCCAGTTGCCAGGCTCCGCCGACGCCGCCGTCACGGCTACGTGCCCCATGCGCAGCACAAACGCGCGTAGTCCCCACGATTCCGCCGCGTCGCGGATGCGACGCTCCGCCTCAAGCTTGCTCGCACCGTAGGCATCTGACGGTCGCGGCTCGAGATCGGGGGTGACCCGCTCGTCGCGACGATATCGACCCATGACATGCATTGTGCTGGCGTAGACCAGGCGAGTGATACCGGCAGCACGCATCTGTTCGAGCAGCCATTTCGTGGCTTCCACGTTGTCCCGCCGCAACACATCCAGCGGTGCCGGTTTGGCCTGCCCTGCGAGGTGCACGACAGCATCTACCCCGTCGAACAGCCCGTCGGCCAGCGATCCCGCACCGAGGCGCTGGATGCGTCGCTCACCGAAGTTGGCGGCGAGGTCGTGGCATTCGTCGGTCAGTCGCCACTGTGGCGCGTGGGGTCGGACGAGTGGCAGGAGCAGCTGCGCGACATTGCCGGCCGCGCCTGTGACCAACACGCGTTGCACGGCAGGATCGAGGTCAATCACGGAGAACAGCGGCACCGCCGAACCGCGTCGCGCACGACCGAGCCACGAGAACAGCGGCATCGCGCGCTACCTGCGGACCGACGCAGCGTCGGCGTGGCCGCCTTGGCGCTGCCGCTCGAGGTGCTTCTTCAGCACACGCAGTGCGTTCAACTCCACGAGCGTCTTGCCGCGGGTGCTGTTTCCCGCGTGCCGGCGTACGAACAGCGTGACCTCGTCGAGGTGAGCAATGTGAACACCGAGCTCCCGTGCGCGCTGGAACCAGTCGGTGTCCTCCCCGAAGCGAAGTTCCACGTCAAACACTCCCACACGCTCGAAGGCGCGGCGGCGATAGAGGCCGGCGCCGATGTAGTGGGGGAACGCCTCGCGTGGATTACCGAGAAACTCGCCGGGACCGTCGTCACCATCGTAGGTCGTCACCTGCGCCAGACCATGCGCCACATCGGCATCAGTATCGCGCAGCAGCTCGCCGTGCAGTGCTTCGAGATGTCCGTCACTCCAGAGATCATCGCCGTCGAGAAAGGCGATCAGAGCGCCCGACGCGGCGGCGATGCCGCGATTGCGCGCTGCGGAGGGCCCGGCGTTCGCCTGACGGATGAACAGCACATCCACCGGCAGGGCCTGCGCGGCCGCGTCGATGTCGTCACTCGACCCATCGTCCACGATGATGATTTCGATGGCGCCCCACTGCTGCGCCAGCACGCTGCCGACCGCCGACGCCAGCATCGACGCGCCATTGAACACGGGGATCACCACCGAAATCACCGGGCGCGGCGCATCCACGCCGTCGCGTGTCGCGAGCTGACGCAGCGTCTGTTCCGGCAGGTCGAGCATCGCCACGATGGCCACCGGCACTTGTGGTACATCATGCCCGAGCCGCAGCGTCAGGCTGGGCAGCGTCTGCATCATCCGGTCAATGAAGTCGTGCAACGCGCGACCGGCATGCGGTAGTTGGGACAACGTTGTGAAGGCCGTCGAGCGTCGTGTGGACGCGCCATCATCGGCCTCGAAGTGACTGGCCGCGTCCGTACCGAATGCCGGTGAGGCCACGGCGCGCAGCGGCAGTCGCTTCACCAGCCGACCTTCGAACGTGGGATGCAGTTGCACCACCGACTTGTCGATGTCGTCACAGCCGGGATTCGTGACGTAGGGTGCGAGCGCTGGAAAACGTTGCATCTGTGACGGTGTCACCTTGGCCGTGGCGTAGAGACTGTACGCCGCTGGCTCCGGATCGAGGCGCACGGCGAGGTAGTCGTCGCCCACGTACCGAAGCCCCGCCTCCAGCGATGCCAGCGCCGTCGTCGACTTTCCGGTGCCGCCGCGGCCTGCAAGCAGCAAGCCGCCACGCTCGGTACCGATGGCTGCCGCGTGCATGAGGTGTGCGCCCTTCGACGCCAACCACCAGTGAAAAAGCGTCCGCAGCGGCGAGGCCTTCGACCAGTATGGCAATACCGCGGCGTCGTTCACCCAGAACACGCCGGTCTGGCGGTCGTGATCGAACAGATTGACCGAAAACTCGTGCCAGTGAAACGCGCTGCGGATCCGCGTGCTGCCCATGCCCCAGATATCGCCGCGATGTGTGAAGCTTTCGCGGGGACACGGCGGTGGAATCATCGGCACGCCGCTCGACGCCGTGTCCCAGACATGGAGTGTCGCCTCAGCGGCAGAACCATCGTGCAGGACCAGATGACTGATCGCCGGCAGAAACGCGTCGCGCAACCCGTCACCAGTGAATCGGATTGCCACCACGGTCTCCGCCAGATCGATGCGGACCTCGTGCACCGTCGCCCAACGCTCCGCCAACCGAGCGCGCTCCAGCGCGGTATCGAAAAACGCCAGCTGCTCTTCCTCAGTGCGCTGCGGTGTGTCGCTGCGATGCGCCATTTCCACGACGGATTCTGCAGTACCAGATGTGTCTGCGGGTTTCGTCATGCCTGCAACACCAGCGGTGCCGCGGCCACAGTCACCGGCACGAGGTAACCGTTCTGCAGCCGGTACACGGTGTCGGAAAAGGCCTCGACAGAAGGATCATGCGTGATAGTCAATACGCTGGGACGATCGGTCCGGGAAAGGATGCGCGTCATCATGTCGGCCACGCTGGCAACATCGAGGTGCGTCGTGGGTTCATCCAGAAGCAGGAGGCGCGGCGTACCGACGAGCGCGCGTGCGATTGCAATGCGCTGACGTTCGCCGCCCGAGAGTAGGTGCCCCAGCTCACCAGTCGGCGTCTGTAGCCCGAGCGGCAGGCGTGCGATCACCGCATCGGCGGTGGAGCGGGTGAGCGCATCGGCTATGGCGACGTCACTGACATCGTCATGACCATAGCGCAGATTGTCGGCAATGGTGCCGGCGAAGAACGAGACATGCTGTTGCACGACCCCGAGCTCGCGCCGCAGTGATGGCATGTGCACCTCGTCGTAGGGTACATCACTCCAAAGCAACACGCCGGACGCAGGACGATACAAGCCGGCGATTAGCCGCCCGATCGTGCTCTTGCCGGCGCCATTCTCACCCACAATTGCAACGCGCTCGCCGGGCGCGATCCGCAATGTGATGCCACGCAACACCAGCCGCTCGCCATATGCAAAGCTCACGTCGTGCAGCGCCACCGCACCGGTGCCGCTCACCACGCGCGTGCCGTGATATGATTCTGGCGTGGCACTATCGAGCATGCTGCGCAGCGTGCGCAGCGACACGTTGCCTGCGACAATCTCCGGCAGCGACGCCAGCACATTGTCCATGTGCCCGTGCAACAGTCCTGCCGCGACGTAAAAGGTGATGAAGCCGCCGAGCGACAGGTCGCCAGCGGCCACACCGATGCCGCCCACGACGAGAATGCTGATACCTGCCACACCGATCAGCGTTCGCTGCAGCTGACTGTGCACGGCGGCGGTCATGGCCATGCGCACCCCCTGTTGCTGCAATTCCTGCAGCGTCGCACGCTGCATCGCCGCTTCCTTTCCCTCGGCCGCAACCAGCTTGACCATGTCGAGCTGTCGCAACACGAAGTGCACGCCGCTACTGAACCGCTCGAAGCTCTTCTGAAAGCGGCGGACGTCACCGTCGACACGCCCCGTAAGGCGGCGGCTCACGTACCAGACCAGCGGCAGCACCACGGCGCCAAGCGTCACCATACGGATGTCCAATACCAGCAGCACCGCCGCGATACCGAGTGCCGCCACCAACGACGGGACGAGGCCGGAGAGGATGGCGGTAGCCACACGGTCGATGCGCTCCGTCTCCTGTACGACGCGGGTGTGTGCCTGCGGGATGCTCAGGCGATCAGCCTGTTCACGCGACAGATGCAGCAAGGCGGTGATCAGATCGACACGGAGCGCGGCGACGGCGCCCTTCACGATCAGCAGCATCTGCCGACGAAGCGCTAGTGAAAGCAGGCTGCCTGCCAGCCGGATCATAAAAATACCGGCACCCGTCAGTGCCAGCGTTCTCAGGTCACCCGCCGGAATGACGACATCGAAGGCACGCCGGACCAGCCAGAGCACCGGCAGCATCAGCAGCGACTGTGCGATGGTACCGACCACCGACACCAGCAGTTTCCCGCGGCTGCGTCCGATGTAACGCCACAAGAATATCAGTGCGTCGCGATCCAGGATTCCGCGAAACTCGTCGCGTACGCCGACACTCATCGCGCGGGCTCCAGCACACTCGATCGGCCGAGCATCCGCCGACGAAGTGCGCGCCAGAGCGCGGACACGATTTCGCGGCGCCCGCCAAGGTTCCATCGAAAGCGCAGATAATGCGGCAGCATCGCGACGAACTCCGTGACGTTGGCCGGATCGATGACGCGGCACAGATCGGCGAGGATGACCATCTGATTTCCGGCCGCCGTGTGCAGGTGACGCGCGTGATCGCTGAGGTACACCCGTGCCTCGATGCGCTCCAGCAGCGTCGGTGTCGCACGCTGCAAGTCGTGCAGCACTGCAGTCGGTATATACACGCCGTATCGCGACTGCAACCATGCCAGGCCGAGACGGAGCCGCATCGTGACGCGCAAGTGTCGCGCGTCGGCTACAAGTCGTGTCCAGTCCACGTCGTCACCGCGTTTTCGCAGGACGGTGACGGCATCGGGAATCCACCGAATCGGTGTCTCGAGATTCCATCGGACGCCATGCACCACGTGATGCAACAGCATCGAGCCTGGCCGCAGCCGGAGAACCGGCACGCCGAGGAAGTCGAACGGCTCAGTGTCATCCCAGCCCCAGTTGGCTGTTCCAGGGAGCATCGCCTCGTACATCGCGTGCCAATGCAGGTCGAGTTCACCGCCATCGGGATGCCGGTACTGCATGGCGTGGCGAAAGCGGCTGTAATCCTCGGTAAACGGTGCCGTCTGCTGCCATCCGGCGCCGGCGAGAAGTGCCATGGCGCACGGCACGTCGCGCTCACGCACACAGATGTCGACATCAGACATGGGACGCATGGACTGCGACCGGTAGTACGACAGCACCATCGGTGCTCCCTTGAGCATGAGCACCGAGATCTTCGCCTCGGCGAGTGCGGCAACGATGGGTCGGACGCGATGCAGCAGCCGCTGCGTCTCGTACCAGGTAAGGCGTGCGACGCCCTTGAGGCGACCCATCAGTGGGTCACCCTCGCCCGCATGCGACAACGTGTCGTGCACGAGCGGCAGCATCCGCAGCACCGTCCATCCGAATTCCTGATCGATGTCGACGGTAGACCGCCAGGCACGGAATGCCGCCCTGGAGTGCTTTCCTGCCAGCAACGCCGCGTCGAGAAGATGCAGCTGATCACCCGTCGGCCAGAGAAAGCCGAGGGTTAAATCATCGGTAGACGATGCATCGAGAGTCATGCAGACTGTGCGCGCACGGTGGGACCGATGACGCGCCGAGCCATGATGGTGGCACGCAGAACCTGCAGGTAGTCTGCCTTCAGTCGTTCGCTCGTTTTCACCGAATTATTGCGATGAATGCGGCGCTGCAGGACGATGTCGGGGACGAAGCCGATGCGGTGGCCTGCGGTTTCCGCGCGTGCCACCCAGTCGATGGTCTCACCGACCTGAAACGCGAGTGAGAAGAGTCCGACAGTCGCGAATAATTCGCGACGCAGCAGCAGGGCACCGGCGAGACGGCCCGGCATCGTGCCGGGCGGCATCCGGATGGCGGCGCGCTCCTCGTCAGGTACGTCAGGGCTGATGAACTGTTCGATGGCGCCAGCGGCACCAGCGAGGTCGTCGCGGGCGCTCAAGAGATCCGCACGGGCACGAAGGCTGTCGGTGGTCCAGAGATCATCTGCATCGAGAAAGGCAATCCAGTCACCCGTTGCCGCCAGCACACCGGCATTTCGCGCCGCGCTGATCCCGCTGTTCACCTGCGAGATCACACGGACCGCCGGCTCGACGCTCCTCGCCACGCCGACACTGTCGTCACGGCATCCGTCATTCACCAGAATCACCTCGTGAATGCGATGCGGCACCGGATGCTGCGCACGCACGGAGCGGACGGCTGCCGCCACGTAGGCGGCAGCGTCGTAGCAGGGAATGACGACGGAGATGGTCGCCATGTACGGTTACACTCCCGTTGCGTCGGCGCGCTTGCGTGCCAGCGTGCCGCGCAAGGCGCGCAGAAGCAGCGCGTTGATGCTAAAATCGTGCAGTGAACTGTTGCGATCGTGCACGCGCTTCCAGACGAGCGTCTCCGGCAGCACGGCGGTCCGAAGCCCCGCGTCACGGGCGCGTGCGAACCAGTCAGTGTCCTCACTCACGGAAAACGCCGGGTCGAACCCGCCAACCCGTGCGAACGCGCCTCGGCGCACCAGCACACTCTCCATGATGAACGCGGGAACCGGCCCATCCAACAGGGACGCACGAAAGCCGAGAGGAATTGCACAGCCCGGCTCGAGCGCATGCTGGACGTGGCACGCCACCAGATCGAGCGTCGGGTCGGCCGTGAGGGCCGCCACTTGCCGTTCCAGCTTTTCGGGCATCCACCGATCGTCTGCCGACAGAAACGCCACCAGTGGCCCCGCGGTGCAGGCGATCCCTTCGTTGTATGCGTTCGCGATGCCGACTGTCTGCTGGCTGACGACACGAACGAAATCGTGGCCAGCCGCGATGTCATGGGTCGCATCGGTGGAGCCTCCGTCGATCACGACCACCTCGCTGGGACGCCGGGTGGAGGCTGCGATACTCGCTAGCGCCTCGGCCAGATGTCGTTCGGCATTGCGTGCGATCACGATGACGCTGGTGTCCACGCACTCACGCGCCGACCGCGCCACGCCGCGAGCCACTACGTCGGCCCCGCGGCACACTGTTGCAGTGGCATCGGCCAGCCCGCTTCGCCGACATCGTGAATCGGATCGAGCAGCAGCAGATCCTTCATGTCCGTGAACACGTCGAGCGAGGGTGCCACGTAGGCGGGCATGTTGAGTGCGGCAATCTCAGGCGGTGCCGAGGGCGTCGTCGCTGCGGTCGGAACGATGAGATTGTGCCCCGCCAGCGCGCCCACGAACGCCGACACTGATTCGGCAACGCCGTCAACAGGCCACTTGGCCGCCACCACGTCAAACATCGCACCGACGGAGTGCCCGGCGATCGTCCACTCCCAGAGCACACCGGCGAGTCCGCGTGCACTGAAGTAGTGACCGGATTCCATATTCATGATCACCGCCTCGCCGTCGATCACTTCCGCGACGGCGAGCGGTACATTGAGTCGGTATTGCTGCACGGGATGGGTCATGATGCTTTTGGGAGCTGTGTGCAACGTAGATTCTTTGCTGGACTCGGACGTCTCCTCGGCGCTGGACAGCATTCGGCGCCGATGCGTCCGCGCGTGATCTGGACCGGAGCGTCGAGCTTCGGTGAGTGCCCGGTGTGGTGGGCCGAACGAAACGCCATCTGCTGGCTCGACATTCCGACTGGAACGCTTCGAGCGTACTGTATTGCGACCAGCGAGATCAGCACATGGGATATTGGGAGAATGTCTGCCGGTCTCGCACGCCAGGACGATGGTGTACTGATCGTCGGACGCGGTGGAGCGCTCTGGCAGTTCGACGTGTGTGGAGCACGACTGACTCCATATGCCACCTTGCCAGACCACCACGCCGACGAACGGACCAATGACCTCGCATTCGACGCGTCAGGCAACCTGTGGGTAACAACGATGCACACGGGTGGTGAACAGACACTGGGTCGCCTGCTTCGTCTGACGCGCGACAAACGCTGGATGACCGTGCTGACCGGCGTACCGATCCTCAATGGTCCGGCGTTCGATCACGCGGGCCGGGTGGGGTATGTCTGCGACACGGTGCGTCGGCGCATCCTTCGCTTCAGACCGCCCGCCACGGATGCGACCACCTGCCAGACACCGGAAACGTTCACGACGCTCACGGAGGCCGAAGGATTCCCCGATGGCATAACCGTCGATGCCACCGGCCACCTGTGGCTTGCACACTACGCCGGTGCCCGTGTTTCCTGCCATGCGCCCGATGGCACGGTGCGCCATGTGATCCCGATGCCGGTGCGGAATGTGACATCCGTCGCCATCGGCGATGGTTCGCTTTATGTCACATCGGCACATGATTCATCCGACACGTCGCGAGCACCGGGAGGAAGTCTTTTTGTTGTTCCGTTGGCCCGCGCCTGACTCCTGCCCACCGCCCAGGCGAGCGCCATGAACCGCCCGGACGAGCGCCCCGATGAGCCTGTGTCTTCGTCCACGGCCTCGACATCACGGGTACCTCGCGAGTCATGCGCAGCTTGCTGATCATCGACTGCAGCGGTCCCCGCTCCTCGACAGCTACGCACTGAGCAGCGCGCTTCCCACGATGGGTGCGCTGGTGCTACGGCTTGGTGCATACGCGAGCGCACATTGCATGACACGGCTGCGAGCGTGCGCGCACTCGCCACCGGCATGGCGTGGGGCGTCATGATCTCCCTCGCCTGCGACGATGCTCGGCGTGGCCGGCATCGTCGCACTCGTCTTTGGCCTGCTGCTCGGTGGGTGGGAGACGCATTGCCGGTCGGTTGACTCCGGACAGCAGATCGTGGCGACGCACCGCGCCCGCGTCAGACTGATACTCTTCATCCAGCATCCGCGTACCGGCGCGTACCTCGACCACGAAACCAAGGCATTCCGGCGCCGAGGAACATGGGTGCCGTTGCTGGCGCAGAACGGCGCGAAGGGCATCCACTTCGCCGATCATCTCAAGCCGCACGGCTTCGAGCTGCCGGAGTGGTCGCACCTGTCGCATGAATCGGCGCGTCGGTACAGCGCGGTGCTGTATGGCGAAATTGCGCGCGTCGAACCCACGATTGTGGCTCGCTGAGCAGCATACGTCTGCACGGCGCGTGAAATGCAGCCCTCATTGTCGACGTTCACGCGACCATGCGACCGGGACCCAAACCCCTCACCCACCCGGCGCCGTGCCGGTGAGGAAGCTCGAGATCGCCGCGTTCAGGAACGCCTTGTCCTGCGGGTTCGCGGCGGCGCCGGCCGGATGACCCCAGAGCGATGGAATCGGCAGCAGTATCACGCCCGGAATGAATTGCGCTTCGTACTGCGCATCGGCCAGCGGGAAGTACAGGTCCGTGGCGGACGGCATGTACAGCAGCGGAACGCGAATGGAACGCAGCGCCTTCTCCGTATCGCCGTTGAAGCCGGGCGTGGTACCGACGTCGTGCTGCTCCCACGTGCGTGCCTGCAGAATGTAATTGTTGGCGTCGGCAGTGAATCGCCGACGGAACCCATGCATGAACTGTTCGAAGGTCGTGCCCGGCGGCGTCGACGTACGCCACAACTCCCTCCGCCACCACTCCTGCGAGTAGAGCCACCCCGCCCACACCATGCCGAACGCGGCAAGCCCCGCCGTGGGTGGTTCGGTATAATTGCCGTTGTTGAACGCCGGATCGGCGGTGAGCGCCTCGATCTGTCCCTCGAGTCGCACGATACCGTGCCTGTACGTCTTCGCCGTTCCCGACGTGGCCACGATGCGATCAGCAAATGTCGGATGGCTCACCGCCCACTGGAACGCCTGCTGCGCACCCATCGAGAACCCGATCACGGCGCGCAGGTGCGTGACCTTGAGTTCCTCGGTCAGCAGCCGATGTACGGCATCGACGTTGTCACGGATAGTCGTCACCGGAAATCGCGGGCCATGCAGCGGCTCGGCCGTGTTGCTGGGCGACGAGGAGAATCCGTTACCGAACAATTCCGTTGCGACCAAGAACAGCTTCGTGGTGTCGAGTGCGAGACCGGGACCGATCAGCCACTCGTAACCATGATGATTGGCCATGTAGTGCGACGGCAGCAGGACGACGTTGTCACGCGCCGCGTTCAGGTGCCCGTAGGTGCCGTACACCACCGTGGCGACAGGGAGCGTGACACCGCTTTCCGTTCGGAAGTTGGTGATGGTGAACTGCCGGTGCTCCGCGTGGTCCACGCGCGCTGGAGCGACTTGTGCCGACAGTGACAATGCGCCTACCACCAGCGCGAAAGCGACGTGAACGATACGCGACATGGTCTGCAGGCTACGGGAGAGTGGCAGGGGTGGAGCAGCGCGGGGTATACCGCACGGGTGCATCATCCACCACGCGCGCGGCGGCCGCAAGACGTCAGCTATCCTTCCTCTGATACGTGCCGCGTGCTGTGCTTTCGAGGCCGGCGGGCATCGCCCCCTCGAAGTTGCGCTGCTGAGGAGACAGGGAGAAAGGCAACGGCCACTCTTTTCACGCAGAGCAACGAAGCAGCGGAGATAACAAACGAAGGGCTGTAAGAACTGCGCCTGACGCTTTCGTCTGAAACTGCGAACTGCAACGTCCATCACACGGAGCCGCAGAGGCACGGAGAAGAGCAACTGCACCTCTTTTCTCGCAGAGCAACGAAGCAACGGAGAGAACAGGAGAACGGCTGTAGGAACTCCGCCCGCGAAACGCTGTTCCAAAAGCTTGTTGCAATTCCTCTGCTGCCCTGCGCCTCTGCGTGAAAAGAGTTGTGTTGCCGTTGCCGTTGCTGTCCTCCGTGCCGCCGCGACTCCGCGACTCCGCGACTCCGTGTGAGAAGAGTTGCCGTTGTAGTTGCTGTTGAAGTTGCCGCGACGCAGCTTGGGAGCAGAGGCATATCTTTTCAGCAGCGTGATCGGCCTCGGTCGCGCCACCGCACGTCACTGACTTCCCACGCACATCCGCATGACTGGCGTTCCACAGTTCACGACCGACGCTGCCGCCGCGCTGGCGCTGCACCTGTACGGTGTGGCCGCCGATGTGACATCGCTTCCCAGTGAGCGCGACCAGAATTTCAGGCTCGTCTCCACCACAGGCCGCGCCTTCGTCTTGAAGATCGCCAACGCGGGCGAGTCGCTGGACGTGCTGCGGGCAGAATGTGCAGTGATGCATCACGTTGCTGCGGCGGCCACCTGTCCGCACCTGATCACCACAATAGACGGCCACGAGATCGCGCGCGCTGGCGCACACTTCGTGCGGCTCATTTCCGCGCTTCCCGGCACCCCGCTTGGCGATATCGCGTACCGGACGCCTGCCCTGCGCACAGACATCGGGCGCGCACTCGCGACGCTGAATGCGGCGCTCTCGGACTTCGATCACCCGGCGTTCCATCGCGACTTTCACTGGGACCTGGCGAACGCCGCCCGCGTGGTCCATGAACTGCTCCCGCAGGTGACGGATGCCGCGCTGCGTACGCACATCGCCGCCTTCGCTGCGCAGCATGACACGACGGTGGTGCCAGCGCTCGACGGCCTACGCCGGAGCGTGATACACGCCGACGCCAACGACTACAACCTGCTCGTCGACGCGCGTGCACAGGTCGTGACCGGCATCATCGACTTCGGCGACATGGTCTACAGCCACACCGTGAACGACGTGGCGATCGCGATGGCGTATGTGATGCTCGACGCCGATGATCCACTCGCGGGGGTGGCCGATGTGCTCCGCGGATACCACGCCGTGCATCCGCTCTCCGACGCGGAAATCAGCGTGGCATGGACCCTCGCCTGCATGCGCCTCTGCGTGAGCGCGTGCATGGCAGCACGCCAGCAGGCCGCGCGTCCGGACGACGCCTACCTGGGCATAAGCCAGGGCCCGATTGCGCGGACACTGCCGCGTCTCGCGAGCATCCATCCGCGATTCGCGCACTACACGCTGCGCGAGGCGTGCGGCTTGGCGCCCGTACCAAACGCACCGCGCATCACGGACTGGATTACGCGCAACCAGCATACGTTTGCACCGCTGCTCGGTGTGGACCTCAGCAACACACCCGTCGCACCACTGGACTTCAGCGCAGGCAGCACGCTGATCTCCAGCCAATCCGAGCAGAATGCCCCTGCGCTGCTCGACGCGCGGATCAGGCAGGTACTGGCAGAACATGGTGCGACGATCGGCGTGGGCGGCTACGACGAGGCGCGGCTCATTTATCACTGGCCGCATGAACCGAAGACCAGCGAGCCACGCACGATCCACATCGGCCTCGACCTCTCGCTGCCGGCCGGGTCACCGCTCTACGCACCGCTCGACGGAACCGTGCACGGCTTCGAAGATGCCGATCACCATCACGACTATGGTCCGCTGATCGTGTTGCGTCATGTCACGACCGACGCGGATCCGCTGGAGTTCTTCTCGTTCTACGGGCACCTCACGCGCGACTCGCTGCACAAGCTTCACGTCGGCAAGCACATCGCCCAAGGCACTGAGTTCGCCCGCATCGGCAGCGACCCGACCAACGGGCACTGGTGGTCACACGTGCACGTGCAGCTCGCCACCGACATGCTCGAGGTACCCTGCAACGTGGATGGCGCGGTGCGCGCCAGCCAGCGTCACACATGGCACAGCATATTTCCCGACCCGAACCTGATGCTGGGCACCCCGGCCAGCCGGCTGCCGCATCACGTGGCCACGGCCGACATCGCGGCCTCGCGACGCGCGCACATCGGCGGGAACCTGAGCATCTCGTATGGCAGCAACCCGCTGCACATCGTGCGTGGCAGTGGCCAGTACCTGTATGACGAGCACGCGCATCGCTACATCGACGGGTACAACAATGTCGCGCACGTGGGGCATGGGCATCCGCGCGTGGTGCGTGCCGTGAGCGAGCAGATGGCGCTGCTGAACACCAACACGCGTTACCTGCAGGACCAGCTCACCAGGTATGCTGCGGCGCTCACGGCGCTGCTGCCGGACTCGCTCACCGTCTGCTACTTCACGGCATCAGGCAGCGAGGCCAACGAACTCGCGCTTCGTCTCGCACGTGCACACACCGGGGCGCGGGACCTGATCGTGATGGACTCGGCGTATCACGGGCACACCACGACGCTGATCGACATCAGTCCATACAAGCACGATGGTCCCGGTGGCAGCGGCGCCCCGGACTGGGTGCACACGTCGCCTGTTCCAGACGTGTATCGCACCCGAGGCATCAGCGGCGAACCCGGTGCATGGTTTGCGGCGCGCGTCGGCGAGGTGATCGACCATGTCGGCAGCATGGGTCGCCGCCTCTCAGGCTACATCGCTGAAACATGTCCGAGCGTCGCCGGCCAGATCATGCTGCCGGAGGGCTTCCTGCGCGAGGTGTATGCGCGCGTGCGCGCCGTCGACGGCGTCTGCATCGCTGACGAAGTGCAGACCGGCTTCGGTCGCACCGGCTCACACTTCTGGGCATTCGAGGCGCACGGCGTGACGCCGGACATCGTAGTACTTGGCAAGCCGATCGCGAATGGCTATCCCATGGGTGCCGTGATCACCACGCGCGCAATCGCCGAGAGTTTCGACAACGGCATGGAATATTTCAGCACCTTCGGCGGCAGCACGGTCGCCTGCGTAGCGGGCATGGCGACGCTGCAGGTGACGCTTGACGAGCAGTTGCAGCAGCATGCGCTCACCGTCGGATCGCACCTGCGACACGGGCTGCGTGAGCTGATGTCGGCGCAGGAGCTGATTGGAGACGTGCGCGGCTCCGGCCTGTTTTTGGGTGTTGAGCTGGTGCGGGATCGGTTGACACTGGAGCCCGCCGATACCGAGGCGAGCTTTGTTGTGAACCGCATGCGCGCACGCGGCGTGCTGGTGGGGACTGATGGTCCGTACCATAATGTCATCAAGATACGTGGTCCCATGCTGCTGTCCCGCGTGGATTGTGACCGGATCGTCGAGACGCTCGCGGAGGCGCTGCGCGAGTGTGCGTCGCTGCGGTGATGGAGGCGACCTGAGGGTTGGCGTGACGCCGACGTGTGCGTGCGCGACACACCGACGCCAGCCGACGGCAGCGTACACGGCGCGTCAGCGGCGGCGCATCAGACCGCGTTGCTCGGCGGTCTTGGACCTCATTATCGCACCATTTAAACGAAGAATCCCGAGGACCTCCGAATCATGGAAGCATCGTCCTCGTCAGAATTGTTTAGTCAGAGTCCACGATCCGACCATCGGTGCGGTAGCGTGACGGACCGTCTGACGGAACGTCCGCGGGTCGGTCGCTTACTGATGCTTGCGGCAGGCGGGCGGATTGCTCAGCTGCCGCGTTCACGTCCTGTTGGAGCGCTTGCTCGCAACGTTCGCGTGAAAATGAGCGTCGCAATCGCCGCGGCGACCCAACCGGCGCCCGCCATTCTGTTGGCGCGTCGAGCATTGGCTAGCTTCGACACAACCCTGTTGCTGGGAGGCAGCCTTGACGTTTCGGCACTCGTGGCGCAGTACCCTTGCCGTCGGCTGGCTCGTCGTGCCGCTCGCGTCCTCGCGATCTGTCGGCCGCGAGGACGCGACAGGATCCGCGGCGCCCGTGATCGCGCGGCGCAATGAGCGCGCGCTGACCGCTGGTATCGTGCCGGTTGCCGCCATGCGCGTGGCGCGCATGGCGCATACGGCAACCCGCCTGCGCGACGGACGCATCCTGATCGCAGGCGGGTTGACCGACGCCGACCACGCCAACTCAGGGGCAGAAGCGTACGATCCAGCGACGGCGCGCTTTCGGTCGCTCCCCCCACTCGGTACGCTCCGGCATAGCCACACGGCCACTGTGTTGCCCGATGGAAAAGTGTTGTTGGTTGGTGGGTATGCCGAGCGAAGCCGTACGATCGCGGAGGCTGAACTGTTCGATCCGACCACGAATACGTTCGCGCCGACCGGCTCCCTCGGTACGCCTCGCGCAGGACATATCGCCGTCGCCCTGCTCGACGGGACGGTGCTCGTCGCCGGCGGCGTAGGCCCGAACTGGCAGTTCCTCGCGAGTGCGGAGCGGTACGATCCCGCGACGGGTCGCTTCATGCCGACTGGTGCGATGACGGTTGCGCGCGAAAGTCACACGGCCGTGCGGCTGCACGACGGACAGGTGTTGATTGCCGGTGGGCATCAAGGGCGACATGCTGCGATCGTCCTGTACGCATCGGCCGAGCGATATGATGCGGTCCGCGGGGCCTTCCAGCGAGTCGGTGCGATGGCCATCCGCCGCCACAAGCACGATGCGGTCGTGGTGCCCGACGGACGTGTCCTGATCAGCGGGGGCACAGATGAACGGGATAACGCCGGTGTCTATCGCTCGACCGAATGGTTCAATCCCCGCACCAACAGCTTTGCACCGGGTCCGGCGCTGGCCCGCCCCCGGTACAAGCACAACGGCAGTTCGATGGTGCTGCCGGACGGTCGCGTGCTGCTCGCGGGCGGGGCGTCGCAAGCGGAAACGTTCGATCCCCGCAGCGGTGTTGCGGCGGTGGTGACAGGGACCGACGAACTCACCGGGCAATTCTCGGCCGTGGCGCCGCTGCCGACCGGCGGGGTGCTCATCACGGGCAGCTACGGACACAATCGTGGTCCGCAAGCAGCTGCGTGGCTCTACCGACCGTGAGCGATGTGCCACGGACGCGTCGCCACCCGTCCTCGCGTCGCTGTCGACAACCGCTTCGAGACTCAGCCCCTGCCACGATCTGGTTGACACTCGCAGGGCTGGCTGGCTTGGCAGTGGCCTCGCGTTGTTGTCCATCACAGACAGCGCGCAGACAGTGTGCCTGACCGTCGCTCACGCGAGGGTGAGTCAAGGCTGCATCCAAGCTTCCGCGCGCCACTCGTCCACCTTGGCGCGCTCGAGCTTGAGGATGTCCATCAGAAGCTGCTGATGGTTGTTGACGCTCGAGAAGTCAGCCCTGAAGGCGTTGATGCCAAGCCTGACGCCAAGGGCCTGCAGACGCTAAATGGTACCGATAATGCCAGCAGTCTGAAGAACCGTGACCGTCACCGTGATTCAGCGTGTCAGGCGGCGCACGGACATCAGTCCCACCCTGCCCGCCGCCCGACGCGCCATGCCAGCGACTTCACCGGAACACGATTACGCGATAGCGTCGTTCCGTTCAACAGAAAAGAAAGGCGCGACGAACGTTGGACGACGAACTGATGAAAGACGA
>JACMPK010000225.1 GCA_014377535.1 Gemmatimonadaceae bacterium
CCAGCGGCGCACGCCCGAAGGTGGCGCGAGCCGCGTTGAACGAGGCGAAGCTGCGGTCGTTCGGCAGCGCCACGCGCGCGGCCATGATTCGCGCCACGCCCAGTGCGCGACCGTCAGCAGTGATGCGGATGCTGTTCGCGATCCAGAGCAGTGCCGCATCGTGCAGCAGCGGGCGCACGCGCACGAGATCCAGCGATCCATCGCTGCGCAGCGGAAAGTCCACGTCGCGCATGGCCTCCAGCGGCACACGCACCAGCATGCGCAACGTGGAACGATCATGCTGCACATACGCGCGCACCGCGACACGTTCCGGAACCTCGTGTGCATGCAGCGGCACCGCAGTGGCCAGCAGGCATGAACACGCCGCGAGAAGGCGCAGTGCGAACTGCCAGCCCTGCGCAGTCCAGCGCCATGCGGGTGCGGTACGTCTCTGGTGCATCACGATCACGAGGTATAGCCTTGGGCGCAGTGTTGCATGGGTACGCATGTCGCCCGCCGCTCGACCGGCATCGCGCAGGCTGCGTGGGCCTTCACCACAGGATCGGAGAGTCGGGAATGAAGGCCAATCGTACGCGGTGGGCGGTGCTCGCGCTGGGCGCCGTGATCGTGTCGCTCGCGCTGGGACAGCGGCAGCTCGCGGCGGCGCTGGAGCGCGAGGCGACCGTCGCGCCGTCGTTCGAAGTCGACCCGCTCTGGCCCAGGCCCCTGCCCAACGGGTGGCTGCTGGGCATGGTCATCGGGCTTGGCATCGACTCGCGCGACCATGTGTTCATCGTGCACCGTGGTGCGGCCACACTCAATGCGCGCACCGAGGGGGGCTACCCGCTGGTCGGCGCCTGCTGCGCATCGGCCCCGCCGGTGCTGGAGTTCGATCCGGAGGGCAATCTCGTGAATTCGTGGGGCGGTCCGGCCGCCGGCTACGTCTGGCCGAGCAGCAACCATGGTATTGCGATCGACAACCTGGACAACGTCTGGATCGGTGGGAACGGCACGCCCGATTCCACGCGCGGCATCGGCTACGACTCGCACATCCTGAAGTTCACGCACGACGGCAAGTTCCTGCAGCAGATCGGCGTGCCGGGCCGCCCCGCCGACTCGAAGTCGATGGACTCGTTCGGGCGCGTGGCAAAGGTCTCATTCGATGTCGCTGCCAGGGAGGCGTTCGTGGCCGACGGCTATGGCAACCGTCGCGTGGCGGTGCTGGACATGAACACCGGTGCCATGAAGCGATTCTGGGGCGCGTACGGCAATGTGCCGAGCGACTCCAACTACGGCGCGTACAACCCGGACGTGCCGCTCATTCCGCAGTTCCGCACGCCGGTGCACTGCGCCGAGCCAACGCCTGACGGTTTCGTGTACGTCTGCGATCGCGTGAACAACCGCATCCAGGTCTTCCGCAAGAACGGCACATTCGTGAAGGAGACACGCATCGCACCGCTCACGCGGGGCGACGGCGCCGTGTGGGACATCGCGTTCTCGCGCGACCCGGCACAGAAGTACATGTACCTGGCCGACGGCAAGAACGAGCGCGTCTACGTCATGGACCGGCAGTCGCTGGAGATTCTCACGGCGTTCGGCGACGGCGGCCGCCAGCCGGGCCAGTTCTTCGCGGTGCACTCGATCGCAACGGACTCCAAGGGCAACATCTTCACGACCGAGACCTACGAGGGCAAGCGACTACAACGCTTCGTCTACAAGGGAATCAAGCCGGTGACGAAGGCCGACCAGGGCGTGCTCTGGCCGGTGAAGGGCAAGTAACTCGACGGGGCTGTCAGCGCCCGCGCCTACCAGTCCGTCGGGACGTAGTCCTTCAGAAACTGGCCGTGCACATGCACGCCACTGTTGATGCCCGCAATGATCGGATCCACGATGCGTGCCGCGCCATCCACGATGTCGAGTGGCGGATGAAAGCGATGTTCCGCCGTCTTGCGCGCGGCGATCTCCGCCGGATCCTCGTCCGTCACCCAGCCGGTGTCCACGCTGTTCATGTGGATGCCGTCGGTGAAGTAGTCGGCGGCGGACGTGCGCGTCATCATGTTCAGCGCGGCCTTGGCCATGTTCGTGTGCGGATGACGCGTGGTCTTGAAGCGTCGGTAAAACTGCCCCTCGACCGCTGACACGTTCACGATGTGCTTGCCGCGACCCGGCGTGCGCACCATCAATGGCTTGAGGCGCGCGTTGATCAGGAATGGTGCCACTGCATTCACCAGCTGCACTTCCAGCAGCTCCACGCTCGGCACCTCGTCCATCTGCAGGCGCCAGCTGTTGCGGTCGCGCAGGTCCACCTGCTGCATGTCCTGATCAAGACGCCCCACCGGGAACAACGCCTGCTGCGCGGCATGCTCCTCGTCCAGCAGCTTCACCTGCGACAGTTGCGCGGCATGCGTGATGCCGACCGCCGCGCGCAGCCCGGGTGCAACCACGGCATCGCTGCTCTTTCCTTCGGGCAGCATGCTGTAGCCGCGCACACCTTCGTACGCACCCAGCAGGCGCCGTACCGGCGCGGGCATGGCATGCAGCGCCGCGTTCTCGATGTCCATCATGTGGTGATAGAACTCTGGCGGGCGACGGACGGTCTGGCAGGCGTTGTTGACGATGAAGTCCAGCCGGTCACGCGTCGCCACGAGATGCGAACAGAACGCCTCGACACTGGGCGTGTGCCGCAGGTCCAGGCCAAAGATCTCGAGGCGATCGCCCCACTCCGCAAAGTCCGACTCGGCGCCGTAGCGCGCGGCCGGATCGCGCGGAAAACGTGTCGTGACGAAGGGCTGTACACCAACCCGCAGCAGCTTGGTGCCCGCCTGCTAGCCGATCTTCAC
>JACMPK010000226.1 GCA_014377535.1 Gemmatimonadaceae bacterium
AGCATGATCGTCGCGCTTGCCGCGGGGCCATCGGTGGCGTTGCGAGCACGGGATGGACAGCTCATCTGGCGAGCGACCGTACCCGGCGACGCGTTCACAACGATGCCGATACAGGTCGGCGAGCACGCACTGACGACGAACGCGATGGGTGACGTGTTCGCCGTGCGACTGGCCACCGGTGCCGTGCGAATCATCGGCACGATGGCCACATTGGCGGGTGCGCCCGGCCAGGTCTGGGCGTTCGCCAAACTCGGAGGTGATACGGCACTCGTCGTTTCGCAACTGGAGACGGATCAGGGGCGCGGGGCCATCGTAGTGGCACGCATCCTGGTCGCATCCGGCACCTTGCTGGGGCGTGCAACGCTGCCGTTCGCGCGAAACGAATTTCTGTCCACGCAAGCGCCGTACGTACAGGACTCGCTGTTGATCCTGCCGACAACAGGCCGCGTCATCGCGATGAACTACCGTTCCGGCCGTCGTGCGTGGACTGTTGTCGACAACAGTATTGCCCTCGCCGTGCGCGACGGCGAGGTGTACAGCGTCTCGGGAACTGGCACGCTCGCGGTACTCGAGGCAACGACCGGGCGCATCGTGCGCAATTTCGGAGAGATTCTGCCGGGCGCAATCACCGACGTGTATCCGTGTCGTGAGGGCATCGTCTTCACGGGCGGCGGGGTGTGGATCATCCAGAATGTGCCAGGCGCGCGTGCAAAGTTGCTGTCGTCTGACCTGTTCTCTCTCCTGTTTCCAAAAAGTGGGACGTTGTACTCCAGCGCGTGGACACGCGAGATCGCCGTGCGGTGCACCTGAAATACGAGTTGGCGGTATCGCGGGCGGTGACGACTACCCGGATGTTCATGCTCGCGGCGTCGCCACCGATTCACCGCGCAATCGCTGACTCTCTTTCGCGTCTTCTCTGGTGGCGTACACCAACACGGCGACCATGATGATCGTTGGAACGGAAACGACGAGGCCGATCATGAAGATCGTGGAGTTATTCACCGAGATCGCCGGCTAATTGCAGCGCGACGGATCCGAGCGACAGGATCGACGGCACCCAGAGGCCAACGAACAAGCCCTGGTCGTGGCTTCCGGTGAACCAGAGAGTCACTGACAAGACGAACGACGCGAATGCAGCGACAAGCACGATGATTCCGGTACGACGACGAAGGAGCCTGCGATTCATGATGTGAGCACCGAGAAACGTGAATAGATAATGACACAGGACAGAACGTGTTTTCTTCCGATATTTTCGGAGTTGTCCGTGGGAGCCGTCGTCGCCCTCGGGACGGTGCGGGGTACGGCTTCCCTCGTGGCACGACAAAGTGAGATCGCGCCGAGCGATCAATCGCTTACAGGGCGACTCCGAAAGCGCGGAGTGCGAATTAAGGGACTGCGTTGCAGCAGCAGATTTGCGCCTCGTCGACCAGCGTCGACCAACATCGCGCATACTCGCGGTGAAACGAGGTGGACTATCACCGTCGTTCCCGTCGCCGCACGAGGGCAGCCTTGTGCCGAATGCAATCCGTAACCGCGCCGGCGCTGGCCTGGGTCTAGACGCAGCTCGTGAACGGTAACACGAAATGTGCTGCGATTGTTTCGCGACAGAACGCAGCGCGCGTTACCGGGCGAGGGGTTCGAGATTCGTATCACCTCAGGACCGACCCATGAGAAGGTGACGTGATCAGTCGAGGTATAACGGTTGATGTAAGGTGAACGACGAAGGCGATGACGTCGCACCCGCGACGCCACCGCCAACTGTCCCGATTCACCCCTCACGTGCCGGTCGTTCGTCCAGAACGACCGGCACGTACTGTTAGAGCATCGTGGTCTGCAGGTCCTGCACGGACTTGCGGAGCATCTTCGCCTTGTTGTCGTCGCAGCCGCTGCGTGTGTCGGCGTCGAGCGTGCCCGCGAGCTGCGTCAGCGCCGTTGCGCGCTCACCGCCCGAGGCGCGTTCGGCGGCCGTCAGCGACGAGCGGATTGCTGCGATGCGCGCGCTGTTGAAGCACCCCTTGCGCTCCAGCTGGTCGGTGAACGCACGCGACAGTGCGAACGTGGCTGGCCACTCGATCTTCGGCTGGCCCTGTGCGTTCAGGTAGGCCCACTGCACGGTCTTGGCCGCGTCGATCTCGTTCTGTGACACGAACTGGCTCGGCACGAGTTCGGCCACGTCCAGGCCACGCGCGATCTCCGAGCTCACGATCTTGCCGTTGTACCAGTACACCGACCACGAGCCACCCATCGCCATGCGCGTCGAGTCGACCGGACCGCGGTCGAACGAGGCGATTTCCATCGGCTTCGCTGGATCGGTCCAATCAAAGACCGAAATGCCACCCTGGTACCACGACTGCACCATCACGTCGCGACCCGGGATCGGGATCAGCGAGCCGTTATGCGCAACGCAGTTCTCATTCGCCGACTGGAAACTGGGAATCTTGTAGTAGCTCTGGAACTTGAGCTTGCGATTCTCGATGGTGAAGATCGCATTCGCACCCCACTCCGGCTTGTCACCGGCGCGGCACTTCGGTGCGCTGCCGCCGCCCCATTCGTCGGAGAACAGCATCTTCGTGCCATCGTTGTTGAACGTCGCGGAATGCCAGTACGCGAAGTTCGAGTCGGCGGCGGCGTCGAGACGCACCGGGTTGAGCGGGTTGCTGATGTCGAGCAGCAGGCCATGTCCTTCGCAGGCACCGCCGGCCAGGCCAAGGGCCGGATAGACCGTGATGTCATGGCACTGCGAGCGCTCGGAGACTGCACCCGCCGGCCCGGCTGCCGTGGCGAACATGCGATTCAACGCGCCCTGCACGGCGGCACGCGCCGCGACCGTGTCGGCACCGTTCGCGGCACCAGAGCCACCGCGCGCCTTCACGATGCTATCGAGCATCGGGCGGACGAGCTGCGGCGGCACCACCATCTCGGCGCCGGACTGCGGGTTCTTTGCAATGAAGGCACCACGCGCGCGTGCAGCGGCGAGCGATGCGGATGCGGCGGCGATGTCGGCGTCCGACGGGCCGTGACGCGGGTTGTCGGCAAGGCCGGCGAAGATGTTCGCACGACCCACGACGGCCGCCTTCGACGGATCGGACAGCGGCACCTTGATGATCTCGATGCGCAGGCGCGACGAGTTCGGGTCATCGCTGCTCACGTTGCCGGCGCAGCCAGCCAGTTCGTTCGGCGAGCGGATGCCCGATGACCCCGAGACGTAGATGTAGACGTTCGCCTTGTCCTTCGGGTCCTCGAGCACCGTGTGCGTGTGCGAGCCGCGGCAGGTCTGCACGTTCGCAACCAGCTTCGGCGCCTTGATGTCGGAGATGTCGAACACGCGCACGCCGCGCATGCGCAGCGCGCTGACGGTGTCGGCGACGCCACCGGGCATGCAGTCCACGCGACCGTTGTTCGCCTCGGCGGACATGAACATCAGGTTGCGGTAGACCGAGATGTCGTTCTGCGATGCCGGGCAGCTGTAGGCCGTCACCAGCACCGGCTTGGCCGGATCGGAGATGTCCCAGATCACGGGGCCATTGTAATTCCCCTGGATCGCATATTTGCCCGTGAAGGCAAGGTCGGAGTTGGTGATGCCAAGAAAGCCCGGCGGCGACACGGCCTTCGCCGTGACGCGCATGTTCGACACGTATTCCTGTGCATCGAACAGGCCGGCCGTCATGTTGTTGCGCGGGTCGCGCGACCAGTCAGCTGCCGGCTTCGGGGACATGTCGGGCTTTGGCGCGGCGCTGGCGCAGGCGGTCAGGCCGGCGACGGCCACGAATGCCACATAGCGTCCGGCGCGCACGGCGGCGCTACCGGACAGGAGTCGAACGGACGTGAACATCGGGTTGCCTCGGGTTGGTGAACGGGGGGCGATACAGACAGGTACTGACAGGCACTGCGAGCATTCAATCATCGATGCAGACATACGTGCACTGCAACGACACAGTGTCATTGCGGCGGCACTTCGCCCATCTCCAGCAGCATCGTGAGCATGCGCTTGATCTCGGTGGACTGATCCACTTCCACGTCGGCCGCAAACTTGAAGATCGTTTCGTCCTGGCCGGCGCCGGTCGAGCCGAACAGCGTCTTGACCATGCCCACGGCGCCACGATGGTGCTGCATCATGTAGATCAGGAACAGCCGGTCGAACTCGCGGCCACGCGCGGCGTCGAGCTGCGTCAGCTGTGCCGCAGTGAGCATGCCCGGCATGTCGGCCATGCCGCTCATGCTCATGCCGGCCATGTCATGACCCGCGTGATTCGTCACGGCAGCGGTACTGCGCATGCGCATCGTCACCGTGCCCATGGAGTCCACGGTCATCGGATCCCGGTTGCGGTCGCGCAGCCAGTTCTGCATCAGGGTGATCTCGTCGGTCTGCGCATTGATGATGCGCGACGTGAGCCGCAGCACGGCTGGCGATGCGCCGTGCGATGGCGCCCATCGCGAGATCCAGATGGCCTGGGCATGATGATGGATCATGCCGCTCATGAAGTCGATGTCGGCTGTCGTGTACGGATATCGCAGCGAGTCGGCGCGCGCCCGGGCCGTCGCGCCGGCCTGGCCCATCTGGAAGCTGCTGCCCGGTGTCGGCGCGCTGGCACAGCCGGCTGCAGCCGCGGCGCTACCAAGTGCAAACAGGACGAGTCGGCGATGCATCATGCGCAGAATGCTGATCGGGGGATGGCAACCGCCAAGAACAGGGGAGCGGGCCGCAATCACAAAGCTACGAGTTTGGCGCGGCGGACGTTGCCTTTGCGTCAGGCTGTCGCGTAAGTGGTCGTCCCTGCTTTCCAAGTCGATCGTGCACCGCGCGCCTGGCGAAGCGTGCCAATCGCGCATGCGCACGACACCCGCCTAGCGGCGTGACGCTGGCGCGGCGAGCTGATGCTGGCGATTCTGTATTGCCCCCGTGCCTCGCGCCGCCCTGATCTGGAGAATCACCTTGCCCACGCCGGAAGAACTGCTCGACCAGCTGCACGTCGACCTCACTGCCCACGGGCACGACGAGGAGGCGACGGGGATCGGTCGCCGCGAGTTCATGTTCTACTCCCTGGTGACGGCCGCGGCGACCACGTTCGGTGCCAGCGCCGCGCAGGCACAGCGTGCACTCGCCGCCGGTGGCGTGTCACGCTACGCGGAGAGCGGCAACCGCTCGTTCGCGCAGCAGGCCATCGCGACGCTGGGCAACGGCGAGGCACCGGCGCTGCAGTTCCAGCCGTATCCTGCCGGTACCGGTGCACTGATGGAGAAGCTGGCGCGTGAACGTGGTCGCGCGGCATTCGACCGGGCGGTGTTCACGGTGCCGAAGTTCTCGGGCCCGGTGCCCACGAATGCCGACGACATCGCGTTCCTGCCGGCCCACCGGCTCGCCGCGCTGATCCGCGAGCGGAAGATCACCTCCGTCGCACTGACCGACATCTACCTCACGCGCCTCAAGCGGCTGAACCCGACGCTGCTCTGTGCCGTGACGATCATGGAGGACTCGGCGCGTCGCGAGGCCGCGCAGGCCGACGCCGAGATCAGGGCGGGGAAGTACCGCGGGCCGCTGCACGGATTGCCGTATGGCGTGAAAGACCTGTTCAACACCAAGGGCGTGCCGACGACGTGGGGCGCGCTCGACTTCAAGGACCGCATCATCGACGAGGATGCAGAAGTAGTCGTGCGCCTGCGCGACGCCGGCGCGGTGCTGATTGCGAAGCTCGCCACGGGACTCTTCGCGCAGAACGACCAGTGGTTCCGCGGGCGCACCAACAACTCATGGAATCTGGGCCAGGGAGCGAGCGGGTCGTCGGCCGGTCCGGGTTCGGCGACGGCGGCGGCCTGCGTGGCGTTCAGCATCGGCACCGAGACGCAGGGTTCGATCGTCTCGCCGGCGGTGCGTAATGGTGTGAGTGCATTGCGTCCCACATTCGGTCGCGTCAGCCGTCAGGGGGGCATGGTGCTGGCCTGGTCGCAGGATCGCGTCGGCCCCATGTGCCGCACGGTCGAGGACTGCGCAATGGTGTTCAATGTGATTCACGGCGTGGACGAGAAGGACCCGTCGACCGTGACCACGCCATTTCAGTATGATCGCAATCTCTCGCTGGCGTCGCAGCGCATCGGTGTCGACCCGAATGCCCCGAAAGAGTTCGTGGACACGCTGAAGGCCCTTGGCATGACGCCGAAGGTCATCGGTGCGCGCCCGGTGGTGGCCGGCATCGGCGGCGGCGGGCTGAACGTGGAGTACGCCGCGGCGTTCGCCTCGTACGTGCAGCGCAAGGCGAAGGAGACCGGGCTCGACCTCACCGCGCTGCCCGAGCCGCCGCGCCCAGGCTCCACGCCGTCCGCACCGGCTCCTGCCGCCCCTCCCGCCGTGCCTGCGAATCCCAT
>JACMPK010000227.1 GCA_014377535.1 Gemmatimonadaceae bacterium
GCGTGTCGTGCCGGGATGTCATGGCAACGCGGGAAATGGATCACCGAGGCGATGGTTGTCGAGCAGCCGCGTGGTGCCGACGCGCGCGGCCAGCATGACGTAATCACCATGCGACGCGACCGCGACCGATTCCAGTGACGCCGCGCGCACGACATCGAGATAGTCGATCGATAGCGCCACGTGCGCCGTCAGCGCAGACTCGCCGATGACGCGCAACGCGGCCGCATCGGTGACGCCGTCGAGGTACGCCTGCGAGATCGCGGCCAGACTGCGCGAGAGCGCGCACGCGACGGCACGATTGCCTGCATTCAGGTAGCGATTGCGACTCGACATGGCGAGACCGTCCGGCTCGCGGACGATCGGTGCAATGTCGAGCTGCACCGGAAAGTCGAGGTCGCGGACCATCGCACTGATCAGCGTGACCTGCTGCAGGTCCTTCTGGCCGAACACGGCAACGTCGGGCTGCACAAGGTTGAAGAGTTTCGCGACCACCGTGAGCACGCCGGCGAAGTGCCCGGGGCGCACGGCACCCTCCCATCGGTCGGCGATCGACTCCGGCACCACGGCCACGACACGTGGGCCGGGAAACATGACCGCGACACTTGGCACGAACGCGATCGTCGCACCGCGTGCCGCGGCCAACTCCAGATCCTGCGCCTCGGTGCGCGGATACGTCGCAAGATCGTCGGTTGGCGCGAACTGCATCGGATTCACGAAAATGCTCAGCACCACGCAGTCGCACACCGCTCGCGCGCGATCAATGAGGGACAGATGGCCTGCGTGCAGCGCGCCCATCGTCGGCACGAAGCCCACACGCGCACCACCCGCCCGCGCCGCCGCGATGGCGGCTCGCAGTTCGAGTACTGAACGCACGACGTGCATGCTCAGCTGAAGCTCGTGCTGTCGTCGGGATAGCGGCCGCCACGCACGTCGTCCGCGTACGCAGCGACAGCGGTCTTCACGATGCCGGCCACATCGGCGTAGCGCTTCAGGAACTTGGGCGAGAAGCCTTCGTTCAGGCCGATCATGTCGGGAAGCACGAGGATCTGGCCGTCACAGCCGGGCCCCGCGCCGATACCGATGGCGGGGATGCGCAGCGTCTGCGAGATGGTGCGCGAAAGTTCCGTCGGCATCAGCTCCAGCACCATCGCGAAACATCCGGCCTCCTGCAGCGCGACAGCGTCGGCCACCAGCTGTGCTGCGGCCGCGTCGTCGCGCCCCTGGACGCGCGCGCCACTCAACGCGGAGTCGCTCTGCGGCGTGAAGCCGATGTGCCCCATCACGGGAATACCTGCATCGACGCAGGCGCGGACGGCCGCGAGCGAAGACGCTGTGGCACCCTCCAGCTTCACCGCGGTCGCATTCGTTTCCGCCAGTGCGCGCCCGGCATTGCGCACGGCTTCCGTCACGCTGATCTGGTAGGTCATCCACGGCATGTCGAAGATCAGCACCGCACGACGGACGCCGCGACGCACTGCCGCACAGTGCCAGATCATCTGGTCGAGCGTGACCTTCTTCGTGGAGTCAAGGCCGGCGACGACCATGCCCAGTGAGTCGCCGACGAGAACCATGTCCACGCCGGCAGCATCGACCAGACGGCCAAAGAGCACGTCGTACGCCGTGGTCGCGACGATACGCTCACCCGCGTCTTTCTTCAGCTGCAGATCGCGAATCGTGACCGGACGTCCGGCCGATGCGGGTGGTGGTGTCATCTGCGTGCTCATGCAGCCCTCGTCAGGCGTTGGGTGACCAGCGTGTACCATTGCCGCGGCTCATGCCTGAATCCCTGCGTGCCTGCTTGATGTCCAACTCTGCGTGCACCAGCGCGCCGCTGATCGCGACTACCGTTGCGTCCAGTTCACGCTCGCGTACGGGAATTTTCACCTGAGAGTGACAGTGCCTGTTGCGCAGCGTGATCGCGAGAGCATTTGTCATGAGGGTCGAGCGAGTGGCCGGAGCAGCGAGCAGGTGAAGGTATCCCCATCACCCGGCGCGCGCGGCTGGCCGTCAGTCCTCGCAGGTATCCAGACCGGCGCGCAGTGCGCGCACCAATGCCAGCGCCGCATCGACCGACGTCTCCGCCAGCTTCACGATCGCGCTGCCGACCACGACACCGTCTGCCATCTCGCCGACCAGCGCCGCCTGATCCGCGGTGCTGATGCCGAAGCCCACGCAGATAGGGAGCGTGGTCACGCTGCGCAGCCGCTCGATGGTTTCGGGCAGGTCGCCCGCAAGCGAATCCTGGGCACCGGTGACACCGAGGCGACTGATGAGGTAGACGAAGCCACTGCCGTTGCGCCCGATCTCGGCCATGCGTGAGGCCGGCGTCGTGGGCGCCACGAGACGCACGTACGCCAGCGGCGACGCACCGAGCCACGCCTCGCGCTCAGGATCAGCACCAACAGGCAGGTCCGTGATCAGGATGCCCGACACGCCAGCGTCGGCGGCGCGCTGCAGCGCGTCCGGACCGGCGTTCATCACCGGGTTCAGGTAACTGAAGAGCACGACGGGAATCGTGAGCGCCGCATCGCGCACCATCTGGAGTGCGCCGTCGAAATTCATGCCCTGCTCCAGCGCGATCTGCGAGCTGCGCTGGATGACCGGTCCATCGGCGAGCGGATCGGAAAACGGCACACCAAGCTCCACGCAGTCCACACCCGCTGCCTCGAGACCCTTCAGCAGCTCGGCCGACCGTGCACGATCGGGATGTCCCGCCGTGATGTAGGCGACGAGCGCCTTCCGCCCCGATGTGCGGAGCGCGTCCATGTGCATCGTGAGCTGCGTGGCCGTGCCGCTGGTCACTCGATCTCCATGATGGGATGCTGCATCATCGTGCCGACGTCCTTGTCGCCGCGCCCGGAGACGCAGAGGAGCACCGGTTCATCGGTTGCCCAGCGGCCGGCATTGTCGCAGATCCAGGCGACGCCATGAGCCGTCTCCAGCGCCGGGATGATGCCTTCCAGGCGGCTGAGCAGCGCCACGCCCCGCAGTGCGCTGTCGTCCGTGACGGCCACGTATTCCGCCCGACCCGTCGTCTTCATGAACGCGTGCTCCGGACCCACGCCGGGATAATCCAGGCCAGCGCTGATGCTGTGCGCCGGATGCACCTGCCCGTTCTCGTCCTGCAGCAGCAGCGACAGCGATCCATGCAGCACACCCGGCGTGCCCGAACTGAGCGTCGCTGAATGTCGGCCCGTCAGCACGCCCTCACCCGCGGCCTCCACCCCCACGAGCTGCACGTCGGCATCGGGCACGAACGCATGGAAGATGCCCATCGCGTTGGAACCGCCGCCGACGCATGCCACGACCGTCTTCGGCAACCGCCCCGCAATGCGCAGCATCTGCTCACGCGACTCGTGACCGATGCATGCGTGAAAATCGCGCACCATGCGTGGATAAGGCGCCGGACCGACGACGCTGCCAATGATGTAATGACTGCGCTCGACGTTCGTGACCCAGTCACGGATCGCTTCACTGGTCGCATCCTTGAGCGTGCGCGTGCCGCCGGTGACCGGCACCACCCTCGCGCCAAGCAGCTGCATGCGGAACACGTTCAGGCTCTGGCGGTGCATGTCCTCCTCGCCCATGTATACCACGCACTCGAGCCCGAACTTCGCGCACACCGTCGCTGTCGCGACACCATGCTGCCCGGCACCCGTCTCGGCGATGATGCGACGCTTGCCCATCCGGATCGCGAGCAACACCTGCGCCAACGCATTGTTGATCTTGTGTGCACCGGTGTGGCAGAGATCCTCGCGCTTCAGCCACACCGGCGCGCCAACGCGCTCCGACAGGCGCGGCGCAAAACCCAGCGGCGTTTCACGGCCGACGAATGACTGCAGCAGGCCGTTGAGCTCTGCCTGGAACGCCGCATCCGTCTTGATCGCCTCGTAAGCGGCGGTCAGTTCGTCGAGCGCCGGAATGAGGGTCTCGGGGACATAGCGTCCACCGAATGGACCAAAGCGATCGCTGGGGATCGCCGCAACTTCCTGCATCGTCGCCATCTACTGCACTCCTGCGAGTGACAACTGCTCGTCGCCACCGCGGTCGCCGCGGGCAACGGCAATGAACCGCCGCACGCGAGCATGATCCTTGATTCCCGGCGCCGATTCCACGCCGGACGACACATCCACGACGTCCGGCGCAAGCACGCGGATCGCCGTCGCCACGTTCTCGGGCCGCAGCCCTCCAGCCAGCACCAGCAGTGCGTTCGCATCGGCCGCGGCACGCACCATTTCCAGCGGTGCCTGCAGCGCCTGCCAGTCGATCGTGACGCCTGTCCCGCCCAGTGCACCGGGTACATACGCATCAAGCACCACGCCGTCCGCGACCGCGAACAGCGCCACCGCACGCTCGCGATCGAACGATGGCGCCGATACCCGCAGCGCCGCCCAGATGCCGCCGGGCCACCGTTCGCGCAAGTCGTCCACCATGCGCGGCGACGGATCACCGTGCAACTGGACGATGTCAGCGCCCGCCCCCATCGCGACGCGAACGATGTCATCGACCGGCTCGTGCCCAACAACGACCACGCGCGTTGCCGCGCCAGCGTGCTCGAACACACGCCGGGCATTCTCGGCCGTCACGAGCCTCGGTCCACCAGCGAGGATCGCCCCGACGTAGCGTGCGCCGGCGGCGGCGGCACATGCGACGTCGTCCGGTCGGACGAGCCCGCAGATCTTCACCGCCGGCATCACATCAGGCCCGGCGACGGATTCGCGGAACGCCAGTCAGCGCGGCCACAGCATCACTGGGCTTGCCCGAGGCGGACACCGAGGAACCGACGAGCACTGCGTCCGCACCGCATGACGCGGCACGTTCCACTTCCTGGTCCGTGCGCACACCACTCTCGTAGATCGCGACGTGCGTGACCGGCACCTGCGGCAGCAGCAGGGCGCTGACGGCAACGTCCAGTTCCAGCGTCTCGAGGTCGCGGTTATTGACGCCGATCAGCAGTGCGCCAGCGTCGAGCGCGTCGCGCAGCTCGTCCTCGTCGCGCACCTCCACGAGCGGCTCGATGCCAAGCATTCGTGCCGTGAATACCAGCTCGAAGAGCACGTCCGTGGGCAGCGCTCGTGCAATGAGCAGCGCAGCCGCGGCACCGCTGCGACGAGCCTCCACCAGCTGCACCGCGTCGGTGATGAAATCCTTGCGGATGCACGGCCCGATGCCGAGTGCCGACGCGACGGCGAGATCCTCGAGCGAACCACCGAATTCGGACGGCTCGGTGAGGATCGAGAATGCGGTGGCGCCGCCGTCGGCGTAGGCGCGTACCTGCATCGCGGCATCAAGCGAGCTGTTGATCGTACCACGCGAAGGCGAACTGCGCTTGAGCTCGGCAATGACCGCGACGTCAGTGCTGCGCATGAGTGCCGCAAGCAGACTCGGCGCTTCCGAGGTGAGCAGCGCGGCCGCCAGCTGGTCCTGATACGGCATGGCGGCGCGCGACACTGCCGCACGCGCGGCGCTTGCAGCACTGAGCCGGCCCAGCGGGCCGGCGGGCGATGTCCATGGACGAGCCACTTGCATTTCGGTGTTCCTTCGGCAATTGTCTTCGGCAGCTCTTCGGGGCACACGCCCAGACTCGGCAATCTAGCGCAGTCCCTTCGTCCCCTGCATCCGCCGGAGCCGGCCTCATGTCACTCACCAAGCGTCAGCGTGAAATCCTCACCTTCCTGTCGCGCTACAGCGACGGGAATGGTTACGCCCCCAGCTTTGAGGAGATCGCCGAACATTTCGGCTTCACCAGCCTTGCCACGGTGCACGAGCACCTCAGCAATCTCGAGCGCAAGGGATACATCCGACGCGGATACAACGAGAGTCGCGCGATCGAGATCCTGCCGTCCGAGGCGGCGCCGCGATTCATGGAGCTGCCGCTGCTGGGTCTGGTGGCCGCAGGGTTGCCAATCGAGGCGGCGGTGACGGGCGAGACGATGGCCGTGCCGCCGGACATGCTGCGCAAGACCGGCAACCACTATGTGCTCAAGGTCCGGGGCGATTCGATGATCGACGAGCAGATCCGCGACGGCGACTTCGTCGTCGTGAACGAACGGAAAAGCGCCGACAACGGCGAGATGGTGATCGCGCTGCTGGATCGCACATCGGCCACGGTCAAGCGGTATTATCGCGAGAAGGACGGACGGATTCGACTCCAGCCGGCAAACGAAAACATGGAACCGATCTACACCGATGAGCGCAACCTGCTGATTCAGGGCGTGGTGGTCGGCGTGCTGCGGCGATACGCATGACCACGGCCGCATCGTTTCGCGGTCTGCGCACCGCGATCTACGCCGTCACGGACCTGGCGAAGGCAAAGGCGTGGTACGCCGAGGTGCTCGAGCGGCCGCCGTACTTTGACGAAGACTTCTACGTCGGCTTCAACATCGGTGGCTTTGAACTCGGCCTCGTGCCAGAACCGGATGCGCCGATGGAGCGTGACGCAGCGGGTGTCCCGTTCTGGGGAGTGGATGACGCCGAGCTGGCGTACCAGCGGCTGCTGACTTTGGGAGCCGTTGATCACGAGCCTGTGCAGGACGTTGGCGGCGGCGTGAAGATTGGCGCGGTTCGCGATCCGTTCGGGAACATGCTGGGAGTCGTCGAAAACCCGCATTTCCACTTCGACGAATAAGCGGACACGTACTTCAAGTTGGCTCCGGCCGAGCCGACACTTCCTGATGAACCTGTCGCGCGCGATCTCGCGCCGGCGCCCCGTCAGGACGGAATGGATGCGGCTTGTCTTGCTGGACAATGAACATCACGTTGCAGAAATGCATCGTCGCGCGCTGCGCACGGTGCGTCCCGAGTGGCAGGTGGTGCTGGCCACGACAGCCGCCGAGGCGCTGACGGCGCTGGACGCCGCGCCGACGGATGTCTTCATTTCGGAACTCGGCAAGCCGCCGTTCGATGGTGCAGCGCTGTTCGAGACCGTCACTGCGCGCTCGCCGGCCACGATGCGCATCGCCTTGTCGGAGTTCGTCGACAAGGGAACTGCGCTGCGCCTTGAGCGGAGCGTGCATCGTTTTCTGCACAAGCCATGTGATACGTACATGCTTGCAATGCTCATCGAGCGGAGCAGCACACTGCGCGGCATTGTCGACGATCCGGCGATCCTCGCGGCCATTGGTGGGCTGGAAGCACTTCCCCGTCCTCCCATCACCGTGCAGGCGCTGGAAAAGGTGCTGGCCGATCCTGACGCAGGTGTGTTTGCCGTGTCGGCGGTGGTCAGCCGCGACGCCGCACTCACCGCACGACTCCTGCGCGTGGTCAACAGCTCGTTCTTCGGCGTCAGCCGACAGGTCACACGCGTCGATGCCGCCGTGAACTTCATGGGTGTCTCGCTCGTCCGTGCCATCGCACTGGCGGACGGCGCCACACGTTCCTTCACCATCGCACCAGACGTTTTGGATCTCGATGAATGGAACATGCACGCAATACGCGTCGCCGCGATGGCGCGTGACATCACGACAGCGAACTGCTCGCATGACCGCTCGGTTGCCGACGAGGCGTTCCTTGCCGGACTGCTGCACGACGTCGGCCAGATCGTGCTGGCGGGTGTTGCGCCGAATCGGTGGCAGGCCATCGAACGGGACGCACGATCTGACGCGTTGTCAGTGGACGCAATCGAGGATCGCAGTCAGACTGCGTCGCATGCACTGATCGGTGCGTACCTGCTGAGTCTCTGGGGGTTGCCGGCCAATGTGATCGAGGCCGTCGCGTTTCACCACACCCCGGAACGCCTGGCTGGTCCGATGTTCGATGCATCACTCGCCGTGCACATCGCGGATGGGCTGGTCGTGCGCACGCCGGGACGCCTCGCACCGCAGCTGCACTTGCCGACGATTCTCGGTGCCGGTGTCACGGAGGCGCAGCTGTCGGCGTGGCGGGCCCGCTTCAACGCAATGGAAGCAGCGGCGTGACGACGTGATGAGCACAAACGCAGCGCACCTGAACGGCTGACGAATGGCCGCCGGTCGCACGCGTGTCCCGGTTCGTCAGCTCGGTGATCTGCGCGACGCAGCGATGAGCGAGTCCAGCACGCCGAGTGCGCGCTGCTCGCGAAGGCACGCGCGCACCTCCTGCACCATAGCCGCATAATCGCCACCATCACGGTGCACATAGAGCGCCGCTGCGGCGTTCAGGGCCACCGCCGCAGCGGCCGCTGGACTACCCGCGCCGCCAAGCACCGCGCGCACGATGCCGGCGTTGTCAGCCGGTTCGCCACCCGCCAGTTCGTCTGTCGTGAGGTTCGTGAATCCGTGCGCTGCGGGATCGATGGTCCACTCGCGAATCGCGCTGCCACCCTGCAGCTCGCGCACGTGCGTCACGCCGAGTGGCGAGATCTCGTCCATGCCGGGCTCACCATGGACCACAAGCGCGCGCTCGGTGCCCAGTTCGTGCAACGCGCCGGCAATGAGCTCCAGGCGACCGCGATCCGCGACACCGATCACCTGTCGCCCTGCGGCTGCCGGATTCGCCAGTGGCCCGATCATGTTCATCACCGTGGGAATCGCAAGCTCGCGACGTACCGGACCCACATGACGCATCGCGGGATGCATCAACGGCGCGAACATGAACACGAGGCCGACTTCACGAAGAATAGACGCCATGTGCGCCGGTGTGAGGTCGATCTGCACGCCAAGCGCCTCGAGCAGATCGGCGCTGCCGCTGCGGCTCGTAAAGCTGCGATTGCCGTGCTTTGCGATGCGCACACCGCACGCCGCGGCGACGATTGCCGCCGCCGTCGAGATGTTGAACGTCGGCACTGCGCCGCCACCGGTACCGCAGGTGTCCACGAGCATCGTCGGCCGGTCGGCATCGAGCGTGATCATCGCGCGTCGCAATGCACGCGCAGCGCCGGCGACCTCCGACGGCGTCTCGCCCTTCACGCGAAGGCCCATCAGCAGGGCCGCGACCTGCGCCGCCGTCGCGCCGCCGGACATCACGACGTCGAACGCGCCGGCTGACTCCGCCGCGCTGAGGTGATGCCCCATTGCCAATCGACGCACCGCGTGGCGCAGCAGGTCGTCCGTCGATGCGTCACCAGCCATGCATCCTCTGCGCGGACTGCCTCGCCCTCACGCGGGCATCGCCGCGGCGAGTAGACGCTCGTTCAGCTGCGCCTGCGTGGCGACGATGGCGATGATCAGGCCGAGCAGGCGCACACGGTCTACGTCGGCCTCGGTAAAAACACCCTGCTGGTTACGGTTCGCCACGTTGACAACACCAATCAGGTCGTCGCGATAGACGAGCGGGAAGCAGATGAAGCTGCCGCTCGTGAAATACTCGTCCTTCAACAGCGGATGCTGGCTCGCCTGCGTCGCGTCGGTCACCAGAATCACCTGTCTGCTCGCCGCCACCTTCCCCGCCACGCCGCTGCCGATCGCCACACGGTAGCCGTCGCGCACATCACGTGCGACACCACGCGCCGCCGCGAGATACAGCATGCCAGGTTCCGGCGCCCGCATCATGAGTGACACGCGCTGCGCCTGCATGTCCTCGCCAACCAGCGTGAGCAGCTCGTCTGCGAGGCGACGTGGATCGGGCGCGGTCGCGTCGACGGAGAGCACGCGATCGATCAGGTAGACGGTGCGTTCACGGTCGCGCAACTCCTCATTGCGCCGATGCAGCTCGATGTGTGCCTGCTCGGTCTGTCCCAGCGCGGCTTCGAGCTGCTGCTGCAGGTTTTCCGCGCGACGCTGAAACCGTCGCGCATCTTCCTGAATGCGGCTGGTTTCGCGTTCCAGCTGCACAACCCGTGCGCGATCGGCGCCATCACTGAGGACCTGCGTTTGCGACGACATCTTCGTCTCGAGCTCACCGAGCTTGCGATCGTACTCGCCGTGAATGCGCTGCGTCACCGATTCCAGCGTGACAACCGCCTCGCGTCGTGCCGCCAGTTCCGCGAAGCGCGCAAAGGCAAGATCGAACAGCGCCGCACTCGGCAGAAATTTTTCGATGGTGCGGCCACCGAAAAACTTTTTCGGCTCGACCACGGTGAGCACGCCACCGAGCGCGCCATCAAAGCGCAGGCCCCGAATGGACAGCGTAGCGTTTTCGACAGGGGGAAGTCCGAGCATGCGCGTAAAGTCGGCCGCCCGGTCCATGACATCCACGAACGTCGAGCCAGCCGAAATGCCCTGACGGACACCGACCGGCAACTGATCGAAGGCGACCTCGAGTTTGGTGAAACGCGACGAGCCGTCCGTGGTCGGGCTGAGTCGATCCATAAGGAGGTCGCGCCGTCCATCGTAGCGGAAAAACGCCAGATATGCGCCCCTGTCGAGCTCGGCCAAGGCTTCGCCGAGCACGCCGATCGCGCCGGCAAGGTCGGGCGCGACGGCCAGCGAGTGCGCCAGGGACGCGAGCGTGCGAGGTGCCATCTGGGTGGTTGGAGTCGGTCCGGGGCGCAACTCCGGTCGGCGCGCTCCCACGTCAAGGGTGACGGCCTCGTGAGGGGTTGTCAATCCGTTATCCTATCACGACTTGTCTTGCTTGAAGTCACTTCCCGCGCGGCCTAGCTTCACCAGATGCCGCGCCGCACCTTTCAGCTGGTCATTCAGTACGATGGCGGGGCCTTTGCCGGCTGGCAGCGGCAGCCGGTCCAGCGGACTGTGCAGGGTGTGATCGAGCAGGCTCTTCTGCGCCTGACGCAAACGCATGTCACTGTCACCGGTGCCGGCCGGACCGACGCGGGAGTTCATGCGCTGGGGCAGGTCGCCAGCGTGATCGTCCCTGCACGCTGGAACGCGCCGTCGCTGCAACGAGCCCTGAACGCAGTGATGCCGCGTGACGTCCGCTGCGCCGCCGCGATCGAGATGGCGCCCGAGTTCCACGCACGCTTCTCGGCTGCGGAGCGGCAGTATCGTTACCTCGTGGGCACCGACGGCGACGCGACGAGTCCGTTTCGCTACGACCGCGAATGGCCGCTGTGCCGCATGGTGAGCCTCGACCTGCTGCGGGCTGAAGCTGCTCAGGCGCTCGGCGACCAGAGCTTCCGGGCCTTCGCCGTAAAAGGGACGGCGCCCGCCGCCGACGATCACCGCTGCGACGTGCGTGTTTGCCGCTGGGAACTCCGGCCGGGCGGACTGCTGCTGACGATCGCTGCGAATCGGTTTCTACATCACATGGTTCGCTTCCTGGTCGGCACCATGATCGAAGTCGGGACCGGCCGTCGTCCACCCGGCGCGGTTCGTACACTGCTGGCGGCTGACGTGAATCGCGACGTGTCACCCCCCGCACCGGCCTGTGGACTGTACCTTGAACGTGTCATATACCCCGCGCACCTGTACCTCGCACCGCCCTCGGTGGTCGCGGCCTGATCACATGCCGATGTCGCTCCCCGACCAGACGTCGCGGCAGTCGCTGCGGCAACCTTACTTCCGGACGATGGCCATTCGACTTACCTGGATCGTCGGTACGCTGCTCGTGATGGCCTGTCAGGGGGTCTCGGCGGCCGAGTCGGAAGCACAGCGTCCCGTCGCCGCGACCACAGTCCCGACGCGTGCCGAGCAGGCCGCATCGGCGCTACCCGCATCACGGCGCACTGCCATCACGGAAGCCGTCGCGAAGGTGGCACCCGCGGTGGTCACGGTGCAGACGGAAAGCGTGCAGCAGGTGCCGGCCGATCCGTTCGAAATGATGTTTGGCGGCGGCCGCGGTGGCCGGCGCACGCAGGCCGGCATCGGGTCCGGCTTCATCGTGCAGGCCAACGGCGTGATCGTCACGAACGCACATGTCGTCGCGGGCGCAACGAAGGTCAGTGTCGCCATGCGCGACGGCCAGACGTACGACGCGAAGGTCGTCGGCATCGATGAATTGAATGATCTGGCCGTGCTGAAGATCGCCGCCACGAACATGCCGGTGGCCCCGATTGGCTCGTCGTCCGACCTTGCGATTGGCGAGTGGGCGGTGGCCATCGGCAATCCGTACGGGTTTCTGCTCGGCAACACGGAACCGAGTGTCACGGCGGGCGTGATCAGCGCGACCGGCCGGAACCTCGTGCCGCAGCAGGGCCAGAACGAGGGACCCGGTACGTACGTGGACATGCTGCAGACCGATGCGTCGATCAATCCCGGCAACTCGGGCGGCCCACTCGTCAATGCGCTCGGACAGGTGATCGGCGTCAACACGTCGATCTTCTCGCCGACGGGCGGCAGCATCGGTCTTGGCTTCGCGATTCCGATCAATCGCGCGATGCGTGTGGCGGACGACCTGCTGAAGCATGGCGCAGTGCGCCACCCATGGATCGGCATCCGCATCGCGCAACCCGTCGGTAGCACACCGCGCGAGGTGTTGCGATCCGGCGTCGTGGTGCGCAGCGTGGTGCCC
>JACMPK010000228.1 GCA_014377535.1 Gemmatimonadaceae bacterium
AACTGCCGGATCGTAGAAAGGACTCGAAGGATCTGGATCGGGATCACTGGTGCCTCCGAGGGCGTGGAACCACGTCGCCAGGCGGACGGTCTCCGTCCACCGTTGCTGCGGTGTGAGCCGCATCCAGTCGGCGGCTTCCTCGCCGTACAGGTCGTCGAGGGTGACTCTGGGAGTGGTCACACGGGTGGGCATGGGGTGAACAGTATTGATGGTGCGCCTCGGTCACGAGTACTTGGGCTATTCAATCACTGCTTGGGGTCAAACACTGCAAGGGGTCAGAGTCGTTGAACGAGGCGTTGCGGCGTTCAACGACTCTGACCCCTTGAAGACGAAAGGGGGCACTCCACTCCACACTCCCTGTTGAATTTCACGCGATGATTTACACGGGCGTCGGTGATCGGGAGCTGCCGCTCACGTTCGAGTCGGGCGCGCAGCGTTTCGCCGGTCACCAGCGGCATCACGTAGTACAGCAGGCCGTCGGCCTCGCCGCTATCCAAGAGGGGCAGGATGTGGGGATGTTGCAGCCGTGCCGTGGTGCGTATCTCGCTCAGGAAGCGGTCACCGCCGAGTGCCGCGCCGAGATCGGGGTGCAGGACCTTGATCGCGACATCCCGGTCGTGCTTGAGATCGTGCGCGAGATACACCGTCGCCATGCCGCCCTGGCCGAGTTCGCGGTCGGACAGCGCGGCGGTGAGACGATCGATCACTGGCGTCATATTTTTCGGATCGGTCCCGGGTACGTCGCGAGCAACGCATCCGCCGTCACCAGCGTGATGCCTTCAGTGAGCGCCTGCGCCAGCAGCAGACGATCGAACGGATCCCGGTGCAGATCGGGCAACCCGTCCACACTCACCGCGTGCTGACTCGTCACCGGCAGTTCCAGGTACCCGTTATCCAGCAGACCGCGGCGTAGCACGCGCGGCTCCACACGGAAGTCCTTCCGGCCGAGCGAAGCCTTGATCGTGATTTCCCAGAGGCTGGCCGCGCTGAAGCAGAGGTCATTGGTCGGATCGTTCAGCAGTGTGCGCGCGCTGACCGAGAGCCGTTTGGAGTTGCCCGCCGCCCACAGCAGCACCTGGGTGTCGAGCAGCAGCTTCACTCGCCGAGTCCGAAGAGCGCGGCGATCTCCGCCTCGCCCATGCGATCGAAGTCCTTGGGCACGACGATCTGGCCTTCGAGAAAGCCCACCCGCCGCGGCGCCGTCGGCGCATCCAGGCCAGCGACCTTCACCAGGGGCTTGCCGGCCTTGGCGATGACGAACGCTTCGCCGCGGACGGCCTGCTCGACGAGCTTGGACAGCTGCGTCTTCGCTTCGTGGATATTGACCGTAATCATGGCATATGGACTAAGGGTGTATGACTAAGTCTATGCCGTTCGATGAGCGGGATCAATCCACCGTACCAGGTGGCACCGCGACGGCCATCATCTTCCCGCCGCTGATGAAAAACAGTTCGCGACCGTTGCCGGACCAGCGGGGCTCCGGGCCGCCTTTCGCCGACACGACGACGCGCTGCTGTGCGTCGGGAAACGACTGCACGACGATCTCCCGGCTGCCGACCACCGCGCCGGAGCTGTACGCCAACCACCGGCCGTCGGGAGACAACGCCGGTTGCAGTGCCGCCGCGCTTCCCGTTGGCACCATGCGCAGGGCGGTGTCGCCGGAGAGGCGTCGTGCGAAGCGCCGCGAAACCCGAGTCTCCCCCGTGCCCGTTTCATCGGAGCGAATCACGAGCCATTGTCCGTCGCGCGACAGCTCCACTCGAAATGGTTGACCGTGGCGGCCGTCAGCGGCCTCGCAGCTCCGATACCGTCAGCGCGCGCCATCAGCGGAACAGCCGCGATGGAGTCGCGCGCATTTCCGATCGCGATGAAGGCCAGGGATTGTCCGTCGCCGCTCCAGGACGGGCGCCAGTTCATGGTCGCGGTACTCTGCACCTTCTGCCTGGTGCGAGGCGAAGCCGTACTTCCAGAGCACCACCTGCTGTTGGCTGGTGGCGACCGTTGCGGCTGGCACGCGCCGTTGCCAGAGGAGCAGGGCGCCGAGCATAACCGCCACTGCCCACGGCAGCACTCGCATCAGTCGCGAACGAGCCGACGGCGCGGCGCGGCGACGCGCTCCGCTGATCGTCGTCGACTGCTGCGCGGCGCCCAACGCACTCGCGAATTCCGCCGCGCTCGCAAAGCGATCGGCAGGCAGCTTGGCGAGGGCGGTGAGCACGGCGATTTCGATGTGCTCAGGCACCGTGTCGCGCAGCGTCTGCAACGGCGTGGGCTTTTCGCGCAGCACCTTGGCCACGATCGCCTGCACACTGCCGCCGATAGACGGGGCGTCGCCGGCGTCGACCACGAGCCGGAACTGCGGCATCTGCTCCTCGGCGCGCTTGACGACCGCATCGTGACCGTCGTCTTCACTATCCGGACGCAGGCCATTCGATTGATCTCTGCCCGTTACGCCAGCCGCGAGGAGCGACGACGCTATGCCGAAACGCCACGGGATGGATAAGTCCAGGATCGTTCGATTGCGGGCAGCCCTCGCAACGCCGCGGTCGCGCAACACCGCGCGCGATGCCGTACCCGATGACGCGGAGTTCGAGCGTCGGGCCGCGAACGATCCGGACAACCCACCATTGACGGCCGATCAGCCTGCGTCGAGGCACTTGTTGCGCGACGCACCACCCAAAGTGTTGTTGAGTCTGCGCGTCGACGCCCACGTACTGGCCGCCTCTCGTCGGAACGGGAAAGGGTGGCAAACGCGGATGAATGACGTATTGGCGGCGGCGGTCACCACGAGTGAGCCGAGTGTCTCCACGATCGTTGACGACATCGAAGCGTCAGCACGACGCACGCTGGCCCTCGCGCAGCAAATGCGGCAGCGCGGCGTGGATACCTGACGATTCGAGGTCAGCTGACGCTGGTGATGCGGCGATGCGCTCACCGCGCCTCGCCCGCCCCCCGCTTCATTGTCGCGATCGACGGGGAACGCTGCCCTTGGATGCGCGCTGCGACGAGCTCGGTCCTGCGGAGCACGCGCAGCATGTTGCCACCCGCCAGCTTGACCAGATCGGCATCGGACCACCCCCGCCGGATCAGTTCCGCAAACAGATACGGAAATCGGGACGCGTCCTCGAGTCCCGTCGGCATCTCGGGATCACCCCAGAAATCACTGCCGATTCCGACGTGATTGACCCCGGCCATCCTGCGGACGTGGTCGACATGGTCGGCCACATCCTTCAGCGTGGCGACGGGCTTCGGATTCGACGCCGCGAACTCGGCCCCGATCCGCGCCGTCTCTGCGGTCGGTTTCCCGCTCGTGAGTCGCGATAGCCGGAGCTCCCAATCGGCGACCGGCTGCGACACAAAGGCGGGAATGAATGTGACCATCACCACACCACCATTCCCGTCGAGGCGTCGCAACACATCGTCAGGAACATTCCTGGGATGATCGGTCAGCGCTTTCGCTGACGAGTGGGAAAACATGACTGGAGCCTCGGCGAGGTCCAGAACATCGTGCATGATCTTCGGTGTCACATGCGAGATGTCGACGATCATGCCAAGGCGATTCATTTCGCGCACCACTTCCCTGCCGAACGGCGTCAAACCGTTGTGCCGCGGCACGTCCATCGCGGCGTCGGCCCAGTCCAGTGTCACGTTGTGCGTGAGGGTCATGTACCGCACACCAAGGCGGAAGTACGCGCGCAGTGCGCCGAGGGAGTTCTCGATCGCGTGACCTCCCTCCATGCCGAGTAATGAGGCGACTTTTCCGGTACGAAAGGCCGCCGTGATATCCCGGGAGGTCGTCGCAAACGTCAGGGCCTCCGGGTACCGTTCGATCATCCGGCGCGCAATGTCGATCTGCTCCAGCTGGACTCTTGCATAGCCCGAGTCCTTGATGTCGCCCGGAATGAACACGGACCAGAATTGTGCGCCGACATGACCGCTGCGCAAGCGCTGGAGATCGGTGTCGCCGCTGGTACGCTTGCGCAGGTCATAGGCGTCGACGTTTCGGGGCGCCCGCTTGTCTTCGCGAATCACCCACGCAAGATCGTTGTGTCCGTCGATCAGCGGCGATGCCGTGAGAATTCGCCGGGCGCGAATCAGCGCCGGATCAGCTGATGCTTGCGCGATGAGCGGACTCGTGGCCAGCAGCGCGGCAATCGCGATCGTCAATCGTGGCAACGTACGGAGCTCCATGAATCGGTGTTGTGGCGATGAGAGCAGACGGCACGCGTGTCTGTAACCGCGGAGGCCCAACCCACGCCGGCTACCTGTTCGCGGCGTCCACCGCACGCTTCATCGTCGCCACCCAGTGCGGAATCACGCGCACGTAGTACCCGAGGTTCTCTGCCGTCGCCTGCAGGTAGACCGCGTCGCCACCCGGCATCACGGCGTGCGACCAGCCAGGCGTATCGATGAAGCGTGGATCGGTGAAGAGCACCTCGCGTGTGCCGACGGGCGCATCGGCGGGACCGTCCATGCGCACCCGATTGAACGTCTGGCTCGGCGACCCCTTGCCGCCAACATATGAGAAGTAGACCAGCTCATTCGCACCGCGCCACAGCGGCTCACGACCCGCCATGTCCACCGTGTACTTCCGGTCCATGGCGGGCCAGGGCTGCACGCTGACGCCGGTGGCCCCCACCGGCGTGTGCGCGATCCATTTCCGGTCCGGCGAGATCGAGACGAAGTTGCTGAGCAACCCGAGCGTATCCACGCGTGCCGGATCCTTCGTCGGATCGACGAGCATCACCTGGCCGCCAGTAAAACCGACACCGACGAGCAGGAAGTCATCCGCGAGCCAGGACGATGGCACCATGCCGATCGGCTGCTTTTTCGTCACGAGGATGCGTGGTACCTCGGGCGAGTCGACGCGACGCATCACGAGTGATTCGGTGTCCGGATCATCGAAATCGAACTTCCGGTACACCAGGCGACGACCGTCCGGACTCCAGGATGCGTTGCTGACGTAGAGTGCCTGGTCGAGCGATTCCCGAGTGCCGGTGCGCAGGTCGTACAACCACAGCTCCTGCCGCTGCGTGCCCTCAATGACGACCGCGAGGCGTTGGCCATCGGGGCTTGGCGTAAATCGCAGGAAGGTGGCGGGGTCCACCGCGATCGGTACGGGAGCACCGCCGCTCGGCCGACGCACCAGTCGCCCGGTCGCGGCATCGACGCCGGGCACGTACACCAGAGCGCCATCGCGCGTGAGATCGAACTGTCCACCGCCCGTGTAGGCTGTGCGGCGCGCCTGCGAGACGAGCGAGACGGAACGTCCGACGATCAGGGAATCGCGGCTCGTGAACTTCGTGGCCGAGATGGTGCCGTCGAGACCCATGTAGACGACGTACTGATCGTCGATGATGCGGAAGTCGGCGCCGAGGAGGAGCGACGTGCCCGCGACACCGCTGGCACGCCGGATGAATCGTTTCCGGTTCCGTGGGGCAAGTGTCACCACGGTCGCGAACTTGTTCGCGCCGCCGCCGCACAGCACGTCCGTGGTGCCGATCATCTCCGGCATCACGCAATACGACACTGGAACCGACTTGCCGGTGCCGGTACCAGGATCGATGAAGCGGAGCGTCCGACCATCGTCATCGGAGAAGAACAGCTGCCCGCTCGACAGCCAGGTGCCACCGTGCGGATCCGTAGCTCGCGCCGAGGTCGTGACCTGACCATCGACGAGGCTCGCGATCTTCAGGGTGCCCCCGGCCACGAACGCGACGCTCCGGTCATCCGGCGCGATGCGGGGCGTGCCGAGCGCGCCATCGGTGCCGGCGATGACGTGGGTGTCGGTGCCCGTGAGGCTCCGGTACCAGAGCTGCGACGACTCCCCGATCTTCGCCTCGTAGACGATGAACGAGCCATCGTGTGCAACCGAGAAATTGCGGTAGGTGTCCTCGAGGCGCAGTGGCGCGGTTGGCGGCAATCCCACATCGCGCACGGTGGCACTCGTGCGCGTCAGTGCCCATGCCGCCACGCCTGCGGCGCCCAGTGCGGCAAGGCCAAGCAGCGCTGCAATTGCTTTCCAGCGGCTGCTGGCCGCCGTACGTGTCGCCGATGCGCCGCGAGCGGATGCGTCGTGCGACGGCTGGTACCCCGTGCTCGTCAACGCCTCCGCAAACGCCTTCGCGCTCTCGAAGCGGTCGGCGGGCAGCTTGGCGAGTGCGGTGAACACCGCAGTTTCCACCTGCGGCGGCACGGTATCGCGCAGCGTGCGCAACGACGTGGGCTTCTCGCTCAGCACCTTGGCCACGATCGCCTGCACACTGCCGCCGGTGAACGGCGCGTCACCGGCCAGCATCTCGTACGTGACGGCACCGAGCGCGTACACGTCGCTGCGCGCGTCAATGGTGCGTTCGCCCATCGCCTGCTCGGGGCTCATGTACTGCGGCGTACCGAGGCTGAGGCCCGTTTGCGTCATGCGCTGACCACCGGCGCTCTGCACCGCGAGGGCGATGCCGAAGTCGGCGACGATCGCCTGGCCATCGTGCAGCAGAATGTTTTCCGGCTTGATGTCGCGATGAATGACGTTCTGGCGGTGTGCGTAGTCCAGCGCACTGGCCACTTCGCGGGCAATGCGCACGGCGTCAGCGATCGAGAGCTGCCGTTCGCGTTCGAGGCGCGCGCGCAACGTTTCGCCGGTCACCAGCGGCATCACGTAGTACAGCAACCCGTCGGCCTCGCCGCTGTCCAGCAGCGGCAGAATGTGCGGATGCTGCAGGCGTGCGGTGGTGCGGATCTCGGTCAGGAAGCGGTCACCGCCGAGGGCGGCGCCAAGATCCGGATGCAGCACCTTGATCGCGTCGTCGCGGTCGTGCTTGAGGTCGTGCGCGACGTACACGGTCGCCATGCCACCCTGCCCAAGTTCGCGCTCGACGCGGTAGCGGTCGGCGAGGGCGCCGTGCAAGCGCGCGATCGTCGTCACGCCCACTCCGAGAGTTGCAGCACGCGCACACCGTCCGGTGTCGGCATGCGCCGATCATTGGTGATGAACCACGTGCATCGCGTGCCGATGGCTGCCGCGAGTTGCAGGGCCTCCGGCGTGCGAAGGGTGCCGTACTGCGCACGCAGTCGCGCGGCGGTCCGCCACTGATCCCGTGTGAGGTCCACCATCCGCACACCGCGCGATCGGGTCAACAGTGCGTCGTACCTCGCCGCAAGCGCATGATCGCCTGCACGCCACGCCACGACCAGCACTTCGAGCAGCGTCAGCGCCGATGTCACGATGGCGAGCTCGCCCGCGTCCGCCTGGGCGAACAGTGCCCGGACGGGCGCGAGGAAACGGGGGTGCTCCTCGATCAGGTAGATGAAAAGCGCCGTATCCACGGCGATGGGCCCTGCCCCCATCGCCTCCGTCAATCCCACGCGCGCCGTTCGGTGTCCACGTGTGCGGCGGCATCCATGCCGGTCCACGCCGACTTGCCGAGGCCCTGCAGGTCGAGAATCGACAGCGGCTCGGCAGCGACCAACACCTGATCGAGGATGTGCGTGACCTCCTGTGCCACCGACCGATGCTGCTGTTCGGCGCGCAGCTTGAGGCGCTCGTAGAGGCCGTCGGGAAGGTTCTTGATATTCAGAATGGCCAAGACGCTTGCCTCCGTTTTCCTCCAGATTGGAGGCATGGACACAGGTCGTCAAGCGCGACCGACGGTCACGGAGCGTTTCGCCGGTCACCAAAGGCATCACGAAAAACAGCAGGTCGTCGGCGTCGCCGCAGTCGAGCGGCGGTGAGTCGGACCAGGATCGACGTCACGGTGTGCTGAACCCTTCGCGCGACGCGGCATCGCGCAGCCGCTCATCGTACGTGAGGAAGGTGCCCGATGCACTGCCCGACCACTCGAGCGCCGCCGCAAGCTGCATGGCATCAGCGGCGCGAAGCGGATGGACGCGCAACAGACGCGTGGCCTGATCGCGCAGAGCGGCACCGGGCTGAATCTCATACCACGCGGTGCTGAGCTCGGCCAGCGTGGCGCGTGCAACGCGCTCATCGGCAGTGGAGAGCTGCCCATCGCGATGCAGTCGCGCGATGGCCGACGCACACTCGATGGCCGAGTCCCACCACACCACCAGCTCGGGGTCCTCGACGGCCAGGGACCGCGCGTGCGCCGATCGCGGCTGCTCGAGCAGCAACGTGACCAGCGCGGATGAATCCCAGAATCTCATACACGTCTCACGCGACGGTCAGCGTCCGTCGGCGCGCTCGTCGAGCAACGCGGTCAGGCTGCGCCCGTTGGCATCGGCCGGCCGAGCTCGGGCAAAGAAGTCGCCAGGCAACGTGCTCGTTGGCCCACGGAGCCTTCCGCTGCGCAGGAGCATCTCGCGACGCCCCTCATCGTGCTCGGCCTGCTGCACCGGCATCAGTCGCGCGATGGGTCGTCCACGATCGGTGACGAGCACTTCGTCGCCCTCGCGAACGATGTCGAGGAACGCGCTCAGCCGCGCCTTGAGTTCGGAGATCGAGACGGTCGTCATCTGACCATACTAGTCACTAGTCGGAGACCTCTCAAGTCCGGAGCACGGTTTGTCCGCTCTGGTTCACTTGCCAGATTCGGAAACCCGCTGCCGCACCAGCTCGGCGAAATCTCGAATCACGATCGTGCGCGGCTGGCGCACGCGGCGCACCAACAGCAGCGATCCGTCGCGCCCGACATCAGAGTTGGCGTGCGTCGCGCCATCGAGGGTGAATGGGCCATCGATCACCCGGCGTGTCGCCGTCACCACCGGATTCGGGGTGAACGCCAGCATCACTTCGGTGAGACCCTGTTCGTCGACGAACAGCAGCCCACGCCCGTCGCGTCGCCACACCGCGAGGCCCGCCCCATTCTGATCGACGCGCACCGCGGGCCCCGGCCCCGGGAACGGCACGATGTTGACATGGCGCACCTCGCGGGACAGGGCACTGTACGTCACCCATCGGCCATCCGGTGACGGGCGCGGTCCGTTGGCGGACGCGCCGTTCGGATTCGTGAGGAGCGTGCGCGCGGTGTCGCCGAGCGTCCACCAGTACATGCGCTGCGTGATCGACACCGACTCCCCGCCGTTCACGCGCGCCAGGAGGCAACGGCCATCGGAGAGCGGGAGGATCTCGTTGAAGCGGCCGTCTCCCACCGATACGACCGATTCGGCGTCGGAGCCATCCACTGATCGCGTTGCGGCCTGCACCCCACTCGGTGAGGCCCGGCGATAGAACAGGCGCTTTGTCGGGTGACCACTCCGCGCGATCGCGGTCGGTGTCCACCGATCCATCGGCGACCGCGCGGAACCGTCTAAAACAGGCGCGAGTGGACGCCATCTATGTCCAGCGTGGCGAATCGTGGACTCTGACGCGGAGCATGACCCCGAGGCTGGACCGATCAACGCGGCAGGCTGAGGCGTGATGTACAGGTCGCTCCGGCATCGATCACGCCGGCGGCGGATGTCCTGCGGCCGTCGCGGACGGTGTCACGTGTCCGCACGGACCCCGCTGCAAGGTTCGACTGCAGGTCGTGAGCGGAATCTCAAAACGGTTATACCGACACATCTCCCAGAGCTGCTGCCCATGGAATGTGAAGTTCTCGCAGGCGCTGGCTGAGGCGTCGCCGTTTCGGGCGCGGGAGTTCATCGCGGGGAAGAATGCGGTGACGCTGGCGACGGACCTTTTGGCGCTGGATCAGGCAGCGTTGAGCGCGGCGTTCCGGAGGTCGCCGATGAAGCGGGCGAAGCTGGCAGGGCTCAAGCGGAATGCGGCGGCGGTGTTTGAGAACGTGTCCTGAGGTCAGAGTCCACGAACACGAATGGACTCTGCGTCGGCAACGAACGCGCATTGACTCTGACCCCATGAACCGATCGGGATCACGAGATC
>JACMPK010000229.1 GCA_014377535.1 Gemmatimonadaceae bacterium
CGCGTCGCGCTGAACATCCTTGCCGACTGCTTCCCGGGCCGCTCGATCGTCGGCATTCACGCCGTGGACCTGGTCTGGGGGTTGGGCACCCTGCACTGCCTGACGCAGCAGCAGCCGGCTCCGCGCAACCATCAGCGTTGAACTGACGCTGCCGCGAGCAGCAAACACGAAGCGCCGCGCGTCGATCATCGACACGCGGCGCTTCTGTCGTCTGGTACGTCGACACGCCGCCGCGACGGCTATTCGGGTGGCATAAGTCCGCGCGGCACCTTCACCGGCACGGAGTCCGCCGGCGGCACCGTGTCGCGCGTGAGCAACCGATTCTTGTGCGAGATGAAGCCGGCCTCGTACGCGACCTTGATTGTCGCCGCCGACGCGGCAAGCGCCGTGACGACCACCGCACCGCGCAGCCACGCCGGCACTACCGGCAACTCGGTCACTAATCCGCGGGACGCCCGCCAGAACGCATACGCCGCCACGCCACCAGCCAGCAGCACCACCCAGATCGCCTGCTCCGACGCCTCCTCGTGCTCCTCGATGGCATCGCGCTGCACGTACCAGCGCTTCATGTCGACCTGCTCGGCGTTGCCCCCGGTCCACTGCACCGGGTAGAACGACACGCCGGCGACGACAAGTGCGGCGGTGCCCAGGCGCCAGAGGCTGCGCCGGCGGATGAATGTCGCAAGAATCACGAGCAGCGTGCCGATGATCACCGACAGCACCGGCACGTGGTTGATCATCAGGTGAATGGAGAGGGCGTCCATCGGTTTTCATGAAAGGGGAGCGTGAGCGGTCACTCACGATGACGAACAGCAGGCTGCAGAGAATATCGCACGGGGCACGCGCCGTGACGTCGGCACGGCCGGGGGCGTCTGATCGAGAAGGCCGTCCGATCACCTGGCCTCATTCACCCGGCATCATTCACTCTGCCCCGCTCCTGCATGCTCCATTCCAGGTCACGTCGCCTTGGCGCTGCGCTGTGCTGCCTCGCAGTCGCATCGTGCGCCGCACCAGGCCGAGGCACGAACGACCTCTACCTCGGCGCCGCCGGTGCCTGGCAGACGAGTTATGGCGCGATGGCGCATCGCGGCATCGAGCTGGCTTCGGAGGAGATCAATCAGCAGGGAGGTGTCGATGGGCGATTGGTGCGCGTATCGTTCCGTGACGACCAGGCCGATGGAGGCATGGCCGCCGATGTCGCTCGCTCCTTCGTGGATGATCCTCAGATCGTCGGCGTGATCGGACATCTGAGTTCCACGGCCATGGTTGCCGCCGCACGAGTCTACGACGGCAGGATGCCCGTGCTCTCACCATCCGCCACCAGCCCCGATCTGAGCGGCGTCTCGCGGTGGCTGTTCCGGTTGAGTCCGAGCGATTCCGTCACAGGTCGCCGGCTTGGCGTATTTGCGCGCACGCAGCTCAGGCGCACACGCGTCGGCGTGATCTACGACAACAGCACGAATGGCCGCGGTCTCGTGGAGCCGTTCCTCGATGGACTGGGCATTGCGCCAGCGGCGCTGGAACCCATCGATCCAACGGGCGACCGCATCGATGTGAACGTCGCGTCGATCGCGCGGCAGAAGCCTGACCTGATCTTCGCTGTCGGCACCGTATCGGGGCCACGCGTGCTGACGGCGTTGCGAGCGCATGGCATCGCAGTGCCGGTGATTGCCGGCGATGGCTGGAGCGGCATCGAGAACGGCATGACGGTGCATGATGTCATGATCGCGCTGCCTTTCTCGAGCGGCGAGGACCGGCCCGACGCGCGCCGCTTCGTCGCGGCGTTCCGTGCCAGGTATCACGTGGATCCAGACGCGTATGCCGCACTGTCGTACGACGCCACGCTCGCGATGGCGCGTGCGGCATCTGCCGGCACGTCGCGCGACGGCACACGCGCGGCTCTTGCCGCACTCCGTGACACACGCGGCTATGCCACCGGCGCGGTGCGGTTCTCGCGGACCGGCGACCCGCTTGGCCGCAGCATGCACCTGCTGCGCATCGATGGTGCCACGCGCACGTTCGGGGTCATCCAGTGATCGCGCGCCTGCTTGCGTCGATCGTGCCGGCCTCGATCGCCGCACGGCTGCAGCAGTCGTTCATCGTCCCGAAGACGATCGGGGCGCGCCTCATGCGCTCATTCGTCGTGCTGGCCATCCTGCTCAGCGGCGCAGGGGTGATCGCGTACAACTCGTTGCACTCGTCCGCGGCGACGGCAACCGCTGCGCTCGAAGTGATTCAGCGTGACGCGCGCCTGTCATCGGAACTGTCGGCAGCTGTTGCGGAAGAGATGCAAGCCGCGGGACTCTACCTGCGCGATCGCGATCCGACAGCGCTGGAGACTTTTCGGCGCCTGAACTTCCAGACGCATCGCATCACGCGTTCCATGAATCGTCAGACCACGCGCGAGTCGGATCACATCTCGCTCGTGGCGACGGTGGATCGCACACTGTCCAGCGTGGAAGTGACGTACGCGCGCGCACACCGCCACCTGGAGATGGGTGACACGGCCGCGGCGCGCCGCGAGGAAGCGGGCGTGAGTGCCGGTGTACGACAGCTGCTCGGTGCCATTGACCGGCTGGGCTCACTCACGGAACGGCAGGTGACGATGGTTGCTGCTGACATGCGGCGTGAGGCCGAGGAACGCGCGCTGGCGGTGCTGCTCGTGTTCGGCGGCGTGCTGATCATCGGCACACTGCTTGTGGGCACCACGCTGCGTTCCATCAACAACCCGCTGCACCAGCTGGTGAAGCACGCCGACGCCCTCAGCCGCGGCGCATTCGACACGCGCACCACGACACGCATGCCGGGCGAGTTCGAGAAGATCGCCGCGGCGTTGAACGAGGCCGGCACATCACTTGGCGTGCTCGCGACAGCCACGGCGGCAACGGCTTCCGAGCTGGCCGCATCGTCGAGCGAACTGTCGCACGTCAGCGACCGCATCGCGCACAAGGCGACGGAGGTCTCGCATGTGATGGAGAACGTCACGCGCGGTGCAGAAAATCAGGTCGGGATGCTGAAGAAGATCGACGCCGAGCTGGTGGCGAATGGCGAGCGCGCACTCGAGGTGCGCCTCGAGGCGGGGTCCGTCGCGATGCTCGCGAACTCCATTGAAAAGGAAGCAATGGAAAAGCGCCGGACGATTGAACGGGCGCTGGCCGTGATGCTGGATATTCGCACCTCGGTGCAGACGGCAAGCCGCACCGCGGAGTCGCTGCACGGGGTGACCGACGGCATCGCGCAGTTCGTGACATCGGTGGGCCGCATTGCGGAGCAGACCAACATGCTGGCGTTGAACGCTGCGATCGAGGCTGCACGCGCAGGCGATGCCGGTCGCGGCTTCGTGGTGGTGGCCGACGAGGTGCGCAAGCTCGCCGAGGCTGCACAGCGTGCCGCCGACGACGTGGCGCGACTGACGAGTGCAATCACCGGCCGCGTGAACGAGACCGTGAGCACCATGCAGCGCAGCGCGGGCCTGGTCGGCGAGATCGAGACGGTGGGGCGTGATGTCGGCGCCGCACTGGAGAGCATCAGCGCGTCGGCGGAGCGTACCGTGGTTGCCGCGGCGAACCTGAGCGAGATCGCGGCGCACAACTCCACGCAGATGGCCAGCGTGCAGGCATCGCTGAGCGTGGTAGCCGGCGATGCGATCGGCCATGCGACGAGCGCGCAGCAGGCAAATGCATCAGCGCAGGAACAGAGCGCGGCTTGTCAGCAGATGAGCGCGGCGTCGCAGGTACTGCACGGCCGGAGCAATCGCCTGCGCGCGCTGGTGGAGACGCGCGGTGCCGTGGGTACGACGCCGGGCAGCACATCGGAGTTCATGGTCGCGCGGAGGTCCGACCCCATGCCGTCCACGCGCGAGGGCGGCACGCCCACGCACGTGAGGAGCGTGACGCCGCTCAACAGCCGGCGCGTGCTGAACCGTGCTCCGGCACCGCCGACTCGTGCCGGAAAGCGGCCGGCGTAGGTCCCGCGGTCATGACGTCGGCACGTCCTTCTTCCGCAGCCTGATGTTCAGCATTTCCGTCAGCACCGAGAATGCCATCGCGAAGTACGTGTACCCCTTCGGGATGTGGAATCCGGTGCCCTCTGCCACGAGATTCGTGCCGATCAGCACCAGGAACGACAGCGCAAGCATCTTCACCGTCGGGTGATGGTCCACGAAGGCGCTGATGGGCGACGCGGCGACGAGCATGATCGCCAGCGCGATCACGTTGGCGGCGACCATGATCTCGATGTGCGGAACCATGCCGACCGCCGTGATCACCGAGTCGAGCGAGAACACGATGTCGATCACCATGATCTGCAGCACCACGAACACGAGGCCGCGCTGCGCCGCCCTGCTCTTGGTGATCATGTCGGCCTTCTCGTTCTCTTCCAGCTTGTGATGGATTTCGGTGGTTGCCTTGCCGATCAGGAACAGGCCGCCGACGATCAGGATCAGGTCCTTGCCCGAGACACTGTGCTTCAGGATGGTGAACAGCGGTGTCGTGAGCTTCATGATCCAGGTGATGCTGAACAGCAGCATCATGCGCGTGACGAACGCACCCGCCAGGCCCAGCCGCCGCGCCCGCGGCTGCAGCTCCGTCGGTAGCGCACCGGCAAGGATCGAAATGAAGATGATGTTGTCGATGCCGAGCACGATCTCGAGGACCGAGAGCGTGGCCAGTCCGATCAGGCCATCGGTCGTGAGGAGATGTGACATGGGCGCGGCTGGAAGACATGGCATGCGCGGCAGTGCCGATTTCGGCAGTGCCTCGCATGGCAGAAGTTACCTGAGCAGTGGTCGCGACGACGATGCTGCTGCCGCGTGATTCACCGTCGACGTGTCACTGACGGCACTGGCCATTCGGGTCCGGCTTCGGCTTGTCCACCGCCGGCCGCGCGCCATTGCCGACGGTCACGAGCAGGTCACGCACGTAGTTCGTGATGCGGTTGTAATGCGTGTAGTCGATGTACTGCGGCTCGTCGGTGACCTGGTGATAGTCGCCGTGCAGGCCGGTGAAGAAGAACGCAACCGGTATGCCGAAGCGCGCGTAACTGTAGTGGTCGCTGCGGCAATAGATGTTTTCCGGATGGCCGTCCGCGTCGAGCCGGTAGTCGATGTCCAGCGGCGTGCGTGATGCCTTCGCCAGCGAGTCCACCGTGGCGCCAAGCATGGATGACAACCGCCTCGATCCGACGACGCCGACATACGCCGGCCCGCCGCCCTTCGTGTCGAGCAGGCTGCCGCGCCCGATCATGTCGATGTTGACCTGCGCCACGATCGAGTCGCGCGCGACGGGCATGTGCTCGCTGAACCACTGTGAGCCGAGCAGCCCTTTCTCTTCACCCGTGTGCCAGACGAAGAGTATCGAGCGCTTCGGCTTCAGGCGTGACGCCGCAATGTTCTCCGCGATCTCGAGCACGGCCATGGAACCGGAGCCATCGTCATCGGCGCCGTTGAAGATGCTGTCCTTCCGCGCGGGACGCAGGCGGCGCAGGCTGTCGAGGTTCACGCGCACCGACGCACCCTGCTCGGCGGTCAGCGGCGGCAAGCCGGCATATGCGCCGGCAAGCGTCCAGGCGTCGCGCTTGTAGGCGTGCAGCGAATCGTGATCGACCGGTGCCTGGTTGTAACCGTCGTGATCATTATGAGCGCCAACCGCCACGTACTGGTGCTTCAGCACCGGATCGCTGCCGGGAATCATGGCGACCACGTTGAATGCCGGCGATGGCGTTTCACCGAACGACAGCATGGGCGCGGCGATCGGCGTACCCGCCTGCATCGGTGTCAGTGCAGACGACTCCGCGCCGAACACCGCCTGAACTGCACGATCCGAAAGGACCATCACAGCCGGCACGCTGTCGGCAGATGCGCCCTGCGCGGGCACCGACATGCCGGGCACGCGGAAGAAGCCGATGTACTGCGCCGGCAACGGCGCACCAATCACCAGCGCGATGCCTGCCGCGCGGGCAAGCCCGCTGGTGGGTGGAATGGGAGCCATGCTCAAGCCGTTCACGCGAACCACGACGAGCTTCCCCGTCGCCTGCTCAACCGTCAGCGACTTCACGGCATCACTCATCATGCCGCCGTAGATCACCGGTACGCCGCTGATGCCGCGCGGCACGCCACGACGCACCGGCAGCGGCACGATGTCGGACCATGCTGCGAGCGGCGTGGTGCCGACCGACGCGGTGAATTCCGTCGCCCAGCCGCGCCGCACCAGCGGCACCTGCTGCAGGTACGTGCCGTTGTCGCCCATCGGCGTCAGGCGCAGTCGCGTGAGCTCGCGCTCCACATACCGCAGTGCGCGGCGATTGCCCTCCGTGCTCGTCTCGCGACCCTGCATGGAATCATCGGCGAAGATGTAGAGCCGCGTCATCAGGTCGGCTGCCGTGATTGCCGGCGAGGTTGGTCGCGGCGCGTGGGTGCGCGGCAGCTCGGTCGTCGCAGCGCGAGCGCGTGCCGGCATCTGCGCAACCGCGGTCAGCGGAAGCGCGAGCGTCAGGAACAACAATCGGGTACTGATCACAAATCTCTGGTCAAGGGGAAAATGTGCGAGGTCATACGATGCACTGCATGGCCGCTGGTGCCGTCACTGCAGGTTGCGAGTGCGGCGCGCTGAATCCTACGGTGTGCGGCCGGCGGCCTTCCACTGGATGGACGAGAACAGGCGCGCATCCATCGGCGTGTTCAGCTGCACCTCGGTGTACTGCTCACGGAAAAACTGCCTGCCATCGCGCAGGAACATGATCTCGTGCACGACCGGCACGCCGTCGATCATACGGTAGTCGCCCAGGCGGTACTCCGTGGACGGTCGCGCAGCTGTCAGGCCGGTGCCCTGCGCCGGCCGGTCGATCACGCGCAGCGCGACCCAGCTCTGCGCATCGACCCAGACCTGCGAAGTGGCGAGATCCTTCGGGCCGGTGCCGCCGACGACCCAGACCGGGCGCCCGGCAAACGTGTCTGCGCGAAACCTGGCCAGATCCACGCCGAGCGTCGTGAGCTGGCGCACCGTGTTCGCCAGCGGTTGCCCATACACGTCGGCCGTCAGCACCAGCAGGATGTTCAGCTGCGGCGTGGTGCGCGACAGCCGGCCGCCTTCGAACGAGTACACGTTGCCGTCGGCATAAATAGCACCATTGTTGCCGGACGCCGGCTGGAACTCGATGCGCAGGCGGCCCGGCAGCAGCATGAACCCCTTCCACTGGCTGCGGTCTGTGCGCCCGTTGGCCAGGAAGCGTGTGTTCTCCTGCGTGAACTGCATGGTGCGAAACCACGTGCCCTCGTAGCGCGAGAGCATGCGCTGCACCACGTCGGTGCCACTAACGGGCTTCGGCGGCGCCGCGGGTCCGCGGCTCGCAGACACGCAACCGGACACGGCGAGCGCCAACGCGCATGACGGTGCGAGTGACAGCGGGCGCAGCCAACGGAGGTGGATCATGACGCAACGAGGTAGAGGAAGTCAGGTGCCGGGCGCGCAGCGACCGCAGCGAGCAGGAAGAACATGAGCGACGCACGCCAGAGCGCAGGCAGGGCCGGGCCGGGGCGCAGGCGGTGAGGGCCGCCGCGGCAGCGGAACGGTGAATTAGACGACAACATGAAGATGCCGCTCATCGCCGCCATTGCACCACCCTCCCTGCCGGCGCTGCAGCCGGCTGGCGGCGGCGATACGAAAAGGCAGGCCCTGAAACGGCAATGCCGCGTTGTGCGTCGCCGACCGGGGCCGTTACCCTTGGCATACGATGTCATCACTCACGCACACACCAGGTCACCGTCCGGCAGTCGTCCTGCTCAGCGGTGGGCTGGATTCCACCACCGTGCTCGCGCATGCTGTTGCCGAGGGCTATGCGGCGCATGCGCTGACCTTCCGCTACGGCCAGCGGCACCAGCACGAAATCGAGGCAGCCCGACGGATCGCCATCACGCTCGGCGCCAGCGGCCACGCCATCCTCGACATCGACCTGCGCGGCTTCGGCGGCTCGGCGCTCACGGACGCGTCGATCGCGGTACCGAAGGACCGCAGCGCCGATGACCTCATGCACGGGATTCCCGTGACCTACGTGCCGGCCCGCAACACGATATTCCTGTCGTTTGCCCTGGCCTACGCCGAGGTCCTCGGCGCCAGCGACATCTTCATCGGTGTCAACGCGCTGGATTATTCCGGCTATCCAGACTGCCGCCCGGAATTCATCAGCGCCTTCGAGACGCTGGCGAACCTGGCTACCGCGTCGGCCGTGGAAGGGCGCACGACGGTCGTGATCCGCGCCCCATTGCAGCAGATGACCAAGCGGCAGATTGTGGAGTTCGGGGTCTCGCTGGGCGTGGATTACAGCTGTACCATCAGCTGCTACGACCCGAGCGAAGATGGCGGCGCCTGCGGGCACTGCGATGCCTGCCAGCTGCGTCACAGGGGCTTTCGCGAAGCGGGCGTGCCCGACCCGACGCGCTATGCCGTCGCACCCGCGGAGCCGGGCCGATGACGTATGCGATCAAGGAGTGTTTTTATACCCTGCAGGGCGAGGGTGCACAGAGTGGTCGCCCGGCGGTGTTCCTGCGCTTCGCCGGTTGCAACCTGTGGACCGGTCGCGAAGCCGATCGCGCAACCGCCGTCTGCCGGTTCTGCGACACGGACTTCGTGGGCATCGGGCCTGACGGCGGCAAGTTCACGAGTGCCACCGCACTGGCGGCGCATGTGGACGCGCGATGGCCCGCAGGCAGCGGCCCGCGTGCACGAAAGCTGGTCGTCTGCACCGGCGGTGAGCCGCTGCTGCAGCTGGACGAACCCGCAATCGAGGCGCTGCATGCGTGCGGCTTCGAGGTGGCGGTCGAGACCAACGGCACACAGTCGGCGCCGCCCGGGCTGGATCACATCTGCGTGAGCCCGAAAGCCAACGCACCGCTCGTGCTGACCAGCGGCACGGAGCTCAAGCTTGTATATCCGCAAGCCGAGCCCGATGCACAACCCGAGTGCTTCGCCGACCTGGATTTCCGGATGTTTTTCCTGCAGCCGATGGATGGCCCCGACGGGGCTGCGAACGTGCGTGCCGCACTGGCGTACTGCCTTGCCCATCCGCAGTGGCGGCTGAGCCTCCAGACTCACAAGTGGCTGGACATCCGATGAGCACTGCCGGACATATCGTGGAACTGCACCGGGACGTGACGTTCGAGGCCGCGCACCTGCTGCCGCACGTGCCGCCGGGGCACAAGTGCGCGCGACTGCACGGGCATTCATTCCGCATTCGCCTGGTCGTCAGCGGCCCGGTCGATCCGCATACCGGCTGGCTGATGGACTTTGGCGACATCAAGGCCGCCTGGGCGCCGCTGGACGCGCAATTGGATCATTTCTACCTGAATGACATCGAGGGTCTCGAGAATCCCACCAGTGAGATGCTCGCGCGGTGGATCTGGGATCGGCTCGTGGGCACGCTGCCGCAGCTCAGTGCCGTGCATGTGTACGAGACCTGCACGTCCGGCTGCATCTACCGCGGCGAGCAGGCGACGAGCGCCGGATGACCGTCAGGTGACCACTGCGTCACCGCTGCGGCGGTCGACGCGCGACATCCCGGCGCGGCCGCAACGCCTCGTACCGCGAGCACGTTGCTTCAGGCATTATTCCGCCTGCGCCTCGCCTCCCGAGCCGCCTTTGAACACCAGCCGGAGACTCCCCATGCGCCGCGTCCCGCAGTCCATCGCACTCGCCGGCCTTCTCACGTTCAGCGGCCACGTGTCGCTCGGCGCGCAGCAGGCCCCGGCACCACCAGCCAACCGCCGGATCACCGTGGCCGACCATCTCGAATGGGAAGACGTCGGCGATCCGCAGCTCTCCCCCGATGGCCGGCAGGTCGCGTTCACGCGCCGCAGCGTGGACAAGGTGAACGACAAATGGGACACGGCGATCTGGGTCATGAACGCCGATGGATCGCGGCAGCGCAGTGTGATCGCCGGCACGTCGCCGCGCTGGTCGCCCGATGGCAGCAAGCTGCTGTTCATCGCAACGGGCCAGCCCACGGGCATGCAGCTCTGGGTGCGCTTCATGGACGGTGATGCGGGCACCACGCAGCTCACGCGACTCACCGAGGCACCGACCGAGCCTGAGTGGTCGCCCGATGGATCGCAGATCGCGTTCCGCATGAACGTCCCGACACGCGAGACCTGGAACATCGCATTGCCGGCGCAGCCCAAGGGCGCAAAATGGACGGAATCGCCGCGCATCGTGCAACGATTGAATTATCGCTCCGATCGCATCGGCTTTACGGATGATGGCTACCAGCACCTGTTCGTGATGTCGGCCGAAGGCGGCCAGGCACGTGCCGTCACCAATGGCAACTGGAATCACAGCGCCGCGCGCTGGACGCCGGACAGCAAGGCACTGCTGTTCAGCAGCCTGCGGACCGCCGATTCCGAAGGGGCATGGCGTGAAACCGAGATTTATCGCGCGAATGTCAGCACGGGCATCATCGTTGGGCTCACGAGCCGCAAGGGTCCGGACAGCAACCCGATCGCATCGCCAGACGGCAAGCTGATCGCGTACACCGGCTACGATTCGACCGACGCGACGTGGAAGGATGCAAACATCTACCTGATGAATGCCGACGGCACGAATGCCCGCGCGCTCAATGCCGCGCTGGATCGTGCACCGCAGGGCATGATGTGGGCGCTGGACGGCAGCGGCGTGTATTACAACGTCGAGAACGAAGGCTATCGCAACCTGTATTTCACCTCGCTCGCAGGCCAGACGCGACAGGTGACCACCGGCAAGCAGGTGCTCAGCGTGACCGACGTGGATCGCATGGGCAACATGGTCGGCATCCAGTCCACCGCGTTGCAGCCCAACGACATCGTGCGCTTCAACGTGCGCACGCCGTCGGCCGTCACGCGCCTCACGCACGTGAACGACGATGTGCTGGCCGGCAAGCAGCTGGGTCGCACCGAGGAAGTGTGGCTCACCAGCGTGGATGGATTCCGCGTCCAGGGCTGGATCGTGAAGCCGCCCGACTTCGATCCCGCGAAGAAGTACCCGTTGATGCTGGAGATTCACGGCGGTCCGCACGCCATGTACAACGGCGGGTTCAACCTCGCACGTCAGGATCATGTCGCGAACGGTTACGTGCTGCTCTACACCAACCCGCGCGGCTCCACGGGCTACGGCAGCGCCTTCGGCAACGCGATCAAGAATGCCTATCCCGGCAAGGACTTCGACGACCTGATGGCATCGGTGGACACGGTCATCAACCGCGGCTATGTGGACTCGAAGCGCCTGTACGTGTTCGGCTGCTCGGGCGGCGGCGTGCTGACGTCGTGGATCGTGGGCCACACCAATCGCTTTGCCGCGGCCAGTGCAAACTGCCCCGTCATCGACTGGCTCAGCTTCGTCGGCACCACCGACGGTGCCAGCTGGTACCGCAACTTCGCGCAGCTGCCATGGGTCGATCCGTCGGAGCATCTCCGCCGCTCGCCGCTGATGTACGTCGGCAACGTGAAGACGCCCACGATGCTGATGACGGGCGTGCAGGACCTGCGCACGCCAATGCCGCAGACGGAGGAGTTCTACTCCGCGCTGAAGATGATGAAGGTCCCGACCGCCATGATCCGCTTCAACGAGGAGTGGCACGGCACTTCGTCGAAGCCGTCGAACTGGATGCGCACGCAGCTCTACATGCGCAGCTGGTTCGACAAATGGCCGTCATCACCCGCCACGTCGTCTGCCGGCACCGGCATGAAGTCGGGCGTGACGCCGTAACGGAATGGAAATCCGGTGCGGTGATTGCGGCACCGTGCTGCCCGCTGATGTCACGATCTGTGCATCGTGCGGACGCACGCTGGGATCGGCTCCGGCAAAAGGCCGACGACCGGGACTGCTGATCTGGGCCGCGGTTGCCGCGGCAGTGGAAGTGCTCATCACGCTGGCCATCATGCGAAGCTGCGGCTGATCTTCGGCAGCACGACCAGCGGGAGGTGCCAGCAGGTGGCGCCTCCCGTCTTCGACATGCTGCCAGTGACACAATTTTTCGGTGTCGGCGTACAACGAGCATCCTCATCACTGGAGTCCGAATGTCCCGTACCGCCATCCGCCGCGCGATCATGACTGCGGCGCTTGTCGTCCCGACCGCACTGTTCGCACAGAAGCCGACTGCCCAGGCGCTGTTCGACAAGCACGCCGCCGCCGTCGGCGGTATGGCGGCGTTCCGCGCCACCATGGCGCGCACGGAAGTCGGCACCGCTGAGATCACCTTCGCGAGCATCTCCGCCGGCTACGAGCGCAAGGTCGGTGGAGGGCGCATGCTGATGACGATCGACGTACCCGGCTTCGGCCAGGTACAACAAGGCTTCGACGGCACCATCGCCTGGGCCATGGACCCGCAATCGGGTGCCAGCAAAATGGACGCCGGCATGACGGCCGACGTGCTGTCGTCCACGTCGCCCACGGCAGGACTCTGGGAATCAGGCAGCTACACCAGCGCCGAGGTGCTGGACGCCGCGGACTTCGAGGGTGCGAAGACCTGGCCGGTGAAGATCGTGAGCAGAAGCGGTCGCACGCGCACCGTGTACTACGACCAGGCCACCGGCTTGAAGATCGGTGAAGTGATCCAGCAGCCCAGCGGCGAGCAGAAGAACCTGTATTCCGCTTACAAGCGATTCGGCGCCATCTCCGTGGCCACGAAGGTCACGCAGGGCACACCGAATGGCGACATCATTCTGAGCACAACCGCCGTGACGTTCGACGCCATCGACGCCGCCATTTTCGTGCTGCCTGCCGCCGTGAAGTCGCTGCCGTAGTTCCGTGGTCGCCCGATGCCTTCTACTCTCCGGTGTCGGGCCCATGCAGCCGCTTCAGGCGGCGCAGCGTTGGCGAGAATGTCGCCATCGACGCCACCACCATCAGCGTGGCCACGCCGCCAAGCAGCACGCTGTTCACCGCGCCAAGCAGGCGCGCGGTCAGCCCGCTCTCGAACGCGCCGATCTCGTTTGCGCTGCCGATGAAGATGGAGTTCACGGCCATCACGCGACCCATCACGTGTGGCGGCGTGCGTGCCTGCAGCAGCGTGGAGCGGATCACTACGCTCACACTGTCCACGGCACCGCCCATGGCCAGCAGCGCGCAGCTCAGCCACACATTGCGCGACAGCGCGAAACCGATGATGCTCAGCCCCCACGTGGCCACCGCGAACAGCAGCGTGCGACCCGCGTTCTTCATGGGCGGCTGGTGTGCGATCACCAGCGCCATGCACACGGCACCCACTGCCGGCGCGGCACGCAGGTAACCCAGCCACTCGGGCGACACATGCAGCACGGTGCTGGTGAACACGGGCAGCAGCGCCGTGGCGCCGCCGAACAGCACCGCGAACATGTCCAGCGACAGCGCCGCGAGCACCAGCTTGTCGCGCAGCACGAAGCGCACACCTTCCAGAATTCCGGCACCGTCAGTGGAGTGTGCCGGCCCGATGACGCGCGGCGGCACCTGCACCACCGACATGCCCCAGAACGCGAGCAGCAGCAGCGCGAGCGTCGCGGCATACGTGATGAGTGGCCCAGAGAACGCGAACATCAGGCCCCCGACTGCCGGTCCCACCACCGACGCGAACTGCCAGGTCGAGCTGCGCCAGGTTGCAGCATTGGCATACAGCGTTGACGGCACGATCATGGTGCCGAGTGCCTGCCGCGCAGGCTGCAGGATCGCGCGTGCCACCCCGGACACCGCGAGCACGGCATAGATCACAAGCGGCGACGACCAGGCAGTGGAGCCCACGCCACGCACCGTGCCGGATACGCGCGCATGCAAGCCGGTGGTCATGGCCAGGAACAGCGTCGCGCAGAGCACCAGCACGCCGATGCCGATCAGCGCCAGCCGCTTCCGGTCATGCCGGTCGGCCCACTGCCCAGCCGGCAGAGACAACGCCAGGAACGGCAGCACCTCGGCCAGCCCCGCCAAGCCGAGCGCGAGCGGATCGTTCGTTGCCGCATACAGCTGCCATGCGACCGCGATGCCCTGGATCTGCACGCCGACGGTCATCGCCATCAGGCTGATGATGAACCACCGGAACGCCGGGACGCGCAACGCGCCATAGGGGTCGTGCGGCGTCTCGCCTGCGCTCGGCACCGGTGTGGTGCCGGTGGTCTTCACGGAACCGTCGAACCGCGCAGCATCTCGAGTCGTTCCTCGACCAGCTCCACCAGTTCACGCATGCCGTCGGCATCGAAGATCAGGCGCGCACCAGCCGCCGCATAGAGTTCAGGCAGCGTGCGCGTTCCGCCCAGTCGCAGCGCGGCCTTGTAGCCTGCCAGCGCAGCCTCGGGATCGCGGAGGCTGCGCTTCCATATCTGCAGTGCACCAAGCTGCGCGATACCGTACTCGATGTAGTAGAACGGCAGCTCGAAGATGTGCAGCTGGCGGTACCACCGCGCCGTGCGCTCGCGATCCAGCCCCGACCAGTCCACACCGACTTCGAAGCGCGCGCGCAGTGTCAGCCACGCCGCATCACGCGCGTTGCGGTCATGACCGTTGCCACTGGTGTAGATCCACCGTTGAAACGCATCGACACTTGCGATGTGCGGCAGCGCGAGCAGCACGTCCTCGAGGTGCGCAGCCTGCGCGCGCCGCGCCTGGTCCGGCGTGTAGTAACCCACCGGCAGCGCAAAATACGGCGCGGCGAGCATCTCCATGGACATGCTCGCGAGTTCTGCCGCCTCCGAACCCGTGCCGCGCTGCCAGATCAACTCCTTGTCCGACGCGAGGTAGGCGTGGAAGCAATGCCCCGCCTCGTGCACCAGCGTCGTCACGTCATCGGACACGCCGACGGCGTTCATGAAGACGAACGGCTGCTTGCGATGATGCAGCGTCGTGCAGTAGCCGCCGGGTGCCTTGTTCGGGCGGCTCTCGAGGTCCAGCAGGCCGTCGCACGCCATGTCGGCAAACCGCTCGCCGAGCTCGGGATCCAGCGTCGAGAAGATCCGGCCACTCGTGGACACGAACTCGCTCGCATCGCGGAACGGCCGCAGCGGCGCCAGTCCATCCGGATCCACGGCCAGATCCCACGGACGGAGCGCGTCGACACCAAGGCGCTCGCGACGGTTTGCGTGCACGCGCGCGGCGGCAGGCGTGACCACCGCGGCGACGGCGTCATGAAAGCGCGCGACATCGTCAGGCGTGTAGTCGTGACGATGCTTCGCCGCGAACGTGAACGACTGGAAGTCGCTGAACCCGGATTCATGCGCGACATCCTGCCGTAACTCGTACATGCGCTCGAACAGGTCGGCAAACTCCTCCCGATGCGCAAGGTACGCATCGGCGCCGGCACGGAACGCGCGCTCCCGCGCCGCGCGATCCTCCGCTTCCAGCAGCGGTTGCAGCTGGGGCACCGTGAGCACCCGGCCGTCGATCTCGACGCTCATGCCGCCGGCGATCTTCTGGTAGGCGGCGCTGAGCTGCTCGATCTGCGCGAATCGTTGCACGTTCGCCTCGCGGAAGATCGCGACCGTCGTGCGGAATTCACGAAGCAGCACGGCGATGTCCGCGTCATCGATGCCGGTCGCAATGAGCAGCTGCGCGAGCCCGGTCTGTCGCGCTTCCGCGTTCGGCTGGATCTCCGTCACGAAGCGCAGGTAACGCGCCTCGGCCGCTTCGTCTGCGGTATTACCGGTGTACTCGATCAGTGCGGTCGAGGACGCTTCGTTGACGAGCTCTTCGAGCTGTGACCACTGGCGCATCCACTCGCGTGCCGTCTCGCGCGTGGGGCTGGCGGCCGCGAGCGCGTCGTAATGGGCTGCGATGTCCTGCCAGGAAGCGTCAGCGAACTCGGCCGGCGAGTGCGGAAAGGAAAGCGGCGTCACGGCAGCAGATCGAAAGTGATTCACGGTGAGATGGGCGCCTGCACCACAGCTCACGCAGGCGTCGACCGCATCGCCGACCCATGCACCGTGCTGCATTCTACCGCCTCAGGCATCACACGCGAACCCCTGCAGTCCCGACTGCCAGCCACGATGGCGTGCGCGCCGCCGCAGCGGCGATTCCCCGCCGCAAGTCGCTTGGCAGCGAGGCGGCACCGCGTGCCTCGGCCTCCTGCACCAGCCGTAGCGCACCTGCCTGCGCGGCGAATGCGTCGAGCAGCGCCGCGGCTGCGCCAGGCACTTCCAGCGCATGGCGCATCAACGCATCCAATGGCGTCTCGCCAACGTTTAAAGCGCCAAACACGCCATGCACTACATCCAGCTGTGAAGCACGATTTGCCGTCTCGGTGGACGAATGACAGAGTGACACCATGTTCTCCGCTTTGGTGACATGCGTCCGAGTTGCCTGGAAGCACGACACCGGTTATGTGTTGCTTGACAATCCTTCGTATCCTGCCGTGGTCACGCCCTGCTGCATCGTCGCCGATGTAGTTGATGTCGGGCCCGGACTCTGGAGGAACACCGCCGTGGCGAACGCATCACACGCGATCTTCCCCGCGCCGCCCGCGAGCGGAGCGGACCTCGTCGATCGGCACTGGGCGGTCGATGCCATGCCGACCGCGCAGCGCCTCGCGACCCTCGCCGCTGCCGAAGCCGGTGAGATCTCGCTCAGCCTTCCCGCGATCCGCGAGTCCGCGCACACGCTCGCGACGGCCTACGAACTTGCGGCGCTCCTCGGACGCGACGCGCTCCGTTCCCGGTCTGCCAATGTCCCGGCGGCTCTCGAGCGCGCGGCGCTTCGTGTCGGTGCCGATCGTGCCTGCATGCTCCATCGTTCGCTCGGGCTGCAGATCGGGAGCGATGAAGAGGGGCTGCTCCGCCATGGCGTGCGGCTGTGCGCACTCGCCGCCGTCGCCGGTCCTGACGTCGTTTCGCAGACGCGCGCCTGGCTCAGCCAGACGGCCAATGCCGATCGCATGGCACAGGCGGAGCAGCATCGCACGAGCGCGAGCGACGACACGGCACGCCGCGGCGGCACGCCCATCTGGCTCATCTGGCGCCATCTCCTGCTGCATCCCGACGTGGCACGTCTGGAACAGCTCATTGCCGACCTCGCAGCGCTGCGTGAGCAACGGGGCGGTGTGACCGACCTCGCGCCGAGCACCAACGAGACGGAGCTGCGACTTCGCTTCCAGCAGTTCGTGCGTGAACGACTCGCCGATGCCGCTGGACTGCTGGCCATCGGGCTGCGCGGTCGCGGTAATGCGGAGGCCATCGCGTTCGAGATCACGGCGCAATGCACTGCGGCGCGATCCGCGTCGACCGGCGATCCGAACCTCGATCTCCTTGCTGCGTGGCTGGAGCTCGCGGCGCTCACCGCGCTCGGCCCGCACCTGACGGCGACCCCCTGAACTGGATGCGCCGCCGGTCGACAGTGTCAGCCGAATGAGCGCGTGATCGTCTGGTGGTTGCGGCGCCGACATGAATGAATACCCCACCTGCGACGAGTGCCGTGTGACCATGCGTGCGATTTGCGCCGGTCGCGAGAACACAAGGGTACACTTCGCAACGTCACGTCACAATCCCGAACAAAACCCACGTAAGTCGTTGTGTACGTTGTGGATACGTTATCCACACGATGTCGACAAACGGTACAAGTCGTGATCCCGCAATCAGGTTGCCTCGCTTGCTGCCTGTGGAAATCGCAAAGTTGCGCTCTCGGTGCCATATCGACCTGCGTGAACGGTCGGCACTGACGGCTGAGGCAAACGCACCCATCATCTGCGCCGTCTGCGACACAGTCGCTGGACCGCAGGCGTGCGCGACAAGTGCTGCGCCCCACGTACTAACCGCGAACCAGTCGCCGCGACTGGCAGGCAATGCGTGCATCGGCGCGCCTGACTGACTTGCAGCAGTTGAAAGCCAATTTTCGCCAGCAGCTCTCGATACCACAGTGCCGAACGTCGAACGGGGCGCCTCCTCTCGGAAGCGCCCCATTCGACTTCATCCTGCCGAATCCTCAGCGAATCGGCTTCAACTCAACGCGGCGGTTCAGACCGCGACCAGCGGCCGTCCGGTTGGTAGCCCGCGGTGCGCTCGGGCCATAGCCCCTCACCTCGAGCCGTCCTGCATCCACACCTGCCGCGGTCAGTGTGCTCTTCACTGTCGTGGCACGAGCCAGCGCCAAGCGTGTGTTCGCACGAGCCGAGCCTCTTGAATCGGTGTGACCACCGATCTCGACGCGGACATTCGGCGAAGCCTTCAGCAATTCCACTGCGCGGAGCAGCATGGCACGACCAGCCGGCGTCAGTGCTGCCGAGCCAGTGCGGAAGTTCACGCCTTCCAACACCAGGGTCTTGGCGGTATCGAGCACGGCCACCACGACTGGGCAACCAGAGGCATCGACACGGGTGCCAGCCGGGGTATTCGGGCAGCGGTCAGCGTCATCCGTCACGCCGTCGCCATCAGAATCCAGCGGGCAACCTTCTGCATTGACCTTCACGCCACGCGGCGAGTTCGGGCAGCGGTCGCGAGAATCTTCCACACCGTCGCCGTCGGAATCGACCGGGCAACCCGAAGCATCGACCTTCACGCCAGCCGGAGTATTCGCGCACTTGTCCAGGTAGTCTGCGACGCCGTCCTTATCGCTGTCCACCGGGCAACCAGTGCTGTCGACCGTCACGCCAGCAGGCGTGTTGGCGCACTTGTCCTGGTAATCCGCAACACCATCGCGATCGCTGTCGAGCGGGCAACCCGTCGCATCGACCGCCACGCCAGCAGGCGTGTTGGCGCACTTGTCGTTCTTGTCGGGAACGCCGTCGCCGTCAGCATCCTTCGGCTTGGTGTTGAACAGGTAGCTGACACCGAACTGGCCGCCGATGTTCGTATTCCGCTTGCCATTGAACAGACGATTGTCGGCGGCTTCGAACTGCGAACCGTCAACAGTCACCGCAGCACGGAAGGCAACGTTGTCGGTGAGCCCAAGACGGGCGCCGATCATCGTGGCCCAGCTGTACTCGTTGAACTTCTTGACGGACTGCGGGGAGTTGGCGCCGACGGGAATGTTCGGCTCCAGCCACCGCTGCTCGTTACGGACAGCGCCGACGCCAAGAAGGAGCTCGACCTGCTCCTGCACTGGAATCGAGAAAACACCGCGGAGATGAATCGGCGTGTACGATGAAAGTGATCGTACCCCAGCTGGGGTATTCGACACACGGCCGTTTGCCGACGAGATTTCCGACTCGATGGCAAAGTTCCGGTGCAGATACAAGCCGAGCAGGCCCGTGGGCGACGTAACGGACGAGAAGTTCCTGATGCCGACATCCGATACGCGGACACCAGCATTGACTTCGACCGTTCCAGCTTGGGGGGTCTGCGCAAACAGCGGCGCTGCGCTGATCGCAATCGCGAACAGCGAGCCCGCCGAGCGCAGGCGAACAGATAGCGTCATGCCACCTCCGAAGGGGTGTTAAAAGCGAGGATAAAGCAACGATTCCGGAATAGTCACCCGCCAGCGCCGAATGCGCTGATGGACCGGAACTTTTCACTACCGCAAGGGCTGCGCCTCAGGGCTCACAAGAGCTTGCCGCGACTGACCCTCCCGCCGAACACGCGTAATAGTGCCGACTCCGGCTGCATTCTGCCAGTGACGCTAACCAAATGGTTACCGCCGGGAGCGAGTGCGACGGGCGTCAACCGGCACGACGTCGTTTTCAGAAAGCGGACCGAGGCTCAGTGTCGGCAGGTCACGCCGATTATAGATGGATCGAAACGATCGAATGCTGGAGCAGCCTGCGACGTGAGTGCGCGTCGCTCCATGCGAACCGGATCAGCAGCAGAGCCGATGCCGTCAGCGCTGGCATGACCCACCACGCGAGGGCGGGACCACCTGCCGGTCGCGCGGCTCCGAGCCACAGCACCGCCAGCACCCAGGCGCCAATGCAGCAGAGGTGCGCCGCTACCTTGTGCCCAACCAGCACGTGCACCAGCAGCGAAAAAATCAGCCAGGATGCAAACGGCCAGAGCACTTGGCTGAGCACGGCGATCGAGAATGCCTGAAGCGCCATGTGCTGCCCCGAGGCAACGGTTGCCGCAAGAGCCGCGGCGCTGGCCAATGCTGCAACCAGCGCACACTGTGCTGCGAACGCCCCCCCGATGCGACCCGCAAGCCGGGCCGTTCGGCCAGGCGACTGCACCTCGAAGAAGGCGTCTGAACGCTCCTCGGCCTCACGCCAGACCAGTTCACCGGCATAAATGGTCGCCAGCAGCACGAGGAACAGCCGCGCATGCAGCTGCAATGCGGTCAAGGCGACGCGCGCGGCGCCAGCGCCATCGGTCGCACTGCGCGCATCGACATATGCATGGATCGCCACATTCACGATTCCCAGCACGGTCAGCACACGCCAGCCGGTGTCGCGCAGCATCCAGCGGACCACGTAGTGCGCGGTGGCCAGCGCGCCACGCCAGCTGCTCGCATGTGCGGCCCGCACCATGGATGCGGGCAACGCCTGCGGCAGTGGTTCGTCGGACCTGAAAGTCCCTTCGTCCTGCCCCGCGCGCCACGCGGGCGCCGGTGCGAACACCGCAACGGCAGCCACGAGCATGCCGATGCCGAGCCAAAGCAGGCGGTTCACCAGCAGTTGTGCCGTGACAGGCACGACCGCCGTCATGCGCTGCGCATCGGTCCACCGCGCCGTCGCCTGCACCAGCGGGGCAGTGCCGAACGGATCCAGCAGCGCAGCACCTGCGTGCAAGGGTGCTTGAGCGATAGCCTCGGTCCACAGCCAGATCAGCAGCAACCCCAGACCCACGATCGGCCACAGCCGTCCGCTCAACACACCGACGCCGAACTGCAGCGCGCCGACGGCCAGCATGGTCGGGACTGCGACGAGCGCGAACGGCGCGATGCTCGCCTGCACCGCATGTGACAGGCTCCCGCCGCCGATCACTGCACCGGCCACGAGACCCACGGGAATGGCGCCGTAAATGACGAGCAGCACACAGAGGGCGGCCGCGAGCTTCGCCGCGAGATACTCGCGTCGTGTCAGCCGGCTGACCGCCAGCAGCGCGTCGACACGGTCGGCGCGATCGCGCAGCACGACCGTGGCAGCCACCATCGTCGTGATCACCTGGCCAAACGCAGTCAGCGCGGTCGTCGCCAGCATCAGCGACCAGGCGGCATCGGTCGGCACGGCACCCCGGTCACGCACCAGGTCCACCGGTCCCGCCGCCGCGAACGCCATGGCGAGGAGACCAAGTACCAGCAGATAGAGCGCGGTCAGCGGTTCGCGGCGCTGGATGGCGAGCTCGAGTCGAGCGACGGCGGCGATCCGCGTCCACCGCGCGCTCACCGCGATGCCCGCCCGACATGACCCGCAGGCTCCGCCCTCACGGTGCGCCCGCGCCCTGCTGCGTCGCCTCGGCGAACACGTCATCGAGCGTCGGCTGGGCGGCCACGAACCGTGCGTCCGGCGCCTGCGGGGCGATGACCGTGACGGCGACCGCCCCGCTGACCAGGAACTCGCGGATCACGCGCACCGAGGCGCGAACGCTCTGCGCCTCGACACGCGAGAGGCGCGCCCTGAACACACGCCCGCGCAGCGCCTCCGCAAGTTCCGCCGGCGGTCCCGCACGCACGATGCGCCCGTGATGCAGGACCACCGCGCGATGGCAGAGCGCATCGACGTCAGCCACGAGATGCGTGGAGAGGAGCACGGCACGTTCCTCAGCCAACTCCATGATCAGATCATGCACGCGATGCCGTTCCGCTGGATCGAGGGCGACCGTCGGCTCGTCCACGATGAGCACATCGGGTGCGCCGATGAGCGCGATCGCGATGCCGAGTCGCTGCCTCATGCCGCCAGAGAGCGAGCGGACCGGCTTGTGGCGGTCGCGCCAGAGATTCACGCGTTCCAGCATCTGCGCGACGCCCGCACGCCGTTGGACCGCCACCTCCAATCCCTTCAGCAGCGCGAAATGCTCCAGGAGCTCGGCGGGAGTGAGCGAGGGAGGAAAGCCGAACTCCTGCGGCAGGTAACCAAGATGTCGTCGCGCGCGCTGCGGGTCGGCGAGCGCATCACCGCCGGCGACATGCACCGTGCCGGCATCGGGACGCTGGAGCGTGGCAAGCACGCGCAGCAGCGTCGACTTGCCCGCACCGTTGGGTCCGAGCAAGCCGAGCACCTCTCCCCGCGACACCACGAGCGACACGTCGCGCAGCGCGTGCACGCCGCCGTATGCAACCGACACACCAGCGACGGCAAGCATTGCCTGCGGTTGCGCGGGTATCAACTGATGCGCCGGATCAGTCGTCGTCGCGGCTCGTGCCGAGCGCAAAGTTCAGCAGGGCCGCCGTGATGCTGACCACGAGTGAACCGATGATTGCCGGCACGATTCCGTCAACGTGAAAACCGAGCGACATGCGTGACGCAAGGAACGACGTGAGCAGAAGCATCAAGCCGTTGATCACGAACAGAAACAGCCCGAGCGTAATCAGCACCACCGGAAGCGAGAAGAGCTTGAGGATCGGCTTCACGATGGTGTTCACGACGGCGAACAGCACGGCGACCAACAGCAGTGCGCCGTAGTTGTCGCCGGTAAAGGAAATGCCGGGAACGAACCTCGTCGCGACGAACAGGGACGCGGCGATGACCAGGAGGCGCAGCAGAAGTTTCACGGGAGAACCTCGATCATGGTGGCGCGCGGGCCCGGTCGACATCTGCGGCGTGCCTGCGCGTGAATACTGTGGATGCGAGCCCCCGATGCACATCGCACCAGGGGCTGGCATCGATTACATACGTGCCTCAGGCGCTCAGGGTGTCGCGAGCGTGCCCAGGAATTCGCGCAACGTCTCGCCCCAGATGGCAGGCAGCGAGTGCGTGCCGTGGCCGCGCGTCTGCTGGGAAATCGGCAGCAGGATGAAGCGCGCGTGCGGCATGCGCGAATTCAGCCGCTCCACGAGACCGAGCTCCGGGGGGTTCACCTCGTCGTCGGCCGAGTTGATGTGCAGCACCGGCACGCGAATTTCCTGCAAGCGCGACGACGGGTCGTAATCGCTGCTGGCGTCGAACTGGTAGAGAAAGTCGTTGGCGTCGGTGACGGCCATGCGCGCATCCATGAACGCGCGGATCACGCTGTCCGCGGCATCACGCGTGGGTGCCTGACGCTGCTGCAGCAACGGTGCCGTGCCCATCATGTACAGGATCTGCATCGCGCTTCGCAGGCCCGCGCGCGGCGGTGCCGTGTACTCACCACCGCGCCATTCCGGATCGAGGCGGATGGCATCCATGGCCATCGTGCGCATCATGCGGTTGCGGCCGGCGATCTGCGTCGCCGCACAGGCCATCGGCGCGAGCGCGTCGGCAAAGCCGGGATACATCCAGCCCCAGGTGAACGCATGCATGCAACCCATTGACGTGCCGACGATCACGCGGAGATGAGTCACGTGCAGCGCTTCGGTCAGCATGCGCTGCTGCGCCGTGACCATGTCCTGATATCCGTACTTCGGGAATCGTGCATGCAGCCCGTCGCTGGGCTTGGATGATTCGCCATGGCCGATGCCATCGGGCAGCACGATGTAGTATTTCGCGCTGTCCAGCGGCTGCCCGGGTCCGAACAGGCCGCCGGCGTAGGTCGGATTGAGGAAGCCGCGCCCGGTGCCGCCAGTGCCATGCAGCACGAGCACCGCATTGCGCACCGTGCCGTCACGGCCGCGTCGCGGTGTGCCGAGCGTGGTGTAATGCAGCTTCAGCGTGTCGAGGCGGCCCCCTGCCTTGAACTCGAAGTTGCGCAGCAGTGCGGTGCCCTGCGCGCCGCGGGTCGCCCACGGGTTGCCGGCGCCCTGCGCACCTGCGGTAGTAAAAGCAGCCAGCAACACAATGGAGCAGCACAGGGTTCGGAACACGTGACATCTTGGGAAGAGGGAGTCTTCGTGCGATTGGCGGAGGTGTTCAGGACGTCGCGCTGACAGCGCGAGCCTCGAGCACGACGGCATGTCGATCGAGCACCTGGCGCACCATGTCGAGCAGCTCCTGCGGTGTGAACGGCTTCTGCAGGAACATGCTGGCGGACGGGTCGTCACTTGGCAGCGGAAAACTGCCAGCGGTGAAGCCCGAAACGAAGAGTACGGCAACGGATGGCAGGAACTGGCGTGCCAGCTCCACCATCTCCTTGCCTCCCATCTCCGGCATCACGACGTCGGACAGGATCAGGTCGATCGCCTCGCGCTCGCGCCGTGCGACCTGCACGCCATCGCGACCGTTGGTTGCTTCGAACACGCGGTAGCCTGCGCCGCGCAACGCGCGGGCGGCGACGGCCCGCACCTGCGGCTCGTCCTCCACCAGCAGCACCGTCTCGGTTCCGCTGCGCGTCGGCATGGGCGTGGTGACGGGCGCAGGTCCCTGCTGCACGGGCAGCGGACCGCTGTAGCGGGGCAGCAGGATGTTCACCGTGGTGCCGCGACCAGGTGACGAGTCGATCCAGATCGCGCCATGATGCTGCCGGATGATGCCGTAACACATTGCGAGCCCGAGGCCTGTGCCCTGCCCGACCGGCTTCGTGGTGTAGAACGGCTCGAAGACATGCGCGAGTGTCTCCTCGTCCATGCCTGTCCCGTTGTCGCTGATGACGATCTCGACGTACTCGCCGGCGGGCATGGGTCGCGGCAGGACGATGGCGCCGTCGATCAGCACGCGATTCCCGGTCCGCACCGTGAGCCGGCCGCCATTGGGCATCGCGTCGCGCGCATTCACCACGACGTTCACGAGCACCTGCTCGAGCTGCGGACCATCGGCACGGACATGCCAGAGTGCATCGCCGAGGGTCACGCGCAGCGTGACATCGGGACCGACGAGGCGTGACAGCATGCGCTCCATCGTCGCGACACGATCGTTCAACTCGATGGGCTGCTGCGACACCGGCTGGCGACGCGCGAAGGCAAGCAGCTGCTTGGTGAGTTGCGTCGCGCGCTCGCCGGCGAGCTGCACGTCGGCAAGATCGGCCTGCACCTCGTGGTCGGGTGGCAGGCATTCGCGCGCTACCGACGCGCTGCTGAGGATTGCGGTGAGCAGGTTGTTGAAGTCGTGCGCGATGCCGCCCGCGAGCCGCCCCACGGTGTCGAGGCGCTGCGACTGCTGCAGCTGCTGCTCCAGCTTCCGGCGCTCGGTGACATCGCGGGCCACGATCACGCCACCCACGATTTCCAGCGCGTCGCGCATAGGGCGCGCGCTGACGTCGAAGTACTCGGCCGCGCCGTCCGTCGTCTCGAAGGCCGCCTCGAAGACCTGGTCGCGGCCCTGCAGCAACGCGTCGATCCGACCCGGCCATTCGCCGTCAGCGGCGTCGGGCATGGCATCGATCACCAGCATGCCCGGCGCCGGTGGCACACCACCATGCTTGCTCACGAACGACTCGAAGGCAGGATTCCAAGCTACGAGCCGCGCGTCGGCGTTGAACACGGACACGAGGTCCGGAACCGCGGCGAGCGCGGACACCAGGCTCGCCCCCGACGCACGCGCGCGCCGTTCCGCCTCGACCTGTCCCTCGGCTGCGCGGCGCGTGTTGACCTGTTCGTCCTCCACCAGTGCGATGGCCGTGCCGATGCCAAGTGCCGCCATGAGCACGATGTCCACCAGCATCAGCAACTGCAGCACGTCGGCCGTGATGGCGCGGTTGCCACCGAGCTGCGACGTGGCGACGAGCATCATGCTGAAACGCTGCACGCCGATGGCGACCATGATGCGCCACATCCAGCGCGCACCGAGAGCGGGTGCATCGAGATGGGCGCGGCGAATCAGGACGGCGGCGACAACGGCGGCGATGCTCCCCAACGCCGACATGACACCGACACGGACGAGCAATCGTGTGGCCACCGCAGTCGTCGACAGGTCGGTCGGCACGGCGAACGCCGGCAGCAGTGCCAGAATTGCTGCGCCACCGATGATCCAGATCGATGCCTTGCGGCCGGCACCAGTGTGACCGCCGAACAACGACCACGCACCCAGCAGCAGCAGCGCGCAATGCGTCAGTCCCGCCGTCTGTGACAACCAGGTGGCGAGCGTCGAGGCCATGCCGAGGGTGGGCTCGTCGGGCGCACGCAGCAGCAGCGCCAGGATTCCCATCGAAGTGTGCAGGGACGCCGCGAGCCACGCTCCCGCCCAGAGGCGCAGGTAATAGCGCGGATAGTATTGGCCAAGCGCGTACAGGGCCGACGCAAGCAGGAGCGCGGTGGCGGCCTGTGTCGCGACGGCGGAATAGAGCGCGAAGTAGGACAGGCGCATACCGGTGAGCCGGATCGAGCCACTCGTTCAGATGGCGACGGACGTCGCGATCAGTGACTCGGCCTTAACGTAACTCAGCAGCACCCAACAATCTTTAGCGCAGCCTCATCCATGTTCATGACGTTCGATGTCACGTGAGTGGCCACGCGCGATGTCGGGCAGCAGCTTCCGCCGATGATCACACACGACGTGACGATGACGGTCGCGACCAGCGCCATACCCGATGACGTCTGGTCGAGCTGCAGACGTGACATCGGGAGCCGGGCAGCGCGGTGACCTGACTTCCAGGGCGCCTCCGGTAAGATTACGCTCGTGCATCCTGTCGGCGCATCATTCCACATCGTTCAGTTCCCCATGCGAATCCTGTCACTTCCCGCCGCGGCACTGGCCGCGATCGTCGCCGTCTCGAGCCTGCACGCGCAGGCCGCCACGCCTGCGGCTGCACCCGCTAACGCCCCGGCGCCGATCATCGGCATCTTGCTGCCTGCGAACGGGCAGCGTGTGCGCAGTCCCGTCACGGTGCGCTTCCGTCTCGCGAATTACGGCGTCGCGCCGGCCGGCACGAACATGGAGCGCACTGGGCATTTTCACCTGCTGATCGACAGCGGAGCGGGCGCGCCCGGCACGGTCATTCCGGCAGACAGCCTGCACGTGCATTACGGCAAAGGCCAGATCGAGGTCAGCGTGCCGATGACGCCCGGCCGTCACGTGCTGCGTGCGGTGCTGGGTGACTACACACACAAAATGATTTCCATGCAATTGGTATCGAAGCCGGTCACGATCACGGTCACGCGGTAGTTCGTCACTCGATGGCGTAACCCTGCGCGACGGACACGACCTGCTCACACCAGGTGCGCACCGGGTCCACAGATCGCTCCTTCAAGTCGCGTGACCGGATCATCGCTCGCGTGGAGAGCGCGCGCGAAATCGAGACCTGTCATGCGCAGCGCAGACACCCCGGCATCGAACGCGTCCTCTGACGCACACATCAGTTGCCGGAACTCCGCCGTGATCGCCGGCTCGTACCGTTCGAGCCACGTGGCGCGCGCATTGGCGCTGCGCTTCACCACCGCACCGGTGAAGAAGCGCGGATAGATCTCGACGAGCGTGTGCCGGCCTGCATCGTCGAAGGGCCACACCGCCCATCCGGCAGCGCGCAGTTCCAGCAGCATCGGCATGCCGCGAATGGAGCCGGTGCCGACCGATCCCGCCCCACCGATCTGGAAGACCGACTTCGGCTGCGTTCCAGCCGCCGCAATGCGCTCGGTGGTGCGAAGTCCTCTTGCGGCGTCATGTGGGCGAGTGGTGCCCGGACGCCCCCAGAACGGCGGCGCGCAGTCGCGCAGCCACGTCTCACCCTCATCACGTGCGGCGGTCCACACATCGCGTATCGTCGTCCAGCCTCGCGACGACGCGTACCAGGCAGGCACGCCGAACGAGAAGTCGAGGCCAGCAAGCGCCGGTGCCGCGTCGCGCTGCCGAGCCAGCAGCGCGTTACGCACGGCGCCGCGGCTGCCGGGTGCGTGCAGCGCCGTCAGCACGCCGCTGGTGGCGCACGCGATCCAGATCCGCGATGCGGCACCAGTGAGCGCACCCGACCAATCCACCGCGATGCAATCCATGCCGGTCGACGTCAGCGCGCGAGCGCGTGCACGATCCGGATTCAGCGGCGACGCGTGCCCGTCAGCGCACCAAGCAGCGTGCGCGTGAGCGTGCCGGCGATCGTGACGGCGATCGTCCGTGCAACGGGTGAACGGAGAAACGCGCCGAGTGCGCTCTCCTCCCCGCGTGCGCCGGCTTTCGGCGCAGCCGCGGTCGTCGCGCTGGCGCTGGCGGACGCTCCCAGCTGCGCCGCCTGCGCGGCGACGGCGTGCTTGCGCTCGAGCATCTCGCGTGCGGAGTCGCGATCCACCGCCGTCGCGTACTTCCGCGCCTGCGGTGTGGTGAGTCGCGGCGCAATCTCCTCAGCCGTCAACGGTCCCATGCGCGACGATGGCGGCACGAGGTGACAGGCGAACGGCATCGTCGGCGTGCCCTTCGCCGTCAGCGTAGACACCAGCGCCTCGCCCGTGCCGAGCGTCGTGAGAAGCGCCTCGATATCGTAGAAGCCGGTTTTCGGGATCGTGCGCGCCGTGGAGCGAAGCTGCTTCTCATCGTCGGGCGTGAAGGCGCGCAACGCATGCTGCACGCGATTCCCCAGCTGGCCAAGCACGGTCTCTGGAATGTCGCGCGGATGCTGTGTGATGAAAAAGACGCCCACGCCCTTTGACCGGATCAGGCGCACGACCTTCTCGATCTCGTCGCGCATCGATTCGCTCGCGTCGTCGAACAGCAGGTGAGCCTCATCGAAGAAGAACACCAGCTTCGGCTTGGCGAGGTCACCGACTTCGGGCAGCATCGCATACATCTCGGCCAGCATCCAGAGCATGAAGGTCGAAAACAGCGCGGGTTTGTCCTGGACGTCGGCGAGCGAGAGCACCGAGATCAGGCCGCGCCCATCGCGCTCGACGGAGAACAGGTCGTTCAGGTCGAAGGCCGGCTCACCGAAGAACCGGTCGGCACCCTGCGATTCCAGGCCGATGATGTTGCGCAGCAGCACACCGACCGTGGCCTTCGACATGCCGCCGTACTCCTTCAACTCCGCCGCGCCCTCGTCGCCAAGGTACTGCAGCACCTCGCGCAGGTCGCTCAGGTCCAGCAGCAGCAGGCCCTTGTCGTCGCAATACTTGAAGACGAGTGCGAGCACGCTGGACTGCGTCTCGTTCAATCCCAGCACCTTCGACATCAGCAGCGGGCCGAAATCGGAGACGGTGGCGCGAAGCTGACCACCGGTCTTGCCGGTGAGCGACAGCAGTTCGACCGGGAAGCCGGTGGGCTGCCAGACGTGACCGGTCGCCCTGGCGCGCTCGTCGATCTTCGGATGCGCGGTGCCCGCCAGCGCGATGCCGCCCACATCGCCCTTCACGTCGGCCAGGAAGACCGGCACACCCTGCGCCGAGAGCTGCTCGGCCATCAGCTGCAGGGTCTTCGTCTTGCCGGTACCCGTCGCGCCGGCAATCAGGCCATGGCGCGTCATCATCGCGAGCGGCAGCCGCACGAGCGGCCGCGGATCGATCGCGCCCTCGTGCATCACCGCACCCAGAGTGTTGCCGGGCAGGTCAGTCGGAAAGGCGGAGATGGCAGCGGCCAGCAGGGCGTCGTTCATGGCGCGGGCGAGGACGGGGAAGCAACGGATGCAGACTCTGGCGGCGGACGGAATGATATAGAATTGCGGCATGACACGCTCTGTCTCGACCCTGGTGATCGGTGGTGGTGTGATCGGCGCATCCGTTGCGTGGCACCTGCAGCAGCGCGGTGTGCGCGACGTGCTGGTGGTGGATGCGTCGCCGGGGCCCGGGTGTGGCAGCACCGGCAAGGCGACCGGCGGCTATCGCGGCCAGTTCGCAAACCGCATCAACGTGGAGCTGTCGTTGCTCTCACGCGCAAAGCTGCTGCGATTCGTGGACGACGTCGGCGTCGATCCCGAGTACCGTCCCGTAGGCTACCTCTTCCTGGCCGATGACCAGGCGACGCTGAACAGTTTCCGCGCGGCTCGTGACATCCAGCATGCCGCCGGCCTGACCGAGGCCTGCGAGCTCACGCTGGACGAGGCGCAGCGCATCAATCCGCACGTGGTGCTGGATGGCGTTGTCGGTGCCGCATGGTGTCCCAGCGATGCGACCATCCGACCCTTGAACATCCTGCGTGGCTACCTCGATGCCGCGCGGCGCGGCGGGGTGCAGGTGCAGTGGAATGCGCCCGTAGAGGGCATGGAGCGTGAGGCCAATGGATGCATCACGCACGTTACGGTGGCGGGTGAGCGGATTGCCGTGGGGCAGGTCGTGAATGCAGCCGGTGCCTGGTCGGCCCGGATTGCGGCGATGGCTGGCGTGGACCTGCCCGTGACGCCTGCGCGCCGGCAGATCGCGTGCACCGAACCGCTGACGGCACTGGACGACAGCTTTCCGATGACCATCTGGACGCGGGATGCGTTTCACCTGCGCATCCGTGACCGCCGCGCGCTGCTGAACTGGCCCGTCGACACGCTGCGTGACGATCCGTATGCGCTGGATGTGGACGAGCCCATGGTGGAGCGGGTCATGGCGATTGCACGTGAGCGCGTGCCGCTGATGCGCACGACCGCGCTGGATGCGTCGGCGCATTGGGTGGGCCTGTACGAAATGAGCCCCGACAAGACGGTGATCTTCGGTCGCGCACGGTCCTGCGACAACCTGCTGCTGGTGAATGGCTCGTCGGGGCATGGCGTGATGCACTCGCCGATCCTGGGCCAGCTGGCGGCGGAGCTGCTCTGCGATGGTGTTACGCGTACGCTCGATGTGCATGCGCTGCGGCTGGAACGCTTTGCGGAGGGCGACGCCCAGCCGATCAGCGGACTGCTGTGAACGCGTGACGCGTGTCGCGGGCGCAGCGCACGTCGAGCGTCCGAGGCCATGAAGCCGTTAGAATGAGCAAGCTGCGCCACGATATCAGGGTCGTGCGAGGCGCTGTCCGCCCTCCCGTTCCCGGTGCATGCTGGTTTCACTGTTCGCGCTACTGCAGCTTGCCGCGCCCTCAAGTCCCATCCCGCCAGCGCCGCGTGCGGCGACTCCGGTCGCCGATACTCAGCTGGTCTACAGCGGCCGCGCGGGTGCGCTGAACGTGCGCGCGGTGCGCATCGACACGTCGGTCACGGTGGACGGTCATCTCGACGAAGGCGTGTGGTCGCGGGCCGCGGTGCTGACGGCGTTCACCAGCTTCAACCCCGTGGACGGTCGCCGCGCACAGGACTCCACCGAGGTGCGCATCTGGCATGCAGCCGACGCCATCTACGTCGGTGTCCGCGCGTGGGCAGCACCCGGCACCGTGCGTGCGACGCTGGCCGAGCGTGACAAGATCAGCAACGACGACTGGGTGGCAATCTCGTTCGACACCTTCAACGACCGTCGCCGCGCGTTCACCTTCGGCGTGAATCCGCTGGGCGTGCAGGCCGATGGCATGCGCAACGAACAGCAGGCGCCGCCGGGCGCATCGAAGGCGTCGCTGGCGACCGTGGACCTCACGCAGGACTACGTGTGGCAGTCGAAGGGGCGCCTGCTCGACGACGGCTACGAAGTGGAGCTGCGCATTCCGTTCAAGTCCATCCGCTTCCAGCGTGGCGAGGGACAGGATTGGGGCCTGCAGGTGGTGCGGCAGACGCAGCGCACCGGCTTCCAGGACACCTGGGCCCCGACATCACGCGCGAAGCAGGCGTACCAGGCGCAGGCGGGCTACCTGCGCGGGCTGCGCGGCATGCGGCGCGGACTCGTGCTGGACGTCACACCCAACTCCATCGCGTTCGCCGACGGTGCGCGCGACTCGACGACCACGGCATGGAAGTACGGCACACGCGTGACGGCCGGCACCGATGTGCGCTGGGGCGTGACGAGCAACTTCACGCTCAACGGCACCATCAATCCCGATTTCAGCCAGGTCGAGACCGACGTGGGGCAGATTCCCGGCGACGTGCGCTTTGCGTTGTTCTTTCCCGAGTTGCGCCCGTTCTTCGTGGAAGGCAGCGAACAGTTCGACGCGCCGAATCGCCTCGTGAACACGCGCCAGATCGCCGAGCCGCTGGGCGCGATCAAGCTCACGGGCAAGATCCCGAAGACCGACGTGGGCCTGCTCACCGCGATCGACGATGCAGCCGGCAGCGCCGATGGGTCCACCCATCCGATCTTCACGATCCTGCGCCTGCGTCGCGACCTCGGCGACCAGAGCAACGTCGGCATGGTGTACACCGATCGCACGGAAGGCGCGTCGTTCAACCGCGTGGCGGGGCTCGATTCGCGCCTGCAGTATCGCGGCGTGTACAGCAGCGAGCTGCGGCTCGCGGGCAGCATGACGCGTGACGCCACGAGGCGCCGCGATGGCGCGATCTGGGAAGCCAACAGCGGCCGCACCGGACGCTCGTACGGCTTCCGCTACACCGTGCAGGCCATCACGCCCGATTTCGAGACGCGCTCCGGCTTCGTGAACCGCAACGACTTCGTGCGTACCTCCGTGAACCAGCGGTGGACACGCTTCGGCCGGCGCGGCGGCTGGTGGGACCAGCAGCAGCAGTTCAGCACCACCAACATCACCTGGACCTACGACGGATTCCTGAAGCGCGCACGTCCGCTCGAGATCCGCTCCACGCTGGACAACCTGTTCGTGTTGCGCGGCGGCTGGCGATTGAACGTGATTCCCGAACTGCAGTCCACGCGCTTCGATCCACGCCGGTACGCGCGTGTCGTGACGCGTGGTGACGGCGCTGACACGACAGCCTTCACGCCCGGCAGCCCGCGCACGCAGGCCAACGTCGTGCTCTCGGCCAGCACGCCGCAGTGGCGCCGGCTCGGCGCAACGATGTCCACGACCCTGGGGCGTGAGGCGGAGTTCTTCGAGACCGCGGCCGTGCACCGGCGCGACATCGATGGAAGCGTGGACCTGCGCCCCACGTCGAAGCTGCGCGTCGGCGCGCTGCTGCGCTATCAACAGTTCGATCGGGTCCGCGACGGATCACCATTCAGTACGCAATTCGTGCCGCGCCTGCGCGTGGAGTACCAGTTCTCGCGGGCGCTCTTCCTGCGGGCGATCGGGCAGGGTGAGCTGCGGCGGCGCAGTGCGCTGCGCGACCCGCGCACGGAGCGGCCGCTCTACATCCGCGCGGGCGATGGCAGCCTGCGCGCACTCACCGCATCGCGCGCGCTCATCGGGCGTGCTGACCTGCTGCTGTCGTACCTGCCAAGTCCCGGTACGGTGGTGTTCATCGGGTACGGCAGCGCCGCCGACGCCACCGAGACGCAGCGCCCGTACGACGCGCGTCGCACGACCGACGGGCTGTTCGTGAAGGTCAGCTACCTCTTTCGTGTGAAGGGTCAGGCGCCTGCCACCGCCGTCGCGCGACCGTAGCAGGCCGCGTCTGCGGCGTGGGCAAGCCGCGCACAGCAATTGCTTTTTATCACGGGGCGTGACCGGCCGACGCGGCCGATCATGCGCGACCATGCGGTGTGGCGCCCACCTGTGCCCTGTGAAGTCCATGATGCCCTCTCGATTCCGACGCGCACGCGGCGTTGCGACCCGGCAGTTCCTGTCGGCAGTTGCTGCCGTCACTGCATTTTCTGCCTGCTCCGGCGGCGGTGGCCGGAAGACGACGATCACGCGCCTCACCGAACCGGTCATCGCGTCAGTGGCGCTGACCGTGGCCGGTAGTGGTTCCGGCAGCGGGCGCGTGACGTCCACACCGGCGGGCATCGAGTGCGCCGTGTCGAGCGGCGCGGCGAGTGGCATCTGCTCCGCGCGCTTCACACCCGGCACGCTCGTGACCCTCGAGACGCTGCCCGGTGCCACATCGGTGTTCCTCGCGTTCGGCGGTGACTGCGCGCTGTCATCATGCCAGACCACGATGGAAGCGCCGCGCACCGTGACGGCGACGTTCGTCCCGAACGTTCTCGCCGTGCTCGCGAATGCTGCGTCGATCGGTACTGGGCGGATCGTCAGCACACCAGCGGGCATCGACTGCATGCTGAACGGCACGGCACCCGGCACGGGATCATGCAGCGCAAGCTTTCCCGGGGGCACCGCAGTCTCGCTGGCGCAGGACGCGGCGGCCGGTGCGGTGTTTCAAGCGTGGGGCACCAACTGCATCGGCGATCCGTGCACGGTGACGATGAATGGGCAGCGTACCGTGGACGCCACATTCCGCCTGCCGTTGGTGCCGTCACCGGCGCCGACGCCGCCTCCCGCCCCGACACCGCCACCGCCACCGCCGGCCGATGTCCCCGCGATGCTGACCGTCAGTCCGTCGCCGACGTCGCGCGGCAGTGGCACCATCACGAGCCTCCCGGCCGGCATCAACTGCCTGGTCGCTGACGGCTCCACCTCCGGTGTGTGCAGCCTGGCGTTCCCGATGAATACTGCCGTCACACTCTCGCAGGTCGCGCGCGGCATCAGCATCCTGCATGGCTGGGGCGGTGACTGCATCGGCAATCCGTGCCAGATGTCACTCGCACGGCCGCGCGTCGCGGAAATCACATATCGTCTGCCGCCGCCGGGTATCGTGACGGTCAGCGGGGTCGGGACGGGCACGGGCGCCGTGACGAGTTCCCCATCAGGTATTTCATGCACAGTTACCGCTGGTGTGACGAGCGGCATCTGCAGTGCCTCGTTCGAGGTGGGCGGCACGGTCACCTTGGTCGCAGGCGGCACCGCGAACGCCAGCTTTGATGGCTTCAGTGGTGCCTGCACTGGCGGCAGCTGTGCCGTTGCGGGCGCAAGCAGCATGACCAGCGTGGTGACGGCGGCATTCACGGCCGCGCCGCAGCGCCTCACGGTCACCGCAGGTGCGGGATCGGCTGGCGGTGGCGTGATCACGAGCACGCCCATCGGCATCAGCTGCGTGCTCGTGGGATCAGCCACGAGTGGCACCTGCACGGCACTCTTCGCGGCAAACACGGTCGTCACGATGCAGCCAGTCAGCAGCGGCAACGCGCGCTTCGCCAGCTGGACCGGCGACTGCGTGGCCGACCCGTGTCAGGTGGTGATGTCGCAGCCACGAACCGCACTCGCCAGCTTCCACACGCAGGGGCTCACGATCAGCGCGGGCGGCAGCGGACATGGTGTCGTCACCAGCGTGCCCACGGGCATCAGTTGCACCGTCACCGCTGGACTCGTCGGCGGCATCTGCGCGGCGACGTTCCCGCCGAACACCGTCGTCGTGCTCACGGCGACACCGTCAGGCCTTTCGTCATTCTCCGGCTATTCAGGCGCATGCGCCGGCAGTACGTGCACGACGAGCGTCCTGCCCGGCATCACCGGCGCGGTGACCGCACAGTTCACCGCTCCACCCACACTGACGCTCGGCGCCAGTGCGGGCTCGGAAGGCGGCGGCACGTTGACCAGCAGCCCGTCTGGCCTGAGCTGCACCCTGAGCTGGACGTCGGCCACGGGCAGCTGCTCCACGGCCTATGCGCTCGGCACGAACATCACGGTCACGCAGACGCCCGCCGGCGGCAGTGTGTTCCTGAACTGGGCCGGTGCATGCACAGGCGGCGGCACTTGCCAGGTCACGATGTCGCAAGTGCGTGCGGTGCAGGCCCTCTACCGGCGGGCCGTGCCCGGCGCGGTGACCGTGGCGACGGGCAGCGGCACCGGGAACGGGTCCGTCTCCAGCTCACCGGGCGGCGTCGCCTGCTCCATCACCGGTGGCGTGCGGAGCGGGATCTGTCGCGCGATCTTTCCCGTCGGATCGACCGTGACGCTGCTCGCGATTCCAGCGAGCGGTCACACCTTCACCGGCTTCACGGGTTCATGCACCGGCATGACGTGCACGCTGACCGTGCCGGAGAATGGGGACATCACGGTCGCGGCGAACTTCACCCGGTAATACAGTGACGATTTCTGCCGATGTGCCGGGCCGCGTGAACCAGCACCTCCACGTTCCGAAATCATGACGGCCGGGCAGGGCAGCCTGTGTAGCTTCATGCATCGGTGAGCCGGCCACAGGTTCAACGTCCGCGCCCTGCCCTTCACGAGATGCTCGCGCCTGAGTCACCAGCAATCGACCGTCACACTGTTCTGCACCGGAGCCTGCAATGAAGCCGAGCTGGCTGCGTGCCGGTCGTCGCGCGGCCCAGCTGCTTGCAATGCTCGTCGTGACGACGCTCGTGCTGCCGTACGCATTCGTGCCGGCCTACGTCGCACACGGTGCCACGCCGTTCAGCGGATCCACGCTGTTCAATCCATATGCGCACATCGGCACCCGGTGGCAGCGCGCGAACTTCCATGCGCATTCGCGGGCGTGGGGTGGACTCACCTCAGGGCATCAGTCGGTCGATGCCGTGCGTGCCGCATACACGGCGCGCGGCTACGACGTCGCGGGCGTCTCGAACTATCACCTGATCTCGCGCGCGATCGGCGACACGAATATTCTGCCCATCTACGAGCATGGGTTCAGCATCCGAAAGACCCACCAGCTGGTGATCGGTGCACGCGAGGTGACGGCCATCGATTTTCCGCTCTGGCAGACCACCCGGGCCAAGCAGTTCCTGCTGGCGCAGCTGCATGACACTGCCGCACTGACGACGGTCGTGCATCCGTACCTGCGCACCGGATACGGCATCGGGGAGCTGGCCTCACTATCCGGATACGACCTGCTGGAGGTGCGCAGCCACTGGAACGATGCGTCACGCTGGTGGGATGCCGTGCTCACGGCCGGCAACCCTGTGTGGGCCATCGGCAACGACGACTCGCACGACGTGCGCAACCCGCGCGCGATTGGTGTCGTCTGGACGATGGTGAATGCCGCCACGTCGCGGGCACCGCAGGTGATCGATGCGCTGCGCCAGGGCGCGATGTATGTCGTCGCCGGATCCGACAGCGGATCGGCCGCCCGCCTGACCAGCGTGGCGCTGAGCGGTGACACGATCGTGACCACCTTTGATCGTCCCATGCGCAGCATCGAGGTGATCACCGATGGCGGCATCGTGCGGACGCAAGTCAGCGACCGCAGCACCGTGCGCTATGCGCTCACTCCCGACGACCACTACGCCCGCGTCGTGGCGACCGATGCCGGAGGCACACTGTACCTGAATCCCGTGATCCGGTCCTCGGGCCGGCCCGCGCCGTGGGCCGTTCCCGTGCTGCGTCCGCTCGCAAGCCTGCTGTTCCGGCTGGGCGCCTTCGTGCTCTGGCTTGCCGCGATCACGATGCTGATGCGTGGCAGCGTCGCACGTCGTCGCTCGCAGCGACGCGCGCGCCTGCTGCAGCGGCGCACCACCCGCGCAGCCGCGCTGCTCTCGATGCTGTCGCTGTCACCGGGCAGCGCGACGGCACAGTCAAATCCACAGTCACAGTCACAGGCACAAGCACCGGCACCGGCACCGGCCTTGGCCCCGCACGCAGCGCTACCGTTCCGCATCGGCGACTACCACGAGTACGACCTGAAGTTCGGCGCGATCACCGTCGGCAGCGGCTCGCTGTCCGTCTCCGGGCCCGACACGTTGCGCGGCCGCGAAGTGTTGCGGCTGCGGTACGAAATCACCGGCGGCATTCCGTTCTTTCGCGTGCACGACGTGATGGAGAGCTGGTTCGACACCGCGGCCATGCACAGCCTCCGCTTCACGCAGGAGCTCAACGAAGGCCCGAAGCACTACCACCGGCACTTCGACTTCTACCCCGACGAGAAGATCGTGCTGGAGCGCGGCAAGCCGCGTGCTGCGACCGTCGCATCACCGCTCGACGAGGCGTCGTTCATCTTCTACGTGCGCACACTGCGCATGGCCGTGGGCGAGACGCTGAGCTTCTCGCGCTATTTTCGCGTGGACGCGAATCCGGTGACGATCCAGGTGCTGCGACGCGAGACGATCACGGTGCCGGCCGGGACGTTCAACGCCGTCGTGGTGCAGCCCATCATCCGTACGTCAGGCATCTTTTCCAAAGGTGGACAGGCAGAGCTCTGGTTCACCGATGATGCAGTGCACACGCTCATCCAGATGAAGGCAAAGCTGTCGTTCGGGTCGTTGAGTCTCTACCTGCGTCCGTCGCGCAACCGCCACTGATCGCGCAGTGCGGCGTGTGGGCGTCGCCGCGCACCGCGAACACAGTCGCCAAAGGCAGCGCGCGACGACTTCTGCCGGCGCTGCAGCACTCGCGGCGCGTCCGGTTGGCGAACCGATGCGCGAATCACCGCACAGCTGACGGCAGCGACCAGCCTCGTCGCAGCTGCCACGCCGTGAACACGGCAAGCGTCAACGCCGTATCGGCGCCACGCAGCACCGGCATCACGCCCACGTACTCCAGTCGCTCGAAGCGGCTGCGCTGCGGTGCCGCCAGCACCGTCGCGCTGTCGCCCGTCACGTTCGACGGGACCTTCAGCAGCAGCAGCCCGTCCCGCGCAACGACAGTGTCAGCATCGAACGCGAAGCGAAAGTGCCGCGCATCGTCATTCAGCACGAGCACCGGGCGCGCAGGGCCGAGCGCATAGCCGATCTTGGCGGCGCGCATCCAGTCGGCGGTCGCGATGAAGCGCGCTGGCGCGAGCAGTCCGCGCGCGGTCAGCGAATCACGCAGCGAGCGGTACTCGAGCAGCTCAAAGGCGGGATCGCGCGTGTGCAATGACGGCACCACGTTTGCCACCCAGCCCGTCGCGGCGTGGCTCACCACGATGCCGAGCAGTGCGACGAACATGACGACCGCACCCGTCATGCTCCGCCGTGCGGTCTGCGGCGTGCGCAGCTCCCATCGCGCAGTCGCGTCGCCGAGCAAGGGGAGCAGCAGGAAGAATCCTGGCGCCGGCCAGTGTGGCAATCCGGCTCGCCCACCAAGTGATGCGAGCGTGAACACGAGCACCGGCGCCGCGCCGAGGCAACAGCAGAACCAGGTCATCCGGCGTGTGGGGCCGGCGCGCAGTCCGCGCACCATCACGAACACGAGCGGAACCCAGAACCAGGGCAGCACGTAACCCGCCTGCCCTGCGAGGTTCTGCAGCAATGCCGTGACCGGCGATCCCGAACCAGCAGCACGACCCGCCTGAAACCGGAACGACACCCACTCATGCTGTGCGTTCCAGACGAACACCGGCACCACGCAGAGCAGTGCGATCAACACCGCCACATACGGCGGCACAGTGCCGAGTGACCGGCGCGAACCCCTGTCCGTCAGCACGAACACGGCAACGCCAAGACCAAGGAGCGCGGCGTGGTACTTGGAAAGTCCCGCCAGGCCGAGTGCGAGACCCAGAAGCAGCCAGGGGGTCCAAGTGGTGCGGTGCGTGGCCGCGGTGTGCACGCCGTCAGCGTCAGTGCGCGACACGGACGCCGCATGCGAGAGCGCGAGCGCCGCGGCAACGCTTCCGCAGAGCAAGGGACCATCCGGCAGCACCCAGCTCCCGCTACTGAGGCTGAACACCGGGATCACCTGCGCCGCGAGCGTCGCCCAGAAACCTGCGCGCGCGCCGAAAAGTCGCGCCGTGAGCAGGTACAGCAACCCGGAGGTGAGCGCGAACAGCAACACGAAGGGCCAGCGGAGCGAAAACGGCGATTCGCCGCCCAGCCATGCAGCCGCATGCGCCATCCAGAAAACCGCGGGTGGATGGTCGAAATAGCTCAGCGAGAGCGTACGGGACACCACCGCGGCGTACGACTCGTCGATGCCGAGTGGCAGTGCGGCGGCGACCAGGAGTCGAAGCATGGTCGCCGACGTGATGAGTCCGATGACGGGCTTCGGAATGATTGCGGGCATGAGGATCAACAATACCATCGATGCACGACGGGTCGGTTGGCTGTAGCGCCAGCCGCAGTGCGCCGGATGCGCGGCACCACGTGTGTCGTCGGGATGGCGCATCACTTGCCTGTCGTGAACGGCATGGCCACGGCCCTCGACGTTGTGCAGCTCCCCTGTCATCGAGCGCAGGAGGAATCATTGGCCGCAGGACGATGCGATCCGCTGCTGATCATGCGACACCGACGCGCTCAGTGGCGTGCCTGATCTACGTACCAGCCGAACTAACCCGTCACATTCATCCAGACAGGCCGCATGACCAGAGAGACAGTCCCTGACAGCATCGCCATCATTGGCTGCGGACACGTGGGATCGACCAGCGCGTATGCGTTGATGCTGCGCGGCGTGGCGCGGGACCTCGTGCTGCTCGACGCCAATCATGCGGTAGCGGAGGCGGAGGCGATGGATCTGCAGCATGCCGTGCCGATGGGCCGACCCGTCCGCATCCGCGCCGGCGACTACGGAGACGCCGCCAGGGCCGGCATCGTGATCATCGCTGCAGGAGTGGGTGGCAAGCCGGGTGAGTCGCGGCTCGAGTTGCTGGAGCGCAACATCGACGTCGTGCGCGAGTGCATGACGGCGCTCTCTGCCGAGGGCTTCATGGGGATAGTGCTGATGGCGACGAATCCGGTGGATGCGCTCGCACAGGTGGCGTACGAGCAGTCCGGCTTTCCCGCCTCGCGTGTGATCGGGTCCGGCACGGTGCTCGATTCGGCCCGACTTCGTGCAATGCTCGGAGAAGACCTGGGCGTCGAGGCGCGGTCGATCCATGCCTATGTCATTGGCGAACATGGCGATTCGGAGATCATTGCGTGGAGCTCGGCGTCCGTCGCGGGAGTCCCCCTGCTTCAGTACGCTCGCGACGGTCAGCTCGCCGATCCCGGCGCAGTGCTGCACCGTGTGCGACAAGCTGCGCCCGACATCATCCGGAGCAAGGGCTTCACGTCGTTCGCCATCGCGTCATGCGTGACGCGCATCTGCGAGGCAATCATCCGCGATGAGCACTCCGTGCTTCCGGTCTCCACGCTGCTGACAGGTCAGTACGGCATCAGCGGTGTGTATCTGAGCTTGCCGTGTGTGGTCGGGCGCGCCGGTGTCGAGCGCGTCATCGACATTCCGCTGGACGTCGCAGAGCACGCGGGGCTGCACCAGTCCGCCGGCGTGCTGCAACGAGCGCTCCAGTCGGTTCGGCACAGCTCAACGGTTGTTCGTCCGCAGCAGAAAATGACATGAGAGCCAGCCGGTGCAGGATCCAGCACGACGGGTCTCGCAGGAGAAGCTTGTGAGTGCAGAGCGCGCGGTAGCACCAGCTGCGCAAGCGCCGTCCGCGACCGGTTCGACTGCGCCATACCAGCAGACATCTGAAGCGGTCATCGCATCGCTTGGCACCAACGCCGAACGTGGCCTTGCCGCACAAGAGGCGGGCGAGCGACTCACGCGCGATGGCGCAAATGAACTGCAGGCGGAAGCACCTGTACCGGCGTGGCGACGCTTCGCGCAGCAGTTCAGCGGAGTGCTCGTCATCCTGCTGCTGCTGGCCGCGGCGATCTCGGCAGGGTTATGGCTCGTGGAGCGCGAGTCTGCGTTACCGTACGAGGCGCTGGCGATCATGTCGGTCGTGCTGCTCAACGCAATCATCGGGTATGTGCAGGAGTCACGAGCGGCGAGTGCCGTCGCGGCGCTGCGCAAGATGTCCGCAGCGCAGGCGAGCGTCATTCGCGATGGCGAGCGTCGTGGTATCCCCGCCTCCGAGCTCGTCTGCGGCGACATCGTCGTGCTCGAGGAAGGGGACACGATTCCGGCCGACGCCCGGCTCATTCAGTCGAGCTCACTGCAGACGGCGGAAGCAGCGTTGACCGGCGAAAGCTTCCCCGTCGTCAAGGACATTGGGCCCATTTCCGGCGACGCGGACCTCGGTGACCGCCTGAACATGGTGTACAGCGGTACGACGGTCACCTCCGGCCGCGGCAGCGCCGTGGTCACACAGACCGCCATGGCCACGGAGATGGGGCGCATTGCCGGTCTGCTGAAGAACACGTCCGAGGATCCGACCCCGCTGCAGCGGGAGCTCGATCGCGTCGGACGACTGCTCGGCATCGTCGTGGTCGTGATAGCGGTAATCATGATTGGCACCATCATTCTGCTGAGCGGTGTGCGCACGCTGTCGGGTATGTTCGACGTGCTCATCCTCGGCGTGGCAATGGCCGTCGCCGCTGTTCCCGAAGGGCTGCCTGCCGTCGTCACCGCCGTTCTCGCGCTCGGTGTGCAGCGCATGGCCACGCGCCGCGCCATCGTGCGGCACCTTGCCGCCGTCGAGACACTCGGATCAGCCACGGTCATCGCGTCCGACAAGACGGGGACACTCACGCGCAACGAAATGACCGTGCGACGCATCGTCACGGCGAGCGGCCGCGTGCATGTCGGCGGCACCGGGTACGAACCCGTTGGAACGCTTGAAACCGACGGTGGCGGACCAGTCGAGGGTGATGTGCAACGCGAGCTCCTGCGTGCCCTCACAGCGGCGGATCGCGTCAACAATGCAACCATCCGGGAGCAGGATGGGCGATGGCTGGTGCAGGGAGACCCGACTGAAGGGGCCCTCATCGTGGCAGCGCGCAAGGCGGGCCTCCAACCCGCGGATCTCGAGGCGCACTTTCCCCGAGTCGCCGAGATCCCGTTCTCTGCCGAGCGGAAGTTGATGACGACCGTGCATCGTGGCGATGGCGCTGCCAGCGAATTTTCCGCCTTCATCAAGGGCGCTCCGGACGTGCTGCTCGCGCTCTGCTCGCATGAACTCACCGGAGAATCGGTGGTCGCGCTGAGCGACGCACGTCGCACGGAAATCGGGCAGGCGAACGACGCACTCGCCGGCGAGGCATTGCGTACGATCGGCGTCGCCGCGCGCATGATTCCAGCCAGTCCGTCTCCCGGCGAGTACCGCAGCGAGGATCTCGAGCACGACCTGACGTTCCTCGGCCTCATCGGCATGATCGATCCACCCCGCGATGAGGCCAAGGACGCCGTGGCGCGCGCGCGGGCTGCCGGTATCCGGCCGATCATGATCACTGGCGATCACCCGCGGACGGCAGCCGTCATCGCTCGCGAACTCGGTATCTCGCTCGACGGGCGCGTGCTGGCCGGTGCTGATCTCGCCGCGTTGTCCGATGAGACGCTGACCGAATCCGTCCGCGACATCTCCGTGTTTGCGCGCGTCAGCCCCGAGCACAAGCTCCGGATCGTCAAGGCGCTTCAGCGTCGAGGCGAGATCGTCGCAATGACTGGTGACGGTGTCAACGACGCACCGGCACTCAAGGCAGCCGACATCGGAATCGCGATGGGCATTACCGGAACGGACGTCGTGAAGGAGGTCGCCGATGTCGTCCTGATGGATGACAACTTTGCCACCATCGTGACGGCCGTCGAGGAAGGCCGCGCCATCTTTTCCAACATCCGCAAGTTTCTGCGTTTCCTGCTGTCATCGAATATCGGTGAAGTGATGACGATGTTCGTGGGCGTGCTGTTTGCCGATTTTCTGGGGCTGCGCACGGACGGCGACACCCTGGTACTTCCGCTGTTGGCAACACAACTCCTGTGGATCAACATCGTGACCGACGGATTGCCGGCACTCGCGCTTGGTATCGACCCCGCTGAATCCGGCTTGATGTCTCGACCACCGCGCCCACGCGCCGAGGGCGTACTCACACGCCGGATGTGGGGTGGTATCGCGTTTGTGGGAGGCATCATGGCGGTCGGGACCCTGCTCGTGCTCGACGCCGGGCTGCCCGGCGGGTTCATCGACGGCTCGGGAACGATGCGACATGCGCAGACGATGGCATTCACGACGTTGGTGCTGTTTCAGCTGTTCAACGTCTTCAATGCCCGCTCCGATGAGACGAGTGCGTTCCACCAACTGTTCCGCAACAAGTGGCTCTGGAGCGCCCTGACCGTATCAGTGTCGCTGCAGATCGCAGTGATCAATGTCCCATTTCTGCAGGTCGCCTTCTCGACGCAGGCGCTGACCTTCGGAGACTGGATGCAGTGCACCGTTGTCGCGAGCTGTGTCTTGTGGTTTCGCGACGCGAGCAAGTACGTCGGTCGCCTGTTCAATTCCAATTGATTACAGCGAGTTACGGAGACAGCTCACTTGTGCACGTGCGTGTCTCTTTCCGGTGACGGTGCACGTATCCAAGTGCGTATTCGTATGTACTTTGCAACATGCGGCTCCACGCAAGCCGCGCCTGCACGCCAGTGACAAGGTTCATGCACCTGGCGGCCAACGTTCGCCAACCCGATCAAAGCCGTGTCGAGTGCGCTGAACATCCGGCTGCTCCGCTGATCGGGATGGCGGTCCAGCTTCACAGCCGTCGACGTGTGTCCGGTTTCTCAGCGTGTGGATCGAGGGGATGTGCATTGAACGACATCGAAGATCCAGAATCGACCTTCGCGATTCCCGGCCCCGCACCGTTTCGTTGCGGTGACCGTGCGATGGTGTGATTGTGTTGAGTGTGCCCCGGTGTGAAGCCCGGTGTGTATCAGCCAAGTCTTGCATTGTTCGGAATTGAGTGCACTGTCACCGTAATCTGTCCACCGCAATCTGCTGTGGCTGATGATCATCACAGGACTCCCATGCACGAAGCCGATCTGGAAAGGGTGCGCACCGCTCTTGGCAGCCGCTACGCGATCGAGCGCGAGCTCGGGCGCGGCGGCATGGGTGCGGTATACCTCGCACGCGACCTGCGCCTCGATCGCCCCGTCGCCCTGAAAGTGTTGCCGGCGGAATTCGCGGTCGACAGTGCACTTCGCGAGCGTTTTCTGCGTGAAACGCGCACCACGGCGTCCTTCTCGCACCCCAACATCGTGCCTGTACACGCCGTCGAGGAGAGCGACGAGCTTGTGGCGTTCGCGATGGGCTACGTCGAGGGCGAGAGCCTCGCCGAGCGCGTACGGCGGCTGGGTCCCTTGTCGGTGCGCGACCTTGTGCGGCTGCTGCAGGACGTGGGTTACGCACTGGCCTACGCGCACGGCCGCGGCGTGGTGCACCGCGACATCAAGCCTGACAACGTCATGATCGAGCGAGCGACCGGTCGTGCACAGCTGATGGATTTCGGGATCGCGCGCGCGATCACGTCGGCTGCGGCCGCGGACGCCCGTGCAGGACTCACGCGCGTGGGCGAGGTGATCGGCACGCCGGAGTACATGAGTCCCGAGCAGGCGTCAGGCGATACGATCGACGGACGCAGCGACCTGTACTCACTCGGTCTCGTGGCCTTTTTTGCGGCGACGGGCCAGATCGCAATGGGAGGCCCGACACCGCAACGCATCCTGATCCGGCAGCTGACGGAGCGGGTGCCATCACTGATCGACGTACGTCCCGATCTGCCTGACGCGCTCTGCGCGGCAGTGGACCGGTGCGTGATGAAGGAAGCCGACGACCGTTTCGCGTCGGCAGAAGCGCTGGTGGAAGCGATTGACGAGGCGCAGCTCGCGGCACCTGAGGTGCCGATCGTGATCCGCGGTTATGCGCAGGAGCTGAACACGCTGCTGATGGTGCTCGCCTTCGTGACGCTGCTCGGCTGGTACGTCTTCAGCTCTGCACCGAAGGGAATGTCTGTGATCGACAGGGCATTGCCACTGATCGTATTTTTCGGCATCGGTCTGGCGCGCATGCTGCAGGCGTTGACGGCGGTGCGTCGCCTCGCCGAACTGGGGTTCGTGCCCGACGAGACGATGCGTGGACTGCACCTGATCGTGAATGAGCAGCAGTCGCTGCGTGATCAGCTTCGGCTCGATCCGACGATTCATCGCCGCCGTCGCAAGACGCTCGCCAGCACACTCGCAACGATTGGCGGTGCAACTGGCTTGCTCTGGTTTGCAGCATCACGTCGGGTACTGATCGCGCCGGGACGATACGACATCCCGCTGTACGCCACGGTGCTGTTGGTCTGCGCGTTGATGATGCTCGGCGTCGGCGCGGTGCTGTTGGTGCGATCACCGTTCCGTATGCCACCCGGCGAGCGCATGTTCCGACTGCTCTGGCTGGGGCCAGTGGGCCGGTTCTTCATCAACATGGGCACGCGAGGGGTCGCACCGGTGTCGGCGGCAGCACGGGCGCGTGACCCTGTGACGCTCGCGCCACGATTCGTCGCCGCCGACGCACAAACGCCGCGGCCGTTCCCGGCATCAATCGCGGCGTCGGTGCCATCGCTCGAGCAGCGTGTCACGGCACTCGAGCAGTGGCGCGACCGCGGCGCTCGCTGAGCCGATGCGATGGCAATTCGAGGTCGGTAACAGGTGGTGACAAGCAAGAATCGGTGACGTAAAACGGGTGACGGTACACTGTATCATCGTGTCAAAGAAGTTCGCGCTCGAGAATTGGTGACAGTGCATGTAATCCCTACCAATTTCTCCTCTGAAGAAGTTCGCGGAGTCACTCATGCGGCGTGACGAAGCCTGCGTGGCGTTGTGACCAAGCTGTCAATGTCGAATGCGTGCACTGTCACCGCGTGTCCAAATGCGAGCGTTGCAGCTGGGGCGCATTCGCGACGTGCATCATGCGATGTGACAGGGGAGACGCACAGGGCGGCGCACGCCGAACGGTGAGATACGGGTACGCGCTGCGGTAAACGGATGACGTACCGTGACGCGAATTGGGTTGACTCGTTATCCGTGCATCGCGACCACTCCCCGCCTCAGCATTCCACATCCGCATGGATTCCTCACCAGCCCTGCTCAAGGAGCGGGCCGCCGCTCTGGAGCTGCGCAAGCATCCAGAGCAGGCGCTTCGCCTCTACCACCAGTTACTCGACAAGTACGGCGGGACAGAACACGTCGACGTCACCGTGCGTAATCGGGTCGGAGATCTCCACCTGCGACTCAAGCAGATCGACGAAGCCGTCGCCCTGTTCGAGGTGAGTGCGGACGAGTATGCGAGTGGTGGGTTTCTCAGCAATGCGATCGCACTGTGCAACAAGATCCTCCGCTATCGTCCCGATCATGTGCCGACGTTTCGTCGCCTGGCACGGTTTTCCGCGGAGAAAGGCATGGTCGTCGATGCGCAGCGACATTATCTGCTGGTAGCCGACGCGCTGGAAGCGCGAGGCCAGCACACCGAGGCACTCCAGGCACTCGAGGAGTTCGCCCGTCTGTCTCCCGACGATCCGCACGTGCGCTCCGTGGTGGTGGCACACTTGCTTCGCATCGGCTGTCCGTTGGAGGTCCTGCCGCACCTGACGGCCCTGCATCGGCTGCATCTCGCTGCCGGGCGACATCTCGACGCCGCGGCCGTAGCGGAGGCTGCGCTGGACATCGACGAGCGTTGGACACCTGAGTCCGACGCACTCCCCGATCGCAAACTCGCCGATCTCCCGTTCCTCGTCCTCGATGGCGATTTCGAGAGTGAACTGCTCGAGCTGCCGGCTGGGATTTCACGAGGATCGTTTACCAACGATCGTCGGGGGCAGCCGGACCGTCGGCAAGGCGATCGTCGCAAGGCGCCTCGACGCGACACGATGCGAGCCTCCGGGGCAGACGGCGTCATTCCCTAAACGCAGCCCGACTCGACGGCCGCGAGGCAGCTGGGTGGAACTGGCGTCGTGCCGCTTCGTTCAAGCCGACGAGGCATTGCGCACAGCGAGTCCAAACACCTGGGCCGCTGGTGATGTGACCGGTGGGCCGGGTTGCGTGTGCGTGGCCGCGAGTGCGGGCCATGTTGCGGCGCAGAACGCACTGCAGACGCTGCACGCACGTGGCATGATGTACGACACCGGTGGCACGCTCGACCTGACAGCCGTGCCACGCGTCACGTTCACGTCCCCGCAGATAATTTCCTCCGGCATGCACGCGGCTGGGAGGCCCAGCAACTGCAGCATGTGCCGGGGCGGCATTGTGACGAAGATCACGCGTGCTGACGCTACGTGACTGCGGCAAGCTGAAGCTCGAATTGCCCTCGTGCACGATGCCGTGCCGTCGCACTGGTTCTCGTCCGGGTAACGCAACGATCCAACTGAACGAGACCTCGGCGACAGAGACGTCGATTTCGAGACCGCCGTGCACCACGCGCGCCCGGTGGCGCGTGGCCGACGTTACTCCTCCTCTGGGACGCTCGTCGATGCCTTGAAGAACACCGTTGCGCCGTTGGCTTGTACTCTGCAGGTCTGTGCCGCACGCTTCCCCCCCCAACGTCAAATGCACCCAAAGTTTACGCTCGCTTCCGGCTTGGCCGCCTTGCCGCTTTTGCTCGCAGGTTGCAGTGACGCCGCTGGGCCCGCCGACGGCTCGAGAGTCGCCGTGCGCTTCGGCCGCTCCGCCTCGAGCGCGTCGCTGTCCGTGTCGACATCTCGATCTGCGCAGGTCGGGACCGGCAACAGCGGGAGCATGGTCGTGCAGGGCACGAACGGCACGCTGACGATCACCAACGTGAGCTTCATCGTCGCCGAGCTGGAACTTGAGTGTGTGGGTGAGGATGACGGCCCCCCGGGCTCTGCTTCATGCGCAGAATTCAAGGCGCCGCCCTCGTTCGTCCGGCTTCCCCTCGGTACGGGTGCAGTCGATGTTGCCAGCGCCGGCGTGCCGACCGGTTTGTACGACGAACTCGAGTTCGAAGTCGAGAACCTCGAGTCGGATAGTGATGACGACGCCTCGGAGCGGGCCCAGATCGCCGCCTTGCGCTCTGTGATCCGTGCCGCGCACCCCGACTTTCCAGATCGGGCAAGCATGGTCGTCGAAGGCACGTTTACGCCAAGCGGAACCACTCAGCCAATTTCGTTCCGTACCTACTTCAATGCCGAGATCGAGGTGGAAATGGATTTGACTCCACCGCTCAGCATCTCGAAGGTCGGCACCAGTCGCGCGCTCGCCGTTGACGTCCAGCCGGCGCTGTGGTTCCGTCGCGCCGACGGCACCGTGATGGATCTCTCCCGCCTCGACTACACTCGCACAGGCGAACTGGTCGGTTTCGAGCTCGAAATGCAGCGCGGTTTCCGTAAGGTCGAGTTCAACAACTGATCACGGACAGACTCGGCGCGGTTACACCTGCGTCGGATGGCACGGTACTGAGGAGGGCGTTTATTTCAGCGTTCTCCTCATTGCCGTTTCAACTTGCATTCTGTTCCGCGATGTAGGCTGGTGAGCGATCAGTGGTTTGCTGGCCTGACTTGCGCGAGAGTTGCGCCCGCTGATTCAACCGGTGAAGAGGTCGAAGTACAACAGCGCGTCGACAGGCGTGAGAAAACCACGCGTCTTTCGTGAGCGCTGATTGAGTTCACGCGCGGTTCGATCACGCGCTGACTGTGACATCGTACGCAGGTCAGATCCGTATGAGACATGTTGGCGAAGTAGTCCATTGGAATACTCGTTGGCACCGCGCTGCCATGAGCTTTGCGGATCGCAGAAGGACACAGCCATCTTCGTCGCCAGCGGCAGTTGCTGACAGCGTGCGAGCTCCATGGCTCCTGAATCAAGATCATATCGACGCCGGAAAGGCTTGACAGCAGGTCGATGCGGATTGGCGGCGCATCCATCTGTGTCACCGCATCTGTGTCACCGCATCTGCGGCGGCGAGATGCTGCACATTGATCAGCGAAGCTGGCGCTCCGAACATCGTCATCGCGCGCATCAGTCGCTCGGTGTTCTCTGACGTGCTGTGATGGTGGAAATCGATAGCCGTGGTGGCGCGCACGTAGCCGTACATGCCGACGGCACACCCGCCAGCGGGCATGTATTCCACGCCTGCATTTTCAGGACAGGACGAAGCCGAGAAATTTTGTCCACGGCCACGGAGGTGCAGGTGAATCGCATCACGACGCAGGTGGCAGCCAGCGCCGTGAAATTGCCTGGAGCAACGGAAGAGCTGTATGCGCAGGCCGGGACGTTCGGCGACACGGTGGCGGAATTGCAGCCCGAGGATCCGGGTGTGTTGCGCGGTAATCAGTGTGGCGCGCTTACGGCAACACGTTCCTCGTCACGCGTCCACCAACCAGCGTCAGCAAGCTGGTGGTGCCAGGCAGCATCGGCGGTGGGACGGTGAAGATGTTTTGCGAGAGCACCGCCAAATCAGCCAGCATGCCGGGCGCCAGCGTGCCCTTGTCCTTTTCGGCGTGCTGCGCATAAGCAGACGTCCGCGTGTACGCGATGACTGCCTGTTCCCGCGTCAGGGCGTGCGCGGGATTGGCTGGGTTGAGTATGGCGAACATCAGGTTCAGTCCCGTCTCCATGGGACCGTCGCTGCCGATGGCCAGCGGAATCCCAGCCTCCACGATACCGCGTAAAACCTCGGACCTCGAGGCGCGCGACTCGTCCCAGCGATTTCCGCGGAAGACGATAGAGAGATGCGTGGGATTTTGTACGACGACAATACCGAGCGCTTTCGCATCAGCAAATTGGTCGGCCATCAGGTTGTCGCCATGCTCGATGCGTGGTCGGATTTTGCGCCAGACTGAATCCGGAGCCACGCTGCGGAGCGCAGTGAACAGCAGTGCAATGGTGCTGTCACCGCCGGCGTGCAGAATCGGCTGCTGACCGCGGTTGAGGGCATCGCGCAGCATCGCCTTCAGGGTGTCGAGCGGAAAGTTCGCGCGGCCGTACCAGCCGGCCTTGTCGGCATACGGCTCGCGCATCAGCGCCAGCCGCTCAACCGGCGTGCCGTCCAGCACCCACTTGATTCCAGCGACGCGCGAGAATGGGGAGTCGCGGTGTGCCGCGTTCCAGAGCGTGTCGCGGCGCCCAGCGCGCGTCTGCTCAAACGGGATCAGGTGATGCCGCAGTTGCAGGATGTCGGCCTGCTCGATCGCCGCGAGCTGCGTCGGCGTCGTATTCGTGCCCATGTTCTGCGCGCTTGTGATCCCGTTGCGTGCTGCACTGGCCGCGAAGGCCGTGTACGTACGGATGGCAGGCGCCGTTCCGCGTGCGGCGCTCATTCGGGCGTCGGCGCCGAAGAGCGCATACTCGTCGATGCGCCCTGTGGCGCGGCCCGATGCATCGCGCTCAATCCAACCACCCACTGGATCATTGATCGTGTCGACACCCGCCGCGATGAGCGCTGACGTGTTGAGCACGGCACCATGTCCCGTGAAACCGTGGAGGGAGACCGGATGCTTTGGCGCGACGCGATCCAGCATCGCCCGGCGTGCATCAGGATCGGCGAGGACCCGCTCGCCGACGTCCGTCATGATCCACGTGCCGGATGGCGTCCGGCTCGCGATCGCCCGCACCGAGTCGACGACGACGGCGAAGGACGGATCAGGCATCGTCGAGTCACCAGTCGCGAAGGAAGTCCCCCGCGTGCCCGGGCCCACGTGCATGTGCGCGTCGTTGAACCCAGGTACCACTACGCGTCCGCCAAGTGCGACACGCTTCGTCGCAGTCGTCGCGAGCGCAGTGATCTGGGCATCGCTGCCCACGGCGAGGATGCGTTCGCCGCTGATGGCAATCGCGGTGGCCCAGGGGCGTGTCGAATCCGCGGTGAAGATGCGACCGCCGGTGAGGATCATCGTCGGCGCCCCACCCGTGGCCTGGGCGCTGAGAGCCGGTCCTGCCGCCACCGTCAGGCCGACCAGCAGAGCAGCGAGACTGCGTGTCCGGGCGCGTGATTCTGGTCGCATCGTGTGAGTCAGGTCATGAGAATCGATGGCGTGCCGGTCGCTGATCCGGTAGTGTAGCGTCGAACACCGTCGTCGTCACGTAACGAGCCAAATTCCACATCGCTCTCTGCGCCGGGTACAGGCCCGCATATGCAGTCGGCCACGTGCGCCGCAGGGCATCATGCTGACAGGGTGAATGCTCTCTCGTAAGTCGACCGCATATTCTCTCGTAATTCACGCGACGATGGTCGTGAGTGAACACGTCGCCGGAGCACGACACAAAGGGCCCCACCATGCAGTGGAGCACTTGGTGCAAAAGGCTTATGTTACATAAAGATTACATACGTAAGACTCGACCATCGAGTCGATCCTCGCCATAGCAACTCTCAGTATTGGCACCCTCCCGCTGCCGCCCGACGCGGGCGCAACCCCAGGGGTCGTGTCTGGACAAGGGTTACGACCGCCGTGAAGTCTACGCGCTGCTCGCGGGCCTGCGGTTCACGCCGCATGTGCGCGCCCGCGGCGAGGAGGCGGTGGCCAAACGCAGGCGAGAGCAGCGCGCGCGGCGCGGAGTGGTGGAGCGCACGCGTCACTGGACGAATCGCTTCCTGGCGTTGCTGGTGCGCTGGGAGAAGCGCGCGGCAAACTACCGTGCATCCTTGTGCTTCGCCTGCGACTGCGTCTCCACCTGCTTCCAGCGCGCTGACCTGTTGGTATAAACCATCAGCCGCTGACGTGGCATCCTCGCCGCGCCGCCTCATCCGATCGTTCCAGCGCCGTAGATCAGTACGACAAGGCCCGGGCCGTGAAGAAGGAGAGCCAGCAAGCCGAAGTAAAACTGGACGTCGGGCGTGATCCACTTGTCCCGCATTGCCCGGCGCAGCAGCCATATCGAAAAGGGGACGTTCAGGCACAAAGCTGTCAGCAGGCCTGGCGTATAATCCCACAGCGCCAACGCGGCTCCCACGTGGAAGACCACATTCAGGAGCATGGTGGTTTGGACGAGGACAAGCAGCTCGACGGCGAGCTTGGATACGCAGCGCAGGGCGCCGAGCGCGACGAAGAGGTAGGGAATCACAGTGACCACGCCGAGCGCGATCAGGAACTGGGGGTAGTTGACCGGAGCGAGGAACCCGACGGGGGAAGCTGTCAAGACCGCGTTCACCGCAGGCAGCGCCGCCCGCATGAACAGCGCCTCTTCCAGGTTGTGAGCCGTCATACAAAGCGGGACCAGCCAAAGAACGCGAGGGTTGGGGGTCATGACGGCCAGTCACCTGCGCAGGAGAAGCAGCGCGCGAAGCGACGACTGAAGGAAGCCTGGCGCTTCGGCCAGTTCGCGGCGGCGGCGGAGCCAAGCTCCATCCGATTGCCGTGCGCGTGGAGCATCGCATGCAGATGACCGAGGTAGCGCGCGACATGGAGGAGAACCGTCTTGCCGACCCTGCACTCAAGGAAGTTCTCCCCATCCTTTACGTAGCGATGTTTTGTGAATTCGGAGGCAGGCGGCGGCGTTTTCAACACCCATGGATCGTCAGGCGTGCCTTTGGCTTGGGCGGGTTTTGTTGCGGCCATTGCAGGGCTCCTCGGTCACCAAAGTATCAGTCAATGACCGGGTGTCAGTCGGATGGACTGACACCCGGTCATTAAAGCGTCATCCGTATCCTGCTCGAATCCGCCGGTGGCAGACACTAGTACGCACCCCTTTCACGGTGTTGGGCGAGGGGGACTTTCTTAAGGGAAAAGGGCTCGATACGGGGTTCGCCGTGTCGCTAATACTGGTCGGAATCGGCCTCGCAGAAGCACTTCGAGCGGTCGCTCGTGCGCGGCGGTCGCTCGGTGACCCTTGTTCTCGCCCTATCCAGCTTGCGGTTGCCGCTTCTCAGGCAGAACATCTGAACATCCTGAAAGGGGCGACACCAAGACCGGCGCGCCTTGAGTAGCACGTCGGGATATTGCGATGCCGACGCCTCAAGCAGCGGCTGCGCCGTCGCGCCCTTCAAATAGCGGTCAAAGAAGGCGCGCGAATAAGCATTGATGATGTTATGAGCGCGCCGCGCGCCGATGGGGCCGTCGAGACCGAGCCACATGTCGAGTGGTGGCGACACGAAATAGGGAAAGTCAGAGAGGTTCTGATGAAACATTCCGTGGACAAGCACGAGATAACCGTCCCCTGGAAGCCGATCGAAGACGTGTCGCATCGTGGACTGTGTTTCGTCGATATCCGTCTGCGTCCAACCCTCAAGGTGCATGGTCTCCGCGTCGCGACTAATCCACATGGTCGGCTGCCGCAGCCCGTCGCGAACGACATCGGTTGGCATATAGACATCCATCGGAAGGCAGGCTTGAAGCCGCCGATCGCCAAGACACGCTTGCGCAGCGACGGCGCCGCCCAGCGATACGCCAAATACGCCGGCGCGATCGAGGTCCAGCCGGCCGGTCAGGACGCCGCTGGGATCCGACCGGTTGATCCCCGCGAGCTGGTTCAACGTGAAGCTGACGTCCTGCGCAAGGAAAGGCAGGACGCGGTCCTGGAACCGGCGATCTGACATACGTGGGTCGTAGCTCGCCCGGCGTCTATCCGGGAAATCCACGCCAGCCGCCGCGTACGGATGGTCGATTGCTGCGACGACGTAGCCGTGTGACACGAGCTCCTCGACCTGGAACGTGTTGTGCTGGCGGACGCCGCCGCGCCCGTGCGAAAAGATCAGTACGGGGAACGCACCGGCGCCATCCGCCATCGGTGCAGATGGCATGGCATTGGTCATGTCATACTTCAGATGCGCGAAGACCCAGCCCGGCATTCGCAGCAGCCGAGCCACCGGCGCCAATGCTGAGCCGTCCTGCAAGTAGGGGGCGCGGGTCGCGGACGCATTGGCCTTGGCCGGGTACCAAATCTGCACCATCAGCTGGCGCCGATCATTCGGGTCTGCGGTGAATATCTCTGCACGGTCGGCATCGATCCAATGATAGGTCAGCGTGCCGATCGCGTATGGCCCGGTCGGAGCCGGAAAGCGGAACACCGGAAATGCGAAGGGCAAGAGGCAAGTGAGTACGAGCGCAACGGCGCCGAGCGTGATGCCTGCTTGGCGTTCAAGACGTCGCAGGGGGCGGTGCGCACTGTCGTCCGCCGCTCCCTTGACGTTGGGTAAGAGTGATATCAGCAGAAACGATACTGTCACTGCGTAGGCCGGCGCCATCTGCCAGCGTGCGCCTTCCAACAGCACCTGTGCGCCTGTCGCGAGCAATGCAGTGAAGGACAGGAAGCGTGTGATGCGCTTGGCGCGCAGCCGAGGAAAAGCGAGCGCAATAAAAGTTGCTGAATTGACAAGCAACAACAAAGATTCAAGCGTCCTCATGGGCGACTTGGGTCATCTGCGAAGCGTGCAAGGGCTGACCCCCATAACGCCACAACGATCCCCGTCACGAGCGCCAAGATCACAAACATCACGAATGCGTCATGGAATGATTCATAATTCTGAATGAGGCCTCAAGGCATATCGATCATCGTGTGAAACTGCACGGCGACCAAGACGCTTTGGCTAGCCCGGATTTCTCACCGGGGTATTGCATAACAGCCGCCCTATGTGGCATAAGGCGTTTGTCGAGAACGCCTTACACACACATCGGAGACGGCTGTTATGTCCACAGAGTGTGACCGAGGCCACGGTTGCCGCCGGTACGCCGAAACGGGAAAGACGCATTGGCTCGATACCTCGAAAAAAGAATGCGAGCGAACTGCGGCAAAGGGATCGTTTCTCGCCTCATCAACATCAGTCGGCGCGCGCTCAGGCGTTCTTGTCACCCAAGGACGTTGAGTGCCGCACGAACCGCCATCAATGTCGCCGGCACACTCCGTTGCACCGCACCCCACACGATCCGGTCATCCAATGCATCGTATGCATGCGCGAGCCGATCCCGGAATCCGGCCAGGTCGCGCCACGGCACATTCGAAAACCGCTCGCGAAGATCGTCGGTCACGTGTTTCGCCGCTTCACCCATGATCTCGAGATTCCGCAGCGTGGCGTCATATCGCAATCCATCGGCAACGAACTCTTCGAACGTCAACGCGCCAGTGTAATCAAGCATCCGTTCGGCGCAGCTGACGATCCGCTCGAAGTCGACCCGAGGATCACGCAATGCGAACCGCGTCCGCTTCGACCTGCGCCCGCAGTCTCGGGGTGAGCTTCTTCAGCGAGACGACGTCGACGCGGCGTCCCAGCAGCGACTCGAGGTCGTCCGTGAAGTCGAGGAACGTGGGCAGGGTGATCCGGTCAGGGTCGAACTCCACGATCAGATCGACGTCGCTGGTCTCTGTCGCTTCACCACGCGCCATCGAGCCGAACAGCAGCAGGTCTCGGACACCATACCATCGCCGCCAGTCGCCCCCGGTTCGAACGGAGAACGGCGAGAACCGCATCGCGGACCGGGACGGTCGCGGAGAGGACTGTGGCCGGCGGCATCATCCGAGAAATCTGGCGCCTGCGCCCCGCTGGTGACAGCAAACCAACCGGAAAAACGAAAACCCGGCCGCCAATTTCGCCAGCCGGGCCCTCATCTATTGCCCCTCCTGGGCTCGAACCAGGACTCTTCTGATCCAGAATGTGGCTGACCGGAAGAAGTGTGTGACCAGCCATCCAACCTGCTTACGCACCGACGCATGCGAGCGACGAGCCATCCTGCGGCCGTGGTCGAGGCTTCGGTCGCAGCCTACCTCAGCGCTGTTACGTCGATTACGCCCGCAGACCACACGCGCAACGTATAAACTGCCGATAGTATTATTTTATGCAGCTTATAGACTGCTTGTTTTATCATATGCAGTCTTCAACATGCTATTGATTGTCATTTAGGCAGTGTTTACTATGCCTTTAGGTAGAATTCCCTGAGCTCGTCCACTCCGCCTACGCCGCGCTTTCCGCTCCACCAATCGCCGCCATGCCCGTCCGCGCCGACACACAATGGCTCCGACTTCGTCAGGCCATCGCCCTGCTTGAGCCATGGCAGACACTGCGCTCGGCGCGCGCACCCAGCCAAGGCTGGGTGTCCACGATCCGTCGGGGGCTCGGCATGAGCAGCGCGCAACTCGCTGTGCGGATGCAATTCAGTCGGCAGTCGCTCGAGGCGCTCGAGGCACGCGAAGTCGCCGGCACAGCGACCATCGAGGCCCTCCGTCGCGCCGCTGACGCGCTCGATTGCGATCTTGTCTACGCCCTCGTTCCGCGGCAGGGGTCACTCGACGACGTCGTCACGGCACAAGCGCGCCGGGTCGCCACGCGGCTCGTCGGTCGCGCCGGACACACGATGGCGCTCGAGCAACAGACCGTCGCGGGGAGCGAGACGGAGCAGCAGATCGCAGTCCTCACCCGCCGCCTCCTGGCCGAATGGCCGCGGGGTCTCTGGGATGAGATCGCCCATCTGTCGCCCCGCGACGAACGCCCGGCTGGCGACGTGGCATGACGTCGCCAGCCGGGAATGGTGTCTCGCCGGTGCGGTGGGGCACTTTCGCTGTCGGCGTTCACGTCGCCGGTGCCACGCCGGTCGATCCCGACGAGGCGGCGGACCTCATCCCCAGCGGCGTCGAGACGGTCGACCAGCTCAATGCCTTCGAACAGACGAACATCCTGTCCGCGACGGAGTGGGCCCTTCGCCATCGGCGGCGTCACACACCGGCGACGGTGCTCAGCGAAGCGTTCCTGTTCGGCCTGCATCGTCGCATGTTCGACGAAACGTGGCGATGGGCGGGCGAACCTCGCCGCACCGACAAGAACATCGGCGTCCATTGGCCGACCATTCGCATCGCGCTGCGCGAGCGCGTGAAGGACGCGCAGTTGTGGCTGGCCGAATCGGTCTTCACGACTGACGAGGTGGCACTGCGTCTGCACCACGGCGTCGTGCTGGTCCATCCCTTCTCGAACGGGAACGGTCGGTGGAGCCGCCTGGTGGCAGACACCCTGATGCATGCACACCAGCAGTCACCATTCGACTGGGGCGCGGCGCACCTGACGAGCACCGGGGAAGCTCGAACGGCGTACCTCACGGCTCTCCGGGCGGCAGATCGCGGAGACTTTGCCCCGCTAATGCGATTCGCACGCTCGTAACTACTGTGAACCACGAGCGCTGTTGGATCTCCGATCCGCGGCCAGCCCCGCACGGCAGCAACGCTGACACAAACGCCGGGGTTGCCCGCTCGTGGTGCGGGGCTGAACGGTCGCATGCATCAATCTCGCGCGCGTTGCCGATTCTTAAGCGCACCACAAGACCAAACGACCGCCGGCGCCTCTTCGGAACCGACGGTCGCTCAGCTATTGCCCCTCCTGGGCTCGAACCAGGACTCTTCTGATCCAGAATGTGGCTGACCAGAAGAAATGTGTGACTGGGGCGTCGGCACGACGCTGGCATCGGACCGAGCGTGGCTCGGCAAGGAAGACCGCCGCAGGCGGACGCCGACACAGCGACTCATTTCAGCCCTGCGGGGCACTCAGCCCCTGCGGCGGAGAGGACCGACAAACGGGCGCCTTGCGAACGCGCCAGCGCATCAGCATCTCGCTGCACGTGTCGGGTAGCGCACGGCCAGACTGCGCGCTGGCAAAGACCGACAATCAGACAACAGACGGCCGCGCATCCATTCCGGGGTCGGCCTGCACGCGTGCGTACCAAGCGTCGTCGTCCAGCGCACCCCACTCGACCCAGGCCTCGTCGCTGAGCGACGCGCGCCACTGCAGGAAGGGCGCAGCGTCGGGCCCCACCGGGTGCCTGAATTGCCAGCTGCCGCCGTCGGCAATCTCGACCAGCTTGTCGGCCACCACGTCAGGCGGTGTCGGCTGCTGCAGCGCGGCGACGAACATCGCGGCCATGCGCCGCTGGTTGGGGTAGGCCGACGCATCGCCCGCCACGCTGATGTGGCGTGCCATGTCAGTATCGATAATGCCGGGCTCGACCACGCAGACGCGGATGCCGAAGGGCTTGACCTCCTGCGCCAGACACTCAGAGACGGCCTCGAGTGCAAACTTCGACGCCGCGTACGCACCCATCGGTGACGTCGCGAGCTTGCCGGAAATCGACGTCACGTTGACGATGCAGCCGCTGCGCCGCGCGCGCATGCCCGGCAGCACAGCCTGGATGCAGCGGATGGCGCCGAAGCAGTTGGTTTCCATCACGTCGCGGAAGGCCGAGACAGGCATCTCTTCTACCGACCCCGTGCGCTCGATGCCGGCATTATTAACCAGCACGTCGACCGGCCCCAACTCGGCCTCGATGCGGCGCACCGCCTGCTGCACCGAGGCATCGTCATCGACGTCCATGGTGAAGACCGACACGGCCAGACGCTCGGAGGCCGCCGCGCGCGCGAGTTCGGGCGCTGCCGCCGGGTTGCGCATGGTGGCAGCCACCGTGTGGCCGGCACGCGCGAAGGCCAGTGCGGTGGCAAGGCCGATACCTCGGCTGGTGCCTGTGACGAGAACGGTGCTCATGGCGGACTCCTCGGCTGTGGAGGCTCGTGGGGGTTGAACGTCATAGACATGCAGAGTTTAGTCCGCGTGTGTGCGGCAGGCCATGCCGCCAGGCCGCGGCCACAGCATCCTGTTGGCGATGGACTCGACTCGCGGCGGCCACGACTCACTGCCGCGATTGGAAGCACTTGGCGCCAGTGGCGCATTTCGCCGTCGAGCCCATCGTCCTGGTGATGGGATCGGCGAGGGCATCACTGTACTCGCGGCGCACGACTTGGTGAAACCGAGCTTGGTTCAGCCTGGCTGTCGGCGTAATGTGGCAATGCGCGCTCTCACCGCGCGAAACGCTGCAGCCGCATCTGGCGGGTTGCCGATTCAGTGTCTCGACAACCCCAGCTCGTAATGGCTAGGCACTGTGAACAACCTGTCCGTCAACTACAGCGAGTTCAGCGGCGAAAGCGCCCCGAACGAAACCGAGGGTAACCCAAGCAACACCCAAGCGAAAAACGGCACCCCGCAAGGAGTGCCGTAAATCGCTGTACCACTTTCTATTGCCCCTCCTGGGCTCGAACCAGGACTCTTCTGATAAAGAATGTGGCTGAACAGAGCAGCCGTGTGACCAACGCCGCACGGTGGTTGCCGATGACGAGAAAGACGTGCACCAGATCGCTCGACGTCGGTCGCGACGCCAGCACGCTCAATCGAGTATCGTCACTCCGTGCTTTCGAATGACGGTCAGCATCTTCAGCGCGAGACCGCTCGGCCGCTTCGCACCGATCTCCCACTTTTCGACAGTGCTGGCACTGGTGTTGAGTCTACGCGCGAACAGGGCCTGACTCAGTCGCGCACTCTCACGAATCTTTTTGATCTGCGCCGGCGTCAGTGGTTCAGGATCGACGAACGCGGCTTCATCGAAGTCTCGCATCGTCGCCTTGCTGATCGCCCCGACCCTGTGCACGGCCGCAGCGGCGGTATGGATCGCCTCGAACGCGTCGCTCGTGTATCTAGTTCTTGTCGCCATGGCAAATCTCCACGAGATCCTTGTCATTGAGCAAAGCGCCGACGCGGACCGCTGTCAGCTGCTCATACGCCTTCGCGAGATCACGGAAACCCTTTAGCTCGGCATCGGTGATGTTGGCCCGGTCTTTCTTCGCGAACAGGTACGTGAGTACCCAATACCGCCGTCCCTTCGCCAAGATGATGCTGCGGTAGAGGTTCCCGCCGACACGTTTCTTGTACACGCCACTTCCGAGATCGTCGCACTTGCCGTCGCGTGCCTGCCGGACGGCCAGACACAATTCGGCGCCACCAATCCCAGCCTTGCCGGCCGCCTTGGAGAACCACGCTGTCTTGAAGACCCGCTCATGTGGATGCGGATTGGGCATCTGTGGATATGTAGCACTCAGTGCTACACAAAACAAGACGCCGGTGAAGACTCTGCGGAACATGGCAATGCTCTAAAGACAAACGACCGTCAGCGCCCTCTCAGCGCCGACGGTCGCTTACCTGTTACCCTCCTGGGCTCGAACCAGGACTCTTCTGATCCAGAATGTGGCTGAACAGAAGAAACGTGTGACTGAGCCGCACGGCACGAGGCAGGTTCGTTCTGACTTACGGCTGGAGTATCACGCCCGCCAGCACGCTTCCGGCATCGGTGACGGCGAACTCACTGACTGCAATGAGGACCACTGCCATGACCGCGTAGCCTGCCGTGAGCGCGCGGTCGGTAGCACCACTCAAGACGGAGCGAACCAATACCAGCACGGCACCGAACGTCAGGATGGGACCGTAGATCCCTTGCGATCCTGCCTCGCCAAACACGGGAAACAACACCGGCATGCGAACGGTCGCACCGGCGAGGATACTCAAGCTTGCGAGCAACATCGCGGACTTGTGAAGCTTCGGTCGTTTCCGCAGGAGCACGCCGGCGAAGACGAAGAGCGAGAAGAGCGCCACTTCGGAGAGCATGACGAGCAGAAACTGTTGATACGTCATGCCCCAGAAGGGTGCGGTCGGCATTTCCCGAACCGATTCGACGGCGAGCATCATTCCGCTGGTGGCAGCCACAGCCGCGACCAGAATCCCATACCAGCCGAGTCGCATGTGCACACGCAGCCGTCGGGCGGGCACGAGCAGCGACTGCACGAGAAAGAGCAGCAACCACGCCGACAACGCCGTACCGTGGACGAATACGAGCGCCGCTAATTGCGGCGATATCGTCCGCCCTGCCATGCCCTTTCCCCGCAGATAGTACGGGTGAAAGCCCGCGACCATGAGCGCCAGCATGATGATCGCCGCGACAGCAAAGAAATAGCGCCCGCGCTGCGGTCGGCGCGTCCGAGCGCCCATCGCTGCGTGCGCGACGCCTTCGTGCTCGGTGGCCGTGGCACTCATTTGTGGTCCGCTCCGATCATTGGGTCGATCATGGGTCAAAGTCCTTGAACGCTGGCTACGTGGAATGTCACCGACCGTGATCAACTCGCACGACATCGACGTCAGTCGGCAGGTCGAGCGCCGCACGAACCGCCATCACCGTCTCCGGCACGCTGCGTTGCACCGCATCCCACACAACCCGGTCGTCGAGCGCATCACAGGCATGCGTGAGCCGATCCCGGAATCCGGCCAAGTCGCGCCACGGTACGTCCGCGAACCGCTCGCGGACTGCGTCGGTCACGCGTTTCGCGGCCTCAGCCATGATCTCGAGATTCCGCAGCGTGGCGTCGTAACGCAGTCCGTCGGCAACGAACTCCTCGAACGTCAGCGCGTCGGTGTATTCGAGCACCCGCGGCGCAGAGGACGATCCGCTCGAAGTCGATTCGTGGATCACGCAACGCGAACCGCCTCGGCTTCGACCTGCGCGCGCAGTCTCGGGGTGAGCTTCTTCAGCGAGACGACGTCGACGCGGCGCCCCAGCAGTGCCTCGAGGTCGTCCGTGAAGTCAAGGAAGGTGGGTAGCGTGATCCGGTCCGGGTCGAGCTCCACGACCAGATCGACGTCACTGGCCGCTGTCGCTTCACCACGCGCCACCGAGCCGAACAGCAGCAGGTCGCGGACACCATACATCGCGACCAGTCGCCCCGGTTCGAACGGAGCACGGCAAGAACCGCATCGCGGACTGGGTCGGTCGCGGAGAGGACTGTGGCCGGCGGCTTCATCCGAGAAAACTGGCGCCTGCGCGCCGCTGGTGACAGCAGGCCACCCGGGAAAAGGAAAACCCGGCCGCCAATTTCGGCGGCCGGGCCCTCTTCAATTGCCCCTCCTGGGCTCGAACCAGGACTCTTCTGATCCAGAATGTGGCTGACCAGAAGAAATGTGTGACTGGGGCATTGCGCCTGTGCGGCAGCGCTCCGCACTCCACTATCTGTCGCCGGACGCCTTCGAGGCCGAGCACGCCCGCACCCATTCCGCCGCTTAAATCGCGACCCCTAATTGTCCGCCCAATATGGGTCACTCCAAGTCCAGGTATCGGCCATCAATGACAGTGTTGCTGATCGTCAGTACGTGCGAGCCGGTCGTTGCCAAGCCTCGAACCGAGCAGCAGTGTCTTCGATAAACGTAGGCCGGACGAATTAGGCTGAGCGACGCCGGCGCGCGATCACGGCCAGTAACATGAAACCCGTCGCCATGAGAACGTAGGTCTGCGGCTCCGGCACGATGCCAACACGAGCCGTGATCGTCTGTGGCCTCGTATCGAACGCGATGTTCACGCCGCGGAACGTATTGTACACTACGGCACCATAGGTCAGTGGAGCAGGAGGTGGGTCCAGCTGCAACACTGTGTAATCCGATTGGTCACAGCAATCGAACGGGAGTGAAGTCTCGGTCAGCCCTGTGTAGGAGAAGAGCATCCGCCCAGACGTGACACGCGGCGCGGACGACGACAGCAGCAGTTCAAAGGAGAACAACGGGCCAGCGGGCGCCGCAGATCTCGGCAGCGTGAACGGTGCCCCCGTAAACGTCTTCGTCAACGTGCCCATGACGTAATCGGTATCGCGCGCATTCGTCGCGACGATTGACTGAGTGGACGCAGTGAAGCTGATCGTCATCGAACTCGTGGCGCCGAACAAGGTCAACGAGTTACCGGTGACTGAGCACCCGTTCCCGGGAAGGAAAAATGCTGCGCCGACGCAGCGGAACATTGCACTCGTCGTGAGGTTGTGCGTGTAACCCCATTCCCCGTTCGGGAGTCGCCCCCATCCTTGTGCTGCCGACGGAGACGCGAAGCCCATGAGCGCGGTCGTTAACAACGTGAGTGATCGGAGCGACATTTTTGGCCGATGCATAAGGAGGTGTTGTTTGTAGCAACGCGACAAGTAATAGTCGACGGGATAGAGAAGCAAGGGTCGGTGTACGTTTGCGGCACTGCCCGTGCATCGCGCTGGGCGGGCGGATTAAAGCGCGCGCTCGCAAACCTTTCCTGATCACGGCGTCTCGCGAGTCCCGCTCCGGTGCTCGACTGCCGTGCGCCTGGAGCAATCCGAGTCCAAGCCTCACGATGTACTCGAGATCGGCGAAGTTGCTTGCCTCGCCGCGTGCAATCATTGCGCCCAACGGGCCTGTGATCACGATGGGCCGCGCCGAAACGAGTGACAAGCTACTAGTGACCCTCCTGGGCTCGAACCAGGACTCTTCTGATCCAGAATGTGGCTGAGGGGTGGTCAGGTATGACCGTCTAGCAACCCTAGGGGCGATGGTTTCGGCGCCACGTCGTCCGAAGCAACGAGGCTGCGCTCCGATCAGTTCAATCGAGGACCGACAGCCCATGCTTCTTCACCACCGCCAGCATTTTGAGCGCCAGCCCACTTGGCCGCTTGGCGCCGATTTCCCACTTCTCCACCGTGCTTGAGCTGGTGTTGAGCCGGCGCGCAAAGGCCGCCTGACTGAGTCGCGTCTTTTCGCGAATCTTCTTGATCTGCGATGGCGTCAGCGGCTCTGGCTCAACAAGGGCGGCGGCATCAAAGTGGCGCATCGTTTGCTTGCTGATTGCGCCGACCTGGTGCACCGCGGCCGCCGCGGTATGGATCGCCTCAAACGCCTCGCTCTTGTACTTCGCCTTAGTCGCCATGACAGATCTCCACGAATGCCTTGTCTTCGAGCAGGTCGGCGAGGTTGTCCGCCGTGAGCCGCTGATAAGATTTCGCGAGGTCACGAAATCCCTGTAATTCCGCCGCATCGATATTGGCGCGGTCCTTCTTTGCGAATAGATACGTAAGGATCCAGTATCGACCGCCCTTCGACAGAATTATGCTGCGATAGAGGTTCCGACTCACGCGCTTCTTGTACACACCATTCCCGAGATCATCACACTGGCCGGCTCGTGCCTGAGCAACCGCCGCACACAGCTCGTCGTCACCGATCTGCGCCTTCCGGGCCGCATTCGCGAACCATGCCGTTTTGAAGACCCGCTCCCGGCGCGGTGAACTTGCCATGCGAAAAGTGTAGCACTCAGTGCTACAGCCGACAAGGCGTAGAGCGCCAGACTGCAGCGGCCCGAACTGTTCGGCGCAGGTTACCCCACCGTGACCTTCGCAGTCCCGCAACGATCAACGGCACCCCGCGAAGGGTGCCGTTGATCGTTCTCCAACAAATGATTGCCCCTCCTGGGCTCGAACCAGGACTCTTCTGATCCAGAATCAGACATGTTGCCAGTTACACCAAGGGGCACCACAACCCGTCCACCTCGCGGCTTCCAGATCCCCAAAACTAGGCGCCCGAGGCATGCGCTTCAAGGGTACCGCGCGACTCTACAGCAATCAGCAACGGTTCAGTCGGTGAGACGACATGGCCGGAGTAGATTCTCGCGCAGTGACCCGCCTTCTCCGCCATACCCGATCCGCCGCCACACTCGTCATCGGCGCCCTGCTTACCAACGCCTGCAAGCCGGGATGGGATGCGTTCGGGACGACGCCGGCGAGGGCGCAGGTGAATGGCGTACAGTTCGCCGACGCCCTGTACCGCCGCTACCTGATCGTGGAGCGGACGCCGTTCTACGCCGCCGCGCGCGCCAAGCTCGGCAAGCGCGCGCTCTCGCCGTCGGCGGTGTTTGACGATACCACGGCGTGGACGACCCGGCCCGATGAGCGCACGCGGGTGCTGATGGCCGAGGGCGTCGCGACGGCTGATGGACGCTACCGCTTCACGCCGCGACCAAGCGCCGCGTTTCCCGATCGTCTGGCCGACGCGCGGCACCTCACCCAGCTCACCAGACTCACGAAGGACGGCGAGTACGAGTGGCGAACGGCAGTCGACTTCGCGCTCGGCAGCGTGACGCCGACGGACTGGGGCACGGGGTTCCGCGCACTGCTCGGCAGCGCCGAGGGGCGAACCGATGCCGACCTGCGCGCCGACCTGCGGAGCACACTGCCTCGCACGGCGACGGCGCTGGGTCGCATGTTCTCGCTTGACACGCTGCGCGCGCAGCGGCAGGCAGACGGCACAACCGCCATCACCATCGTGACGAGACTGCATCCCGACGGGCTCAAGCCGCAGTTCCCGCTGTATGCGAAGTTCGTGTCGAAGTTCGTCGGCCCGGCCGCATACCATGTCGTGCTGCGCGACACGCGCGGCGTACGTTGGGTCGATGCGCGTGCCGGCGACAAGGCGTTCACGATCCGCCTGCGCGTGAAGGACGGCGGTGTGGTGCCGCTGGACGGTCCGGTGCGCGGTATGCCGGATACGCTGCGTCTTTCGATGGATGCAAGCACGAAGTTCTCGATCTTCACCATCGGAATGCGCGGGATGAAGGGTTCCGTGGTGTTCCTCCGCAGCGCGGCAGAACGTGGCTGGGCGCTGCGATTCGACGAAGCGCCTGAGTGGCAGCTGCCACTGGGCGCGGCGGCAATGCTGAAATCCCCGCTGCGACGCCCGTTCGAGCAGGGCGGCATCGTGGGCAAGGTGAGCTTCCGCCTCGGTGCCGGCGGACAGACCTACATCACGCGAGACTTCCGCGTGGCGGTGCAGGAATCGGCCGTGACGCGATTCCTGGGCGGTTTCAGCGGCTCGGCGTTCAGCGAGTTCGATGGTCCGGCCGAACGCGAGGAAAACCGCTTCAATGCCGAACTGTTTCAAGCGATGCGGGATGACCTGCGGGCTATGCGATATGGCGCCGCTCTGGCAGACAGTCCGAGCCAGACACACTAGCGCTGCCCGAATCAGCGGATTGCACCTCGCAGGGTCCCGAGCGGGTCGAGCGTTGGTGCACACGTCAATCGTCCGCCATCATCACATCTACGTGATGCGCACCCCCCCCTTGAGTTCCGGCAAGCGTTTTCCGCATGAGGACTTCCGGAAACACGAAAGGGCGACGAATCCAGTGGATTCACCGCCCTTTCCGAATTGGGCCACGCTCGCTGCTCATTGGAACTCTCCGTCCTACCGAACAACGGCGGGCAATGCGTCAAACAATCACACGATGGAGCTGAGGGGAATCGAACCCCTGACCTCTGCAGTGCGATTGCAGCGCTCTACCAACTGAGCTACAGCCCCGACTCGCAGGCAACCGAACACACATGTGTACAGACACCTCGCACAGTCATCGGAAGCTATTCACGAAGAGCGATCTGGTCAACCAACATCTCGCCCATCTTTCCAACCTGCGATGGAACTCCATCCGCAACTCGAACATCTGTACCCTTCAGATCCTGATGGTTCCATCATCCGCGTCCATGCATACACTCGACTCGACATTCGTCCGCGACCAGCTGGCGCTGCGTGCCTGCCCGCTGAACGAGGTGCGCCTGCAGCCGGAAGGCGAGTATGTGCTGTACTGGATGCAGAGCACGATGCGATTCGAGGAGAACTGGGCACTGCGGTTCGCGACGCTTGAGGCCGACCGCGTGGGTAAGCCGCTCGTGATCTATCAGGGACTGAATCCGCACTACGAACATGCCAACGACCGCACCCACACGATGATCGTGGGCAACGCCGTGGAACTGGGCCGACGAGCGGACGCGCTGGGGTACACGTACCTCTTTCACCTGCGGACGACGGTCGCAGGCGACAATCGCGTCGTGGACCGGCTCGCGACCCGTGCGTCGCTCGTCGTGACTGACGCATTTCCGACGGCCGGCGTCGATTCGCGCTCGGCGCGCGTGGCAGCGCGGATCGGTTGCCGGATGATGGCGGTGGATTCACATGGCGTGATTGCGGCAGCGGCGTTCCAGAAGGAGGAATTTGCCGCCCGCACGATCCGTCCGAAGATCGCGAAACTGCGCGACTTCTCGCTGGAACCTGTACGTGACCAGCCGCCGCGGCTGTCCGTGAGCAATTCGTTGCGGGCGTCACTGGAGCTAGACGCGCTCGTGCTCGACGCGCTGGACGTGGCGGCGGCCGTGGCCTCGTGCGAGATCGACCACACCGTGGCAGCCGTGGTTGACCGCGCGCCAGGACTGACGGCGGCACGTGCACAACTCTCCGCATTCTGCGCAGACACGCTGTCCGACTATTCCACCCGTCGCAACGCGCCCGCGGATTCGGCAGGCTCCAGCAGACTCTCGCCCTACCTGCATTACGGGCAGATCAGCGCGGCCGAAGTGGCGCGTACCGCACGCGAGACCGGCGCACCGGCGGAAGTCGAAAAGTTCTTCGACGAGCTGCTCACCTGGCGCGAGCTGTCCCTGAACTTCTGCACGAGAAACCGGAAGTTCGCGACGCTGGACGGGCTCCCGAACTGGGTGCGCGCAAACATGGCGCGCCATGCGGCGGATCCACGCGAGCATGTCTACGATCTGGCGACCTTCGAGGCCGCGGCCACACATCACCCGCTCTGGAATGCGGCGCAGCGCGAGCTGATGGCCACGGGCTCGATCCATAATGTGATGCGCATGTACTGGGGCAAGTACATCGTGCTCTGGAGCGCGAGCTACGAGGAAGCGCTGCGGATCATGATCACGCTGAACAACAAGTACGCGCTGGACGGTCGCGACCCGAACAGCTACGGCGGCATCCAGTGGTGCCTGGGCAAGTTCGACCGTCCCTGGCAGCGACGTCCGGTGCTGGGCACCATCCGCTACATGTCCATCGACCTGGCCTACAAGAAGTTCGACGCGCGGACGTACGAGCGGCGCTGGAGCTGACTGCAGCAGCTGACATGCGACACCGCTGCGCATCCCATGAAAGGTTGGGACCGCTCGCATGCTGGGGAGCGGAAACGACAAAGGGCGTACCGTCACCGAGTCGGAACACCCTTTGCCACGTCTTCCACGACCACCGATGTCATCTCGCGGCGCAGTGACGCCTGCAGAATCAACCAGGGATCAGCCCAGCCAGACTAGCGTCGCGTCTCGTCCGTACCGCTGCGACGATTGCGGCTGCGTGCACCGCCCCCTTCGCGTCCGATCGATGCCATGTGTGCACGATCGCGGCTCACGATCTCGCCACCCTTCTTGCCCGCATCGCGTGCTTCATCGCGGGACCATTCGTGCGCGGTCCCCTTGGCGTGTGCTGCGCGACCGCCCTTTGAGGCGATCTCCTTCTGCCGACTGGGGTCCATGCTCGCAAACCCGCGCGTGCTCTTTCGCGGCTTCTCGTCGCCAATAGGCGCCGACCCGCGGTCCGTCGTCTCTGCCATGCAGCGTCCTCCTGCCCCGTGAAAGGATGGCACCGTGAGTCCCGGACAAAGAAGCATGGTTATAGACCTGCACTGCCCCTCCGCTTGCACGGGGCCTGTCCAGATCATGTCAACCAGATCCTGCTCCGAGATGTCCAATCGATGATGGAGCTGCCATCACCGCCAGGTCTCTGATGCTGTCTGCCAGGTACGACTCCGTAGCCTGTGCAGGACTTGCACTTTGAACATATGCACAATGCGGGCCGCTGGACGAGCTTGGTCTTGGGGCATCTGCAGGCATTCCTGACTGAACGGCAAAGGTCGCTACAAGCTTGCAGAAAACTCCCACGCTCGAGCTTGCCAGAGGGAGCCGGACTATATTCGGCCCATGTCACTGTCGCTCCGATTCCTCGGCACCTCCGCCGCACGCCCGACGGTCGAGCGAAACGTCTCGTCGATCGCGTTGGTTCGTGAAGGTGAAACCCTGCTCTTCGACTGCGGCGAAGGCACGCAGCGACAGATGATGCGTTACGGAGTGGGATTCACCACGTCCGACATTTTTTTCACGCATTTTCATACGGACCATGTGCTCGGCGTCATCGGATTGACACGCACCATGGCCCTGCAGGGACGTACGGAGCTTCTGCGACTCTACGGTCCACCCGGCGCGCACAAGGCGTTGCGGGCGTGCATCGCGTTCGGGGGTGAACGCCTCACGTTCCCGGTAGAAATTGCCGAGCTGGAGGCGAATTCTTCGTTGGAACGCAACGAATACAGCATCCATACCCTGCCCGCAGAGCATCGCGGCGCGTCTGCGCTCGGTTATGCGCTGATCGAGAAGTGGAGGCTGGGACGATTCAATCCCGACCTTGCACGCGAGATCGGCATTCCTGAAGGACCGCTGTGGGGACAGTTGCATCGTGGCGAAAACGTGACGCTGCCCGACGGCCGCGACATCAACGCGACGACGCTCGTCGGCGCGCCGCGCGCCGGTCGCAAGATCGTGATCTCCGGCGACACGCGCCCCACCGCGGCATTGCGCGACATGGCCATGCACGCCGATGTCATCGTGCACGAAGCGACGTTCGGCGACGATGAGGCAGCACGCGCCGTCGAGACGGGACACAGCACCGCACGTGAAGCGGCGACGATTGCGCGTGATGCGCAGGCCCGCCGGCTACTGCTCACGCACTTTTCCGCGCGCTACTCGCGCGATCCGGGTGAACTGGTCACGCAGGCGCAGAGTGTCTTCAGCGCAACGGTCGCTGCGCGAGACGGCCTGGAAATCGAGGTGCCACACCACAGCGAAGTGGGTGAAGCGTCATTGCGCTGACCATGCCCGGTTGCGCGTCGCACCGACGTACGCCTGTCAGCTCAGGGGCGGGATGGATCGTCTTCGTCGGCGTCGTCGAGGCCCAGGAGCACGTCGGCGTCACGACCTTCCCATCGAGTCACGCTCTCCTCGCCCGGCACCCAGAGCAGGCGCGCTGGAATGCCGTCGACGACGCTCAGCCACTCCACGCGCCCCGAGCGCGGTGAACGGCAGCTCGCGCCAAGTGTCACCAGTTCCTGCCGCATCGCATCGACTTCCGCCGCATGACGCTTCACGTCGCGACGCGCCGCCCGCGCCACTGGCGACTCCATCTCCGCGTCGGGAGCGGCCAGCACCGTGTCATACCGAATGACGGCCGCGCGCCAGGCTTCACATTCCACGCGCAAGTCTGCCACAATACGGCGCACCAACGGCAGCATCTGAGTGGCGAGCGCCATCGTGACCGATGCCGGCTCGGCCCGCGGCTCGATGGTCACGGGCAGCGGACGTGCACCCGAACTGGAATCTCCACCGATGTTCATAATGCGGCCTGCCTGGGTGCTGTGGGGCGCGTACGGCTGGGCAGCGACGCTGCACGAACCAACTCGGAATAATAGCTCGACTCGCTGAAGGCGCGCTGCAGTGCGCCGCGCCATGTTCCTACCGGACTCACGAGCGAGTCGCTGATCGTGATCACGCGCCGCACGGGTCCGCGCATGCGCGTGACCGGACGTGGACCCGCGCTCGTGCGCACGGCGACGAAGGCGACTTCGCTGCTGTCATACCGCAGGTCGAGCGAGATCGGTCCCACCTCGACGCGTGACGACGAGTCGGGCAGCTGCTTCGGCAGCATGCGACGAGCGGCCGACCACCAGGCCGGAGCAGCGAGCACAATCGGCTCGAGCGAGTAGCGATGCGTGTCTCGATCCTCGTCAATCACCTGCTCGTCGTGCACGAGGAAGCGCGCCGCGAGCGAGTCACCGCTGCGCGCGAGGGTGAAGCTCAGCGAGTCGAATGACAGGGACGCCATGGCGCGACTCGCTTCCTTGCCGAGGGGACCGGCGCGGCGTCCCGCCAGCACGATGGCACTGGCGAGATCTCGGCGCGCTGCACCAATCGCGGACTGCGCCGCGGCGGGCGCGATCACGTCGCCGAGGGCGAGACGCCGACCAGTGGGCAGGTCTACCGTGGCGCGGTACGTGTCATGGGTGCCCAGCTCACCCACGGTGCGATCGACATGCACATCGATGCCGAGAGTGGTGCCGACCACATCGGCCGCCGTGATGCTGGCCTCGACGGCCCGGGGCGCGTCGTCGGCGGGTTCATCAGCCTCCAGCCGCTCCGCACCGGGATGCGCGCGCACGTACGCCATCGCCTCGCGCAGCACGGTGGAATCTGCATACACCAGCGTGCTGTCGCCGCTCACGAGGTCGCGACGGAAGACGCGGCTCACGAGAAACGTGACGTCGCGGAAGTTGACGGGCTCCTCGGCGACGTAGATCTCGATGAGTCGACCGCCGAGTGTGGCGATCAGCATTGGTGCGCGCTGCACAATGACGGTATCGGCGGAGCTGCGCACCCACGCCGTCGAATCGTCGGAGACCAGCAGGAATTCTGCGGTCGGTCGTGCGCTGTCGCGCGCTGCCGGCGCACAGGCAGCCATGAGTGCGACGCAGGCGATGCAGAGCCCGGCCCGACGCATTTTCACTGGCGGAGCTCGACCCCGGCCCAACGCTCCACGAGCTTCACGGCCTCGACATGGTCCGCCTCGTCGCCAAGCTCGAGGTGTGCGATACGCATCAGGTCGGCGGCAAGCTGCAGCGCCGGCGAGGCACCCTTCTGACCGCGCGCGATAGATGCGGCGATGCCGGCGTCCTTGTCCAGCAGTGCAAGCCGGAACGTGCGCGGGAATGCGCCCGTCAGCACACGCTCGGGGAACAGGTTCATGGAGGCGTTCGAGCGGCCGGACGAGGCGTTGATCACGTCGAGTGCAACCTGTGGCGTGACGCCCGCCTTCATCGCAACCACGAGACCTTCGGCCGTGGACCAGATATGCAGCGCCAGCAACGCATTGTTGACCGCCTTGAGCGCATGTCCCGCGCCCACCTCGCCGCAATGCACGATCTTGCCCGCGAAGCTCTCGAGCGCCGGGCGCGCACGGTCGAGTGCCGCGGCGGTGCCACCAACCATCACGGTCAGTGTCCCCGCTTCCGCACCGACCACGCCACCACTGACCGGTGCGTCGATGAAGTCCACACCGCGCGCGGCCAGGTCGGCGGCAATACGACGGCTGGTATCCGGATCGCCTGAGGTGCAATCCACGAAGAGCACGCCCGGCTCGAGCGCCTGCAGCATCGCCTGCCCATCGGCGTTCAGCAGCGCCGCCACATCCGAGGATTCGGGCAGGCAGGTGATCACGATCGAGGCGCCGCGCACGGCATCGGCCGGCGATGTCGCGACGCGCGCACCCGCGGCGGCAGCGGCGCTGCCGGTCGCCCGTTGGACGGTGCGATTCCAGACGGTGAGCGTGTGGCCGGCGCGCCCCAGATGCGCGGCCATGGGTGCGCCGATGGCGCCGAGTCCGAGAAAGGCGACGGTGAGAGACATGGCCAAACCTAGTGCCACGGCTGACGTAGCTTTGCGGCATGCGGACGATCGTGATGATTGACGGGATGCAGGCGGTGCACTGCGTGCGCGCGGTGCAGACGGCGCTCGCGATGGTGCCCGGCATCAGCTGGTGCGACGTGTCGATGGGTCGCGTTGAGGTGGAGCACGACGGTCGCGCCGTGGAGCCGCTGCTACGCGAGGCCATCGGTGTGGCGGGATTTGCGGTGCGCACCGTGCACGCGGAGCGCGCGGTGCGTCGGTTGCCGATCATCGGCGACTCGTGATGCAGGGTCGGCTGCGCGGGGTTACGACCGCTGGGGGGCAGGCCTAAATTTGCCGAGCGAGCGAGTTGGCGCCCCGGCGCGGCTGGCTGAATTCCTGGCGACCGGACGGTCGTCTCCTTCCGTGACGTCGGCTGTCGTGCCTGATCTGGCCGAGCAGCCGCCCGAGTGACCGGCACATGATGGCCAAAAAACGACGCGACGACGATCTGCCGATCGCCGCGCTGCTGGCCCCGGACATCCTCGCGCTTCTCCTCGAGGCGCCGGAAGCGGTGGCCGCCGAGACGGAGGAGATGCATCCGGCCGACCTGGCGGATGTCGCGGAAGCGATTCCGCGCGACCGTGTCGTGGCGCTGCTGAATGCGCTGGGTGCCGAGCGCGCCGCCGACGTGCTGGAGTACCTGGACGAGGACCTGCGCAGCGACGTGCTGGAGACGATGACGACGCGCCAGGCCGCGCAGCTCGTCACCGAGATGACACCGGACGATCGCGCCGAGGTGCTGGACGAGCTGGAGGAGGATGTCGCCGACGAGATTCTCTCGGCACTCCCTCCGGAGCAGCAGCGCGAGACGGAGCAGCTGCTCGCGTACGACGTGGACACCGCCGGCCGACTGATGACGACCGAGTTCGTGTCGGTGCCGTCGTCGCAGCGAGTGGAGGATGCGCTCGCCAGTGTGCGCTCCATCGCGCGCATCGGTCGCAAGGAAGCGATGTACACGATCTACAGCACCGACGACGTGGGTCGGGTGAATGGCGTGATGTCGCTGCGTGAACTGCTGGCGGCGCCGGATGGTCAGATCGTGTCGGAGATCGCCTGGTCGGAAGTCGTGACCGTGACCGTGCATGCCGGCCGCGAGGAGATCGTGGAACGGACATCGAAGTACGATCTCGTGGCCGTGCCGGTGGTGGACGAGAACATGCGGCTGGTGGGCGTGGTGACGGTGGACGACGTGATCGACATCGTGCAGGAAGACGCGACGGAGGACGTGCAGAAGCTGGGCGGCATGGAGGCGCTGGACGATCCATACATCGACACCGGATTCTTCACGCTGCTGCGCAAGCGCGCGAGCTGGCTGACGATTCTCTTCATCGGCGAGATGTTCACGGCGGTGGCGATGGGCCGCTTCGAGGGCGAGATCCAGCGTGCGGCCGTGCTCGCGCTGTTCGTGCCGCTGATCATCAGTTCGGGCGGCAACTCCGGCTCGCAGGCGACGTCGCTGCTGATTCGTGCCCTCGCGTTGCGTGAGGTGCGCCTGCGCGATTGGTGGCGCGTGGCCATGCGAGAGCTGCCGAGTGGTCTGCTGCTTGGCGCGCTGCTTGGCGTGATCGGGTTTGCGCGGATTGAAGTGTGGCAGTCGGTCGGGCTGTCGAATTATGGCGACGGCCATACGCTCCTTGCGCTCACCGTGGCGCTGTCGTTGATCAGCGTGGTGACGTTCGGCACTCTGGTCGGCGCGATGCTGCCGTTTGCGCTCAAACGCGTGGGACTGGATCCGGCGAGTGCCTCGGCACCGCTCGTCGCCACGCTGGTGGACGTGACCGGCCTCGTGATCTACTTCACGCTGGCCCTGCTGCTGTTGCGCGGCACGTATCTCTGATGCGCCTGTGGACGACACAGTCGTGACGACCGCACCCGTGATGAAGGCGACAGCGGTCACGCACCCGTTGCGCGGCACGGTGCTCGTGCTGATCAGCGCCGCGTCGTTCGGGACCACGTTGATTTTCACGCAACGCGCGATCGACGGCGGTGTGACGCTCAGCGCGCTGCTCCTCTATCGCTACATCTTCGGCACAATCCTGCTTGGCCTGGTGGCCGGAGGCGTGCGCCAGGTGCTGGCCGTGGGCGAGCGGAAGTGGCGCCTGCTGCTGATCGGCGGGCTCGCGCAGACTGCGATCGCCGGGCTCACGGTCGGCGCGGTGACGCGCATCCCCGCCGCCAGCGTCGCCTTTCTCTTCTACACCTATCCGACCTGGGTCGCGCTGCTCGCGATCGTGCGACGGACGGAAACGGTGGACCGGTGGAACGCGGCGGCGCTCGCGCTGTCGCTGGCCGGGATCGTGACGATCGTCGGCAACCCGGTTGCCTCGAATCTCGACCCGCGCGGCGTGGCTCTCGCACTCACGGCCGCCGTGGTCTATGCGGTGTTGATTCCCTGGTTGGCCAAGATTCAAGACAAACTGAAGCCTGCGGCCGCGATGACCTGGATCGCACTCGGCGCGGCGATCTGCTTTCTCGTCGCCGCGCTGGTGTTGCAGACGCCGCTCATGCCGGTGACGTCCGCGTTGCTGATCAACGCCGGCGCACTCGCGCTGATCGCGACGACGCTGGCATTCACGACCTTCCTGGCCGGTCTCGCGATCCTGGGGCCGGTGCGCACGTCGATCGTGAGCACGGTGGAGCCGTTCTGGACGGCACTGCTCGCAGGCCTCGTGCTGGGGCAGGCCGTCGGCCCGCGCACATGGATTGGTGGTGCAATGATCGCAGCCGCGATGCTCGTGCTGCAGCGGAAGCGGGCGACGTCAGCCTGACCGTGCCGGTGTCGACGTGACTCAGGTGTCGTCGACGCGCGGCTTGTGACGATTGCGGTCGGTGTAGGCGAAGATTCCCGCGCCGATCAAGGCGATGGCGGCGAAGCTGAACCACTGCACGGCGTAACTCCTGTGCGCGCCTTCGGACGGCGGCGGCGGCATGAGGCGAGGCGGGATGTTGCCCTTCGGTGACGTGTCGCCAAGCTGCACCAGGTGCACACGCGCAATTGGATAGGGCATGCCCTGCTGCACGACATGGAAGTCGAGCGTGCGCATCAGCTTCGGGCTCGTGACGCCGGGAGCAGCACTGTCGGAGCTCAAGGCCGGCAGCGCAAACGCGAGGATGTCGGCGGTATCGCGTTCGCGCCATGCCGGCTGGTCGATCCGCTTGCCGTCAGGCGAGTAGACCCAGCCACGATTCACGAGGTAGGCGGTATCACGACCAGCGATGCGCAGTGGCGTGAGGAGGTTCACACCGGGTGAGCCGCCGCGTATGCGTTGCGTGACGACGACTTCGTTGGCGTAATCGAACACGCCGCGCAACGTGACCCGGCGATATCGCATGGCCGCGCTGTCGTGCGGCAGCAATGCCACGGGAACGGGTACGGCGCCGAAGTTCGCTGCCACTTCCGCATTCAGGGCCCGACGCTGTGCCAAACGGTCCAGCTGCCAGAAGCCGAGCCGCGCGAACAGCGTTGCCAGCGCGACAGCGATCACGACGAATACGATCACCCGCACGCGAACCGTGCCGCGCGTTCCGTCAGTCGGCATCAGAACAGTGTCATCTGTTCGCCAAGCTGGTCGGGTGTGACTGGCGTCTGACCGAGGAGGCGCTGGAGCTGCCGCACGCTTTCGGGACTGTGGCCCGAGAAGTGGTTGTTCACGAACCCATAGATCGTCTTCACGCGCTCGGTCAGTCCCGTGATGGCGTTGGCCCACGCGTGCAGCTCGCGCGTGCGGTCCACCTGGATGTGGCTGTAGTCAGTGAAGTCGCGGTTCGGCCCCATCCACCGCAGATAGGCGGTATCCGACGTTGGATTCTCTGCCAGTGCCAGCATCTGCTTGCGCGGAATCCAGCGGGCATCGGTGAGCGTGAGCGCGACGTTGTACTCACGCAGAAGCGCCAGGACGCCGTCATTGATCCAGCCGCGCTGCCGGAACTCAATGGCGAACGGGATTTCCTTCGTGGGGAGCGTGGGGAGGAACGAGACGAGCGCAGGCAGTTCCGATGGCGCGAAGTCCGGCCCGAGCTGGATCAGGACGATGCCGAGCTTGTCGTCGAGTTCGCGCGCGCGATCGAGGAAGAGGGCGGTGAGGTCAGCCGACTCGCGCAGGCGATTGTCGTGCGTGATTTCCTGCGGAAGCTTGAGTGCGAACTTGAAGCCGTCCGGTACGCGTGCGGCCCAGCCACGGACGCTGCGGACGGCGGGGATTGCATAGAACGTGGAATCGATCTCGACAGACTCGAACGCACGGGAGTACACGCCGAGGTAATCGGGTGCTTTCGTGCCGGACGGATAGAACGAGCCGAGCCAGGCGTCGTAATTCCAGCCCTGCGTGCCGAGCCGGATGGAGGCTGCCATGGCTCAAAGGTGGCCTGCGGATCGGGATGGGCCAAGGGGGAACAGCGGTTCCGGAGTGAGTTCCGGCATGCACACGTTTCCTTCGCGCCAGTTTCAAGACAGCAGCAGGGCATCAACGATACGTTTCGTAGAATCCGATCCCCTCACCGGCCAGCGCGACGCCGCCGACCCGACCGCTGAGGCGAGCCCTGCCCTTCATCTGCAGGAACCAGGGCGTCACCAACTGCCGCGCGTAATCGCCCTCGCCGCGGCCCACGAGTCCACCGCGCGTGTCCGAAGCGACCGCGTCGTCGATGGTCAGCCTGAGATCGAGCGTATCGTTGCCGCGCACCTCGAAGAGTCGCGCCGTTGCCGGGCCGCGACCGGGACCGGCGACGACCCGCGTGTCGTCATACTGGATCTGACGTGGCCGGAAGACGGCGCGGAATCCGAGCGAATCCACCAGATACACGAACAGCGGCGCATCCACGTTGCCAGACGATGCCGGTGGACGCACACGACCGTACAGGATCGTGAAGCTGCCAGCACGCGCGGCGCCCCAATCCCAGGTCACGCCCTGCCACGTGCCCCAATTGTGATCGTGATACGCCTGCGCGGCGTCGAACCGCTCGCACCGCGATGCGACGCAGATGGAGCCCGTCGCCGCGGCGCGCAGGCCCAGCACCGCGTAACCTGATGGCGTGTCGCCGCCCATGAGCGTGGCGCCGGGGAAGTACGCGCGCGGTGCCGGCGTCACTGCCAGCTCGAGGCGAAGCTCATCGCCGCTGCCATCCTCCGCGCGCGCAATGCCGCGCAGTGCGTAGTGCCCATCGGCCTGCACTTCCACGTTGCCCGACGCGCCGAACGAAAGATTCGCGTCGCGCGTGCTGAAGCGCACCTGCGACTTTGGCACCGTCATCGAGAACCGGCGTGCGGGCCTGCCGGCGGCGTGCGTGGTGACGAGCACCTGACCGGCCCAATCGCCCGCCGGCACCTGTCCCGCGACGATGAACGTGATGAAATACCACCGGCTCGCGTCGGGCGACAGCACATTGAAATAGTGCCACTCACCCCAGCTTTGCGGAGTCGCAAGGTCGGGCGGCGGCAGATGGAAATGATCGGCATCGTGCCGCAGCCCGGCCAGCGATGGCGCGATCCACCGGCGATCGCCGTCGTCGTTGATCCAGCTGCCGTCAGCAAGCAGCGCAGGAGCGCCGACATCACGCGTGGCATCTGGGATTTCACCGGATGCACGGACCGGCAACTCACGACCGTTCGCCAGCGTGACATACAGCAACTTGGACTCGATCTGCGGTGCCACTGCGCGCACGAGCGCGGCGTTCCGCGGCGCACCGAGCAGTTGCTGATGCAGAAAGCGGGCGTTCGCGATGGAGAAGAACATGCCGCCGACACCGCCGGTCTTCATCACCTCAACGTCGAGGCCCTCGGGCAGCACCGTCACGTCGCCGCCGCCGACGAGCTTCTCGTCGCTGGCCTGCGCAATCATGGCATCGCCGACGGAGAGCAGCACGATCATCACCGCCACGCCAAGCCCGTAACCGGCAAGCAGGAACAGCGTGCGCAGCTTGCGGAAGCCAAGGTTCCGCAGCGCCAGCTGCCAGATCACGCGAGACCTCCGCTGATGATCGCGCCGTCACGCATCTGGATACGTCGTCCGGCGGCGTCGGCCATCTGGGCGTCATGCGTCACCACGACGATGGTGGTGCCGTCACGATTGAGGCGGCGGAAGAGCTCGATCATCTCGAGCCCCGTGGCGGCATCGAGCTCGCCGGTCGGTTCATCGGCCAGCAGCAGCGCGGGACGATTCGCGAGTGCACGTGCAATGGCGACGCGCTGCTGCTCGCCGCCGCTGAGCTGTGACGGTCGGTGATGGGCGCGTTCAGCGAGTCCGACATAGCCGAGCAGTTCGCGCACGCGCGCACGACGTTCCTCGCGTGGCAGCCTGGCCTCGGCCATCGGCAGCTCGACGTTCTCGGCAGCACTCAGTGCGGGCATGAGATAGAAGCGCTGGAAGACGAAACCGATTTGACGGAGACGAAACGCCGTGGCATCGCCGTCACTCATTCGATCGATGCGCTGACTGGCGATGGTGAGTGCGCCGCTGTCGGGCGTATCCACGGCGCCGATGAGGTTCAGCAGCGTGCTCTTGCCACAGCCCGATGGACCCACGATCGCGACCCACTCGCCCTGATTCACGTCGAAGCTGACGCCGCGCAGCGCATGCACCGCACCGCTGCCCATGCTGTAGTCACGCGCGAGATCGCGCACCTGCACGATGGCGGTCATGCGACGGCCTCACGACGAAGGGTACCTGCGATGGGTAGCGACGCGGCGCGCCAGGCGGGATAGATGCCGGCAAGCATGCCGGCGAGTGCTAGCAGGCCAAGCGCGATAGCGGCATCGCGCGGCTGGAACACGAAGAAGTGAAACGTGGCAGGCAGGCCCGGAAAGTCGGACAAAATGCGCTCGAGCCACCTCGCCGTCACGAGACCGATGCCGATACCGGCCAGTGCGCCGACGCCGGTGAGAATCACACCTTCCGTGACGACCTGTCGCACGATGCTGCCCTTCGCGACGCCGATGGCACGCAGCACGGCAATCTCGCCGGCACGTTCGTTGACGCCGATGGTGATCAGCGTGGTCACGAGCAGCACACCGACCGCCAACGAGATGCTGCCGAGCACCAGGGCGAGCTGCTTGAAGTATCCAAGTCGCTGCTCGACGGCCGATGTCGCGCCTTCGAGGGAGATGGCAGACACGCGGGCGCTGACTTTCTCCACGCGCGCTCGCACGACTTCCGGATCAACGCCGTCTGCGGCCTTCACCATCACGAGCGACACACGATCACGTCGCTCGCGGCCGCCCATCGCCTGCAACACTGGAAGCTGCACTGCCAACGTTGGCTGGGTTGCGGCGATGTAGAAGAAGCGCGCGACGCCGCGCACCACGAGGCGCCGCTGACCCACGACGGTTCGCAGCTGCGGATCGTAGCCGACGGCCAACAGGACCGTGTCACCGAGCACGTGGCCCGTGGCGGCAAGCCAGCGATCGTTCGCGATGAGGCCCGTACTGTCCGAGAGATCCGTGCCACGCAGCAGCTCGTAATCGCCTTGCACATTCGGGAAGAGGCCCAGCGTGAAGGCACTCACGTTCGAGTCGACGGGCGACGCGGTCTGCACCTGGGCGCCAAGTACCGGGCTGACGGCAGTGACGCCCTGCAAGCGTGCAATCGCCGCGACGAGCGCCGTCGCGCTGTCGATCGTCGCGTCGCTGTCGAACGGCAGTGTGCCCTTCGGTGCGACGCGCAGCTGATAGCCCTTGAGCATCAGGAATCCCTGAAAGTTCTCACGCATGCCGGTCGCGAGCATCACCATGTCGAGCAACAGCGCGGCCGACACCGCGATGCCAAGCAGCGCGAGCAGGGTGCGCGCAGGATGGCGCCAGAGTGCAAGCACCGCGAGACGAATGGGCATCAGCGCCCCAGTAGCGTGAGCGCCGGAACGCGCACCAGCCGTCGCGCCGCGAACCAACCCGCAACGATACCGAGCAGCACCGAGAGCAGGCAGGCAAACACCACGGTCTCAGGCGTGACCAGCGTGAAGGCCAACGTGGTGCGATGCACGCCCTGAAAGTACCAGTTCACGAGCCGCGCGACGATCACGCCGAAAACGACACCGGCGATGGACCCAAGCAGCGCGATGATTCCCGCCTCGAGCACCACCGATCGTACGATGGTGCTGGCCGAGATGCCCATCATGCGCAGCGCGGCCACATCGCGTCGGCGTTCGTCGATCTTGAGCAGCAGAATGCACAGCAGGAACGCGGCGCTCGCGACGATCGTGATCACGCCGATGGCGCGATTGAATCGTCGTACGACCTGGAAGGTGCGGCTGGTGCGCACGGCGATGTCGGCGCTGGGCCAGGCACGGAACCCGAACGCGGCGTTGTTGATTACAGCCAGCAGCGAGGCACGCGCCGAGTCACCGCTGGAGCGTACGGCAAACCGGTCGACACGGTCGCCGTACGAGATCAGTCGCTGCAGCTGGTCGAGGTGCACGCGCGCACGGTATTCCTGTCGCGCAATTTCGCTTGGGTCGGCACGCCGCGAAAGCAGTGCTGACACCACGACACGCTCGGCGAGCGCGTCGTTCGGCAGTGCGGAGATACGCACGGTGTCGCCCAGCTTCAGGCCCTCGTCGAGTGCAAGGCGCGCATCGAGTGCGATGGTGCGAACGACGGCGGGTCGCGTCGGTGCGGAATCGATTACCTGTGCACCAAGGTTTCCGGCGCACAATAGCGCGCCAAGGATGGCGCGGGCCCACAGGTGCTTCACAACGCGGCGGCGATGCGGACAGCGCGCGCGGCGACGGGGCCGATCTGACGAAGAACGCCGCCCACCATCACGTCGATAGGGCCGTCGTAGGGAGCGCGCGCTTGCACGTGTACCATGGCACCTGGTCGCAGTTCGAGTTCACCGAGATAACGCAGCATGACGGGATCCTTGTCGCTAACGCTCATCACGGTGCCACGGGTGCCCACGGGAAAATCGGCGAGCGTGCGGTGTCGAGTCTCGTCCACCACACCGTCACGCGTGGGAATCGGCGCGCCATGCGGATCGAAAAGTGGATCGCCGAGTGCGCGAGCCATGCGATCGATGAGCGTATCGGAGGCCGCATGTTCCAACTGCTCGGCCTCGGCATGCACGTCGTCCCAGGGCACACCGAGCACCGTGGCGAGGTAGCTCTCGAGCACGCGATGCCGACGCAGTGTGCGGAGCGCGGCGATACGGCCGTCCGCCGTGAGACGTGCGCCGCGGTACGGCTCATGCTCGAGCAACCCCTGTGACGCGAGACGCCGCACCATGCCGCTGACGCTGGCCGGTGCGAGCGTGAGGCGCTCGGCAAGCGCATTGGTCGTGGCGGGATCACCGCCCTGTTCGAGGTCGTAGATCGCCTTGAGGTAATCCTCGACCGGCGCCGTGAGCGGCGTGACTGGTGCGACCGGAGCGGTGCGGCGCGCGGGCGTCATCGTGGTGCCACCACGCGGTGACGCATGCGATGCGAGGTCACGTGGCCGATGGCACGGTCGTGCGAACCGCGGAGCCTCGCACGAGCAGGACAGGTACCAGTGAGCGATGACGCACCTGATTCGCGACGCTGCCGCGCACGACGTCATTGAGAAAGCCGTGACCGTGCGTCGCCATGGCGATCAGGTCGCACTGTTCGCGTTGCGCAGCAGCGCAGATCTCGGTGGCTGCATCGCCACTGGCCAGCACGGCATCGACCTCGAGCGCCGCCGCAGCGAGATCGGCCGCGCACTGGTCAAGGTACTCACGATCAACGCGCAGTTCTTCCGACTCGCGCAGCTTGAGCGCGTGCATGTTGCGTGCGGCAAAACCATCGGCCACATGAATGAGTGTGACCTTCGCGCGGCACATCAGGGCCAGCGCGCGCACATGACTGAGGATCGCCTCGTCGTACGGCGAGTTCTCGAGTGGGACCAGCAGATGGTGATACATGGTCAGCTCAGCCAGTCACGGGCAATCTGAAACAGCAGCCAGGCATTCAGCGACGCGATCACGACGGCAATGGTCCAGGCGAGGACCGTCAGCCATCGCGCGTTGACAAACTCGCCCATTTTGGCACGGTCCGACGTGAATGACACCAGCGGGAAGACTGCGAAAGACAGCTGCAGGCTGAGGATCACCTGACTCAGCACCAGAAGCTGCGACGTGCCACGCGCGCCGTACAAGATACTGACGACCACGGCCGGAACAATCGCGATGAGTCGCGTGATGAGGCGTCGCACCCACGGCTGCAACCGGATGTTGAGGAATCCCTCCATGACGATCTGTCCGGCGAGCGTACCGGTCAAGGTGGAATTCTGCCCTGACGCCAGCAGCGCGAGTGCGAAGACCGTGCTCGCGCCGGCGCCGAGGAGCGGTGTGAGCAGCTTCCACGCATCCTGAATCTCGGCGACGTTGCTGTTGCCGGTGCCGTGAAACGTCGCCGCGGCGACGATCAGGATCGCCGCGTTGATGCCGAGTGCGAAGGTGAGCGCGATCGTCGAATCGGCAAACGCATAGCGTACCGCTTCGCGCTTGCCCGCGACCGTTTCCTCGTACTTGCGTGTCTGCACGATGCTGGAGTGCAGGTAGAGGTTGTGCGGCATGACTGTCGCCCCGAGGATGCCGATGGCGATGTAGAGCATGCTGCTGTCGTGCAGGATTGCGGGCCCCGGGATGAAGCCGCGCATCACCGCGCCAACGTCGGGACGGGCGAGGATCAGCTCGAACAGGAAGCAGACGCCCACGACCGCGACGAGGGCGATGACCATGGCCTCGAGCAGCCGGAACCCCTTGTTCTGCAGCCAGAGCACGATCAGGACATCGAGTGCCGTGATGGTGACGCCGAGCGGCAGCGGGATGTTGAAGAGCAGCTGGAGTGCGATGGCCGTTCCGATCACTTCGGCGAGGTCGCAGGCTGCGATGGCCAGTTCGGCGATGACCCAGAGCGCGAACGACATGCGCTTCGGGTAGGCGTCGCGGCAGGCCTGTGCGAGGTCGCGCCCTGTGACGATGCCGAGCTTGGAGGCGAGTCCCTGCAGCAGCACCGCCATCAGGTTGCTCAGCAGGATCACGTAGAGCAGCGCGTAGCCGAACTGTGCGCCACCCGCCAGATCGGTGGCCCAGTTGCCCGGGTCCATGTATCCCACGGCGACGAGGTATCCCGGTCCGCCGAAGGACAGGAGTTTCCGGAACCAGTTGCCGCGGCTGACGGGCACGCTGCGGTAGACCTCCGCGAGCGACGGCGCCTCGCGGGTGCGGCGCCAGCCGGGGATGGCGGTGCTCGCGGGGACCACGATGGCGTCGGCGTCATCGACGACATCGTGGGGTTCGGTCGGTGTGGGGTTGCCGAGGGTCATGGATGGCCGAAGAAGTGATTTCGTCTATACGAAATTATCGACGCCTCCGGGGCGAACGTCCAGTCCCCCCAAGTGCGAATCGCGGCGAACTGAACCATGGCACGGCTTCTGCCATTAACATTTACGTCGGGGCGGACGTCCGCCCCGATGTCCCAGTGCTGCCGGATCACCCGCTGGCCGCCTCATTCTTTGATTCACCTGCGACCCCTGGACCCGATCATGCGGAACCGTTCCATCCTGCGCGCTGCCACCGCGCTCACTACCGTGCTCTCCCTGGCGGCCTGCGGCGACAATACGCCGACTGACTCGTCATCCACCGTGTCGGCGTCGGTCGCCGCCGCCACCACGCAAGACGTCGCGACGGTTGCCGCCGACGCTGCAAAAGAGGATGTCGAAACGTTCAAGGCGAATCGCGGAGCCTTCGGCATCGCGCAGCTCGGTGATTTCGAGCGCTTCGCCGCGTGGGCCGCCTGTCCGTACGACGCCACTGCCAAGCGCTTTCTCTGCTTCGAGAAAGTCCGCGGGCCATTCGCCACCACGCGCAGCTACGCCTTCGTCGATCAGGCGGGGGTCGCCCAGAGCGCGTACAGCGTCACCACCACGGCTGCAGCCAATTTCAAGTGGGCGATGGACGGCACGATCACCAAGAACAAGTGGAGCGGCAGCGTCTCCCGCAGCCGAGACCTGACCGTCAGCGGTCTGCTCGGCGCCAACACGACGATCACGATCAACGGCACGAGCTCCACGGAACGTCAACGCACGAAGTTCGCAAAGGACGGCGCGTCTGGCGCGAACGCGGTCGACCGCGAGTACCAGCTGGATGGATCGACGGTCATCAAGGATGTCGTCACGCCCGCCGTCCGACTCCCCGATGCGTGGCCGGCCAGCGGGACGATTACCCGGACGCACAACGTGACGCGCATTGACGCCGTGAACGGCACGAAGAGCTCCACGCGCACCTCGGTCGTCACGTTCAACGGTACGCAGACGGTTCCGCTGGTCGTCAACGGCACCGCGTTCACGCTCGATCTGGCGACGGGCGAAGCGATTAGAAAGACGCCGTGACGCTGATCGCACTTTCCGTATAACGGGCATCATCCGGGGTCATCACGGAAGGTGCGGTGTAAGCGTAAAAACAAAGGCTGTAGGAACTGCACTCGCGAGAGCAGTTCCTACAGCCTTTTTTGTATTCCTCCGCGAAATCCGCGATGGAAAAGACGACACGCGCTATACGGACCCACGCGCGACCGCAAGCAGTTGCGTGACGAGCCGCTCGGTCATTCCCCACACGACATCATCGCCCGACCGGTACGCCGGAAAACGAAATCGCGACCCGCCGCGGTCGAAGACGTGCTCCATCGTACTCGCCGGATCCAGCAACCGCTGCACCGGCACCCAGAACGTGGAATGCACCTCCACCTCGTTCGGCACCAGCGTCACGTCGGCGCGCAGCGCGAATACGTATGGCCGCACCGCGATCGACGGCAACGCTGCCGCGCCCGGCCTCAGGTCATCCAGCACACCGAGCAGCCGAGCATGCGCGTCCAGATCCAGGGCGAGCTCCTCTCGGGTCTCGCGTCGCGCCGTGACCTCCAGCGACGCATCGGCAACGTCCATCCGTCCGCCGGGGAAGGCCACATGCCCGCTCCACGGATCGCCTATGCGCACGGCCCGGCGAATGAACAACAGGTCCGCATCATCGACCGTCGTGCCACGCAACACCAGCGCGACCGCGGCCCACCGCAGCCCCACATCCTGCGGCTCCTCCACGCGATCGTGCAACCGCAACGCCAGCTCCAGCGACTGTATCATCACGGACCGCCTACCCGGCACCGCGAGCGCCTCATCCCTCGATGTCACCATTCGCATCGACCCAACCACGGAACCCGTCCGACATCGACGCCACATTTGTATAACCCATCTGCATCAGCGATTCGGCCGCCAGTGCCGACCGATTCCCGCTGGCGCAGTACAGCACCACGGGCACCTCGCGCGCCACGGCCTGATCAATCTTGCTCTCCAGCGTGCCGCGCGACATGTGCACGGCACCGGCCGCATGCCCAAGGTTCCACTCGCGATCCTCACGCACGTCGATCAGCACGACCGACGGGTCTGACGCACGCATCGCAAGGGTCTGGGCCGGTGTCACTTCCTTGATGCGCGACTTGGCGTCGGCGATGAGTTCTGCAGCACTCTTCATGTCACGTCCCTTCTTCTATGTGTTGAGCGGAAGACCAGCCACATGGCACCCGTCGTCGCGCAACGATCACGCCACGATGCATCTCCTCGAACGTTCGCTGCGCGGTCACTGCGCATTCACCGCACCCTCCGCGGTCCACAACGCACACGCATCGACATCGAGCGTCGCCGACGCGCCGAGCGGGATTGTCCACTGGTCTGCAATATGGCCGATCGGCAGGTTGCCAAGACAGGGCACACCGAGCCGCTGCGCCAGCTCGTCGATCAACTCGTCCACGCCCGGTGCATCGACATTCTCATCGACGGGCACCAGCGTGAACTGACCGACAGCCAGCCCGACACACCCGCGCAACGCGCCGGACTGCTCGAGCTGCCGCAGCATGCGATCCACACGATATGCCGGCTCATGCAGATCCTCCAGCACCACGATCGCACCACGCGCCGACATGGCATCAGGCGTTCCGCACAGCGCAGCGAGCAGCGACAGGTTCCCGCCAACCAGCCGACCGGCCACGCGCCCGCCACGCACGGCCCGCGCCTCAGGCCACACGCCACATGGCTCACCACCCTGCGTTACCGCGGCACGCAGGGAATCACGACTCATCGAGGGCAATGCTGCCCGCGCAGTATGCGCATGAAAGGTCACGATTCGGGCACGTGCCGCAATCGCACAGTGCAGCACCGTGACATCCGAATACCCGATCACGACCTTGGGCCGCAACGCGAACGACTCCAGCGACAAGCACGACACGATCCGCGTCAGACCGTACCCGCCACGCACACACCACACGGCATCGATGGTGTGATCGTCCAGCGCCCACTGCAGATCGGTAATGCGCTGCTCATCACTCCCGGCCAGGTAGCCCTGTCGGGCAAGGACGCTCGCGCCACGAAGTGGCTCCCATCCCATGCCGCGCACATGCAGCTCGGCGCGCACGACATCGGCCTCGCCCACCAACGGCCCCGACGCGCACACGAGCGCAACACGCGCCCCAGCCCCCAACACTGCCGGCCATCGCACTTTCGATGATGTCTGCATGATCGGGATGCTAAGCCTTGCGCCAACCGGCGCTACCGTCGCGCCATGCTCACCACGCGCGCCGCACACACGCTCCTCGCCAACGCGACCTCCGCAGCCGGCCTCCTCGCGCTGGCCCGTGCACTGGGCTTCGACTCGTCTCCGCACACGCTCACCCGACGCACCATCCACTCGCTGGGCATCACGGCCGATTCAACACTCGCGACGCGCGCCACCCGCGCCACCCGCGTCACCCGCGGCGACGACGCGGCGATCCTGTTGGTCGAACAGCTGCAGCCTGACGACTGGCGCGCCACACTCCACCGCCTCGCCACGCACCTGGATCGGCTCACGGACCCGCGACGCTGGCTGGTCCTGTTGCAATGTGCGAGCAACGGCCCACTAGTGCTGGCCTGTTGGCTGAGCTCCACGCGCGGCCCACGACTCGCCGTGCTCACGACCTCCCCGACCCACCCGCTCGATTCAGATGCACAGACGATCGCCGCACTTTCGGCAGCCTGGCATTGCGACCCGACACTGACCTGCCTGCGCTGGCACGACCTGCTGGGCCGACACGCGATCGGCCGCCGGTTCTTCCGGGCACTGGACGAGCATGTCACCGACATCGCCGAAAGCTGGCCGGCACGCGTCGAGCACGACGACCGACGCACGCTCGCCCTGATCCACGTGGCACGACTGCTCTTCCTCAAGTTCCTGGAAACGAAAGGGTGGCTCGACGACGACCGCAACTTTCTGGCACGACACGCCGAAGACAGGCTCGCCACGGGCGGCCGACTCTGGCACCGACTGGTCGCACCCCTGACCTTCGGCACCCTCAACACACCACGCCGACACCGCGCACCCGCAGCACGCGCCTTCGGCAACGTGCCGTTCCTCAACGGCGGACTCTTCGCCTGCTCGCCGGCGGAACGACGCGCACGCCAGCCCGCCATCCACGACGAACAGCTGACGCCACTGCTGCTGAATACGCTGGCGCGCTACCGCTTCACAGCGCGCGAAGATGCATCGTCATGGTCCGAAGCCGCCATTGACCCCGATCTCCTGGGCCGCACATTTGAAGCGCTCATGGACACGAACGAACGTCGCGGCTCCGGCACGTTCTACACGCCGGCAGCACTGGTCACCTCGCTGGTCGACGACGCACTGACACATGCGATCGACGCCAACCACGACGCACTCGGCAACGCACTCGGCAACGCACTGGCGGGACGACTCGTGGCACCGCGCGACGCCGCGGCAATCCTCGACCGACTCACCACCTTCCGCGTCGTCGACCCGGCCTGCGGCTCCGGAGGACTCCTCGTCGCCACCCTCGAACGTCTGGCGGCACTCCGCCAGCAACTCGGCGATCCACGCCCGCCCGCCACGATTCGACGCGAAATCCTCACGACATCCATCTTCGGCGTCGACATCGCACCGATGGCCGTCTGGCTCTGCGAACTCAGGCTCTGGCTCTCCATCGTCATCGACGACGACACGACCGACGCGCGACAGATCACGCCGCTCCCGAACCTGGACCACCACATCCACATCGGCGATGCCCTCGGCCATGACGCATTCGATGACCAACCACTCGCCCGGTCGGCACGCCTGGCCACACTCCGCCAGTACTACGCCACCAGCACAGGAGCGAAGAAGAAAACGGCCGCGACACGCATCGATGCACTGACACGCGACAACGCACGCAAACTGACACTGCGCACGATATCCGCACTCCACAACGAACGTACGGATTTGCTCCGATCTGCACGCGAACGATCGCTCTTCGGCACCCGCACAGGACTCTCCGCCACCCAACGACGACGCCTCGCCTCCGTGCGCGCGCTGCTCGCGCAATCCCGACGCCGACTGCGACGAGTGGATGATGGAGGCGCCGTCGACTTCGAGTTCCGCACGCACTTCACCGACGCCGCCGCACACGGTGGCTTCGACCTGGTCATCGGTAACCCACCCTGGGTCCGCTCACACCACCTTGACGCCACGACACGCGCCAACCTCCGCACACGATTCGCCACAGTCACACGACACGCCTCCGGCACTCGCGCCTTCGGTGTCCAAACGGATATCGCCATTCCGTTCACCCAACGCGGCCTGGAACTGACGCGACCCAACGGCATCATGGCCTTCCTGCTCCCGGCCAAACTCTGGCGCTCCATCTCGGCTGGCGCCCTGCGACACCACCTGCTCACGCACGCCACACCACTCCGACTGCGCGATCACTCGCTCGACGCTGCCGGATTCTCCGCCGCCGTCTACCCGTCGGCCATCGTCGTGCGACGCGCACCACCACCCGTCGCCGACGCAAATGCACGCGCACACGCAAAGGCGCGCTCGAACGCCGCACCCGTGGAATGCCACGTGACCGACGCCAGCGGCACACCACACCACTTCATCATCGCCTCACACGCGCTGCCGGCCTCCACCGAGATCGGTGCGCCGTGGCGCATCATCCCGGACGACGTCCGCGCTGCAGCCGACACCATCTCACACGCCGGCAGCCGTTGGATGGACTCGATCCTGCCCTCACCCTCCCTGGGCATCAAGACAGGCTGCAACGAGGCATTCCTGCTGCCGGACTCGGAAGTCCCGGACGCGCTCCGCACGTGGACGCGACCAGTGATGCGCGGCGATCACGTTCGCCCCTGGCACACGCCCGACAGCACGACACGCATCGTCGTGCCGCACGACAAGGCCGGCCGCACCCTCACACGACTGCCGCCACCACTCGCGTCACACTTCGCACCACACGAACGCGCACTCCTCGCACGCACCGACCTCCGACCACGTGAACCATGGTGGGCGCTCTTCCGCACCGAACTGCTCGCCACGACCGGCTGGCGCGTGGTCTGGGCCGACATCGGCCGCACCCTCCGCGCCACAGTGCTCGCTCCACACACAACCACCGTGCCACTCAACACCTGCTACGGCGTGCGACTGCATGACCCGATCGACGCACACACGCTCGCCGCCCTGCTCAACGCACCAACGACGACGGCATGGCTCTCGCTGATCGCCGAACCCGCCCGCGGGGGCTACCACCGCTTCATGGGTTGGACAGTCCTCGCACTCCCGATGCCGGACTGGAACCGCACCCGCACACTCCTCGCACCACTCACTGCACGCGCACGACGCGGTGAATCGGTGAGCGTCGATACGCTCCACCACGCAACGCTCGAAGCATACGGTATCCGCCACGACGACGTCGCAACGCTCCTCGCATGGACGAGCGCAGCACTGCGCAGCCACCGCACCCACCAATCACAAGCATCATGACACACGAGGCATGACACCGATGCAGCATGAAACAAGGGGCGCCGACACGACACGCGTGCCGGACGGTCACGATGATGACGGCATCGACCCGTTGGTGCGACACCTCGCCCGCTGCGCCCTCCGCACCCGCGCACTGCTCCACGACACGCCATCACCACAACTCGGCAACATCACGTTGCTGCCGCATCAGGTGACGGCCGTACGCTGGCTCATGCCACGTATCCGTCGCTACGGCGGCGCACTGCTCGCCGACCCGCCCGGACTGGGAAAGACGTATGTCGCCCTCGCCGTCGCGAGAGAATTCGCCTGTCGACCACTCGTGATCGCGCCCGCAGCACTCCGCAGCCGCTGGACCGACGCCGCACGCACGACCGGCATACCCCTCGACTTCGTCAGCACCGAACGCCTCAGCGCACCCGCCACACCGCACCTCGCCGCACACCCCCTCGTGATCATCGACGAGGCACATCACCTCCGGACTCCCTCGACCAGACGACACCACCGGACGACGAAACTCTGCGCCGACGCGAAAGTGCTGCTGCTGAGCGCGACACCGATACACAACTCGACCGACGACCTGCTGCACGTCACACGGCTGTTCCACACTCCGGCAACACACGCCTCCACATCCTCGGCACGCCACCTGCTCACCCTCCGCCGCACAGTGGCCGACATCCACGCGGCACGACTGTCTGATGCGACCGCACTCGTGATTCCCGTCGTGCGACACCGCGCGCCGATCACGATGCCACCACGCGTGACGTCGCTGCCGGCAGACATCATGGCTCTCCCGCCCCTCCGCACAAACGAACGCGATGGGCACAGCCTGCTACAACTGGGCCTTCTGCACGCGCTTCGCTCGAGCGACGCCGCCGCGCGCGCACACATCCGGCACCGAATAGCCGCCACGATCGGCATGGAGCAGGCCGCACGCGCGCACATCCAGCCAACGCGCGACGTTCGACGCGCCTGGCGATCGAGCGAGGCCGATATCCAGCTTGCGATGCCCGAATTGCTCGGACGAACCTGCAGCACCGTTCCGCCACACCTTGCGGCAGATGCGGCGACCCAGCGCATTGCACTCGAGGCGCTGCTTCCGGCGCTCACTGGCATCGATGACCGCCGACGCTGCACCGCGCTCCGGCGACTCGCGCGATGGTCCACGAGACCTGTCGTCGCGTTCACGCAGTTCAGCGCGACGGCCGAACAATTCTTCCGCGAACTGCGCACACAGCCGGGCATCGCACTGCTCACCGGCAACGAAGCCAGGCTCGTCTCTGGAACCATCAGCCGCGCCGACGTGCTGCAACGCCTGCTGGACCCCCACCACCGGCACCGCCACGACGTCGTGCGACTGCTCATCACGACCGACGTGCTGAGCGAAGGCCTCTCGCTGTCCGGCGTCGCGACGATCGTTCACCTCGACCTGCCCTGGACCGCCGCACGCCTCGATCAGCGCATCGGCCGCGCAGCACGCATCGGCGCACCCGTGACGGAGGTGCAGACCGTCTCGCTCCCCGCTCCGCTGCCCGCAGCGGCATACGCGGCCATCACCACACTTCTCGCGCGAAAACGACGCTTCATGGGCGCACTGGATCCACATGACGACATGGGCGCGCAGATCATTGAACTGCTCGTCGCACTCGCACGACACGTCAGCGCTCAGACACCCGCGCGAAAAGGATGGGTCACCATGCGGTCCCGCGACATTGCACACCACCGCTGCCTCGCCATCGTGCGCCTGCGCGCTCGCACCATGCTGCTCGCCTCCGATGAACGCGGCCTGCGAGCACCATGCATCGCGGACTGGCAGGCACTCGCGGCAGCGCAGGCGACCGAGCCGCAAGCAGGCCAGATCGCGGCGCTCAGGCGACGCCTGACGGCATGGCAGGC